>CALLLI010000282.1 GCA_938082635.1 uncultured Verrucomicrobiales bacterium
ACGCATAGGGGGTTCCGCTTACCAGGCTATTAGGAGTGCTGTCGATGGGGTCAATGTGTGTGAGCATTTGCCTCGAGTGGCAGATCGTCTCGATCGCATGACCATCCTGCGGGCGACGAATCACGGCGTGATTGATGAACATGGCGCTGCAACGAATCGCGTTTACACTGGTCGACCTGTAAGTGGCACGCTGAGGTATCCGTCAATCGGCTCGATCATCAATCATCAGTTGAAGGTGGATGTGGGTATCCCCGGTTACGTATTGATTGGCTATCCCAGTGTTTCCCGTGGTCCCGGGTTTCTCGGTTCCCGTCACGGATTTGTCTATCTAACGGATACGCGCTTGGGCCCAGCGGGTTTGGCCCGACCTACTTGGTTGAATTCGAAACGAGCAGCTCGTCGTGCGGATCTGTTGGATATCATTAGAGAATCGACTCGACAGGAATCTCCGCAGGATCATCCGCTTTTGCAATATGATGATGTTATCGGTCAGAGCCAAGATTTGGCCGAAGGCTCATTCAAAGAAACGTTTGAGCTTGAACGTGAACCTGCGTCCCTTCGGGAGACCTACGGTAGCGAGTTTGGTCAGCGTTGTTTGCTGGCAAGGCGATTGGTTCAACGTGGCGTCCGATTTGTCGAAGTTTTACACAATCTCAACTTTGTCAATGGCACTGGATGGGACACTCATAATGAGGGCCAGCTGAACCAGCACCTGTTGATTCAAGACGTCGATGTCGCGCTCTCGGCGTTGATGGATGACTTGAAGAAGCAGCAATTGTTAGATAAAACGCTGATTGTACTCGCTTCAGAGTTCGGGCGACCAGCCCAATTTGATGCCGGAGGTGGGCGTGGTCATCAAGGAAGCGCTTTCAGTACGGTGCTCGCAGGAGGAGGCCTCAACCACTGTGGGGCTTGGGGTGAAACGGATGAACTTTCAAAGATGCCAGTGAATCACCCCGTCTCAATTCCTGACTTTCACGCCACGATTCATCAGGCCTTGGGAATCGATCCTCACAAAGAACTGTTTGATGGTGATCGGCCCGTGCCTATCACAGATGGGGGTAAGCCTGTCCCGTCATTGTTCAGTTAGATTTCTCTTTCAGCCAGACCGCTGGGCTGATGCCCATCACATACGGTTGGTATTTGGATGTGTCGGCTTGATAAGGCGGCATCATGCGCCACCAGGGTTCGTCTATCCCAGGCCCTTCAGCAACGGCGACCACAAAACGGCCTTTCGCCTCATTGACGCCAAGATCGCTGGGCGACCATGACCGTTCAAACTTCACTCCCGGCCGTGATCCGGCGTCCTTAGGAATGGTGACACTATCAACGCTCCTACCATCGAGGAATAGAGTTAATTTTTCGGCCTGTGACCATCCCGGACCTAGCACGCTAACTTTAATGCCCCCATTTGCAGTGTTTTCTAACAACGTCAAAAGCCCGAAGCTGACGTGCGTGCTGCCAGCCAAGAAACTATCGACTGCAGTGTCTATGTCGATGCTATACGGCGCGTCATCGGGACACCTGATATACGTTCGCGCTTGGCCAACGATAGCCATGTTGACCGTGTGTGAATCGCTGCTGCCTACCGCAGAGATCTTGTGACCACTTCTCAGCAGTGCCATCCAATCGTGCACGGGTCGCATCGGATCACTTTTCTGGGCACCGGAATTGATGACTTCGATGCCGTTGGCCTTCAACTCCCAACTATCGGCGAAGCGTCCGGATTCGGTGTCATAATGGGCCACATCAAGTGGTGTGAATCCAGCGTGAACATCGCGCGGGTGATTCATAATCACGACCTTAACGCCTGGCGTGGCGAATATGTTCGCGAAGATCTGCGGCCATGGCCGTAGCCGATGTTGGGCGGGCGTCGATCCTGAGTTGATAGGAAACGAATTAAAGTGACCAAGCTTGGTCGTCACCTCGCAACCTAGTATTGGCGTGTAATACTGGTCGGCTCCAATCCGGCGTGCTTCTGCGGTATAGTCGATATGTTGGTCGTGCTCGGTCGAGATCGGCAGTTCGACCCCTTCGCCCGCGAGCGTAATAAGACGCTCAACCAACGTCGCATCACCATGGCGCGCAAACTCGTTGGTGTGAAGGTGAGTGTCACACGCCACCAAGCCAGGAGTTTCCACTTCTCGGCGAAGGGTTAGCGCAATTTCACTATCAATGCCTTCCTTGACCTCAATTTCGCTCTCCGCGAGCCCGTATTCGAAACCTCGCCCCGCCCAGATTCTGTAGTGTCCAGCCTGGAGTCCAAATCGAGCATGCCCGTCGAGAGTGTAGATCACTCCGGGGCGAACTGCTAGTCGGGAGCTAGACTTTGCACCTAACAGCACCATTGAATTGCTCTTTGCGTCAACGATGGTCAGTCGGCATGGCAGCGGCAATTTCGTGTCGGCGTCTTTCACGGTGACCGAAACCTCACCATCGTTCGCCAGTTCGTCGCGAGTCTGAGAGAGCAAAGCAATTTCGCCGACTCTAATGTCATCTGGCGAAACCGATTGGGTAGAGATCTCAAGCCTATTGCCAACCTCTTTGAGCGTCTCCTGCGGAATTGAAAGTGCAGTCTGCAGATCATTGTGATCGCGGTTGAGCATGCCCAGCTTTCGGCCGTTCAGTAATACGGACCACGACTGCTTCACGTTGGATTGGCGTAATATGAGGAGTTTATAGGACGAAGGCTCCTTGAGATCGAAGTCCTTAACGATCATTTGCGCCTCCGCTTTGGCTGGAAAGTGATCCCACTCCCGCGGCTCTATTTGGCGCAAGTGGTGGAATGCCTGATCTACAATGACACTCTCAGCAGCGACTAGCGCAGCAGTGGCTAACCATGGTAGGATGATGTATCCGGCGAGTCGAAGGTATGGATCGCTATTGTCAGGTGAAGGCATGGGGGCGGCAACTCTACCAGGGCTCCGACGTGATGTGCGAGAAATTTTCAGATAGAGCAATGAAGCTACAAGCACCTCAGTAGGTACTCTGCCAGTTCACCGCCAAGTTGTTTAGCGATGCCGAGCGCTGTGTCTGCGATAACCAGACTGCTCATGCGTCACTCATTGACATTATCTCTTCTGATAGCCATCGCTCCCTGCGCGGATTAACGTCCAACAAGCAGACACGGCTGCGAAGCAGCAGGTCATCGTGGTGGGCACTGAGCTTGCACGTCTATCGGGCTAGCTCAGTTTGGTGGAAACAGCGTGCCGTGCGCTCACGGCACAGGCAAACAAGGGGTCGGGCTTGTCGTGCCGTTGTTTTAAGCATGCGTTAAGCATCCTGACATCACCTTTGTTTAGAACACGAAAGTGACTAAGGTGATCTCCAAAGAATCACGCGTTGTCGGAGTTCGCGGTGAGCATCTTCGATCGGGTGAGGAGCACATGTTCCGAGGTGATGCCGTAGTCTTGGCTGCCGGTGGCTTTCAAAAGTAACTTGAATCTCATTCGCGAGCACTGGCCAAAGAGCCTACCAATCCCACTACGCATCCTCACGGGTAGTGGGGCGAACAGCTTGTGCATCGGGCTCTTGTTTGCTCATGGCCGATCGTTTTGGTGAAGGCGAGTGGCCATCGTTTCGTAAATGAATCGGGCAGCATTGAAGAGAAACTCACCGCCATTCTCAAGTAGAATCCCGCTAGTTACTGGGCTCTTTGATCATCGATAGAAGGAGCGGATCCTCCTTTGCCATATTTGCTGTGATCGATCGGCTCATCTATGGGGATCGTGATCTTGTCAGGCATGCGGATTCCATCGATGCTCTGGCAAAGCCCTCAGGATTGCAAGACGACGCCTTGAAGGCTACAGTCGATCATTTCAATGCGATGATCAAAGAGGGAGACGGATACCGAGTTTCAGCGTTTCACGAAGGGTGGAAGCATGCCTCCAAAGATAGAGGAGCCGCCGTTTTATGCCGTGCAGCTTTTCCCTTTCACTCGAAAGAACATGGGCGGTCTACAAACGGATCACTCTTGTCGGGTTGTCGGGTTGTCGATCGCGATGGCAAACCGATACCGGGCCTGTATGCTGCAGGAGAATTTTCCGGATTTGCGGCGATCAAAGGCACGAGTCCATTGGAATCCACCTTTCTCGGCCCTTACGTGGTGACGGGCCGCGTCGCCGGGCGCACTGCAAGTAGGGAGGCGCAATTGCAAGCAAGCATGAATGAATGCGCAACTGTTAGATCGAGAGGTGAGAGAGCCTCATCCCGATGCAACTGTGAAGTCCTCGTGCATCGATTGCCTCTATCTGAAATCGCACACCTTACAGAATCGCGCTGGCTACACTCACTTTGAATACGCTCACCGCCAAGTTCTGAAGAAGGGCTTTGACTGCGCGATGGGTCACGCCAATCTGCATCCTTACTCACCCAAGACGCATCGGATAGATTGCGGCGTGTTGAGTAACTCCTGCCGTATACCTATCATTTGCCAGACAAGTAGGCGTACGGTGGCGGCGAGGTGTCAGTCTTGCCTCCACGGGGAAATTGATTGAGAGTTCAAAGGTGTCCGCACATCCAATTCGATTCTCTTTCCGACAACGTCACTTTAATAGGTGGTTGAGCGGTTTCCTTGCCATCACCTTCTCGGTCATCGGCATTGGCACGTCGTGGTCGCAGACCTCACCCAGATGGAGCCATGGGTCACCAGAGAGCGACGATTACTTTCCAATCGCGGTTTGGCTGCAGAGTCCTAGGAATGCCACGAAGTTCAAGGAAGCAGGGATCAACCTCTACGTCGGCCTTCATAAGGGACCGACTGAAGACCAGCTCGTGGCCTTGGCCAAGGCGAAGATGCCTGTGATCTGCGATCAAAACGCGGTGGCGTTGGAGCAGAAGGACAGCCCGATCATTGTCGGCTGGATTCACGACGACGAGCCAGACAATGCTCAATCCCTCGGCAAGGGGGCGGCTACGGGCCGCCGATTGAGCCGGAAGTCATCGTTCGTGACTATGAAAGGATTCGTGTCGCCGATCCGACTAGGCCGGTGCTGTTGAATCTTGGCCAAGGCGTTGCCTGGGACAACTGGATCGGCCGTGGCGTTCGGCACAATCATCCTGAGGACTATCCGAAGTCCATCAAAGGCTGCGACATTGCTTCATTCGACATTTATCCTGCGGTTCATGATAGTCCAGAGGTGGCGGGCAAGTTGGAGTTCGTCGCTCGAGGTGTGGAGCGGCTGGTGAAATGGTGCGGTGGAGAGAAGAGGGTATGGAATTGCATCGAGTGCACACACATCGGCAATGCCGACGTGAAGCCTACGCCTGAACAGGTGCGCTCGGAAGTCTGGATGGCGCTCATTCGGGGATCCCGGGGACTGCTCTATTTCGTCCATCAATTCAACCCTAGCTTCCGGGAGGCCGCGCTGCTCGACGATCCCGAGATGCTCGCCGCCATCACCGCGATCAACCGGCAGGTCCGCGAGCTTGCGCCTGTATTGAATCGTCCCAGTGTCCTGAAGGGCGTCGTGGTGGACTCATCGACGAAAGACGCGCCCATCGCTTGGATGCTGAAACGAAATACCGAATCGCTTTATCTCTTTGCCGTTAACATGGGCAACGTCGCTGCGGACGTTGTGTTTACGATTGGGGCCGCTCCGGATAGCGCAGAGGTCGAAGTGTTAGATGAGTCGCGAACCCTTCGATTAAAGGACGGTCGGCTCGACGATACTTTCAAGCCGTATGGGGTGCACCTCTACAAGCTAGACCTTCGCCGAAAACCCATTTTTTTGAAGAATCAGATAGCGCCCTGTTAGTCTTTGGTCAACGTAACCCGTTGACTTTTAGAATATTACCACCAACAGAATCCGATCACTCTGCTCGGCAAGAACTGCTTTTTGAGGCGGAACTCTCGTCAGAACTCAACAGTTTCGTTAACCAGGCCATCGAAATCACCTATCAAT
>CALLLI010000283.1 GCA_938082635.1 uncultured Verrucomicrobiales bacterium
TGGGTGATCTTGAAAGTTCTTCTTCCAGCGTCACTACAGGGTGCAGTTGACGGCGTACGTAAATTCTTTTGCGGAAAGGTTTGTTCGAACGATCAAAGGGGAGTGCCTCGATCGGATGATCTTGATAGGGGAGAGGTCACTCCGACGAGCAGTCGATCAGTTCTGCCGGCACTACCATCACGAGAGAAATCACCAAGGGTTAGACAACAAAATCATTGAACCTGATTTCGTTTCGGATGGAGAAGGTGAGGTGAATTGCCATGATCGGCTTGGCGGATTGCTTCGCTACTACTACCGGGAGGCAGCATGATTACCGGGCGATTCGAGTTTCCGGACACTACGGGATGACCGTGTGTAGGACGAAGAGATCCTTTCCAACCGAGATCAGTCCGCGAGGGTTATCGATGGCGACATACGTGGTGTGGCTGTCTGCGGTGCCGTCGTGATCAGAATCTACCAAGCGGACGATGTGTCCCTTGCCTGGCTGTTTACCGAGCGAGCCATTCATGTCGACTCCTACGAAGACTTCGCCAGTGGGAGCTGCACATAGACAGGCCGGAGAAGGGACAATGTCTGTTCCTGCGAAGGAATTTGATTCGAGTTCTGTGGGGATTTTGGCGGCGTGAAGGCTGATTGCCGTGCCACCGAGTGCGATGAAGAGGCGAGTATGTTTGACAAGCGGATGCATGCGGCCAAGGCAATAGCATGGGCACGTGCCAGCAAGTGAAATGATTTGGAATTTGATCACCATTGGCGGTGGAGCTGCTGGGTTCTTTGGCGCGATTACCCATGCCGAGATGGGAGGGGGAAGCACTCTGATTCTGGAACGGACGAGTCAGGTTCTGGGGAAAGTTAAGATCTCGGGTGGTGGTCGTTGTAATGTCACGCATGATTGTCCGGAGCCGCGGGCCTTCAGCGCGCATTACCCACGGGGAGAGAAGGCCTTGATAGGGCCGCTGCATCGGTGGGGTGCTATGGAGACCATTGCTTGGTTTGAGTCCCACGGGGTGGCTCTCAAGACGGAAGCGGATGGAAGGATGTTTCCGGTGACCAATGATTCCCAGACGATCATGGATTGTCTGCAAGACGCAGCGGACGAGACAAAGGTGGAGGTGCGTCGGCAGTGTGAGGTGACGGCGATTCAGTTAGACTCTGACATATTCACGCTTGTGTTATCAGATGGGGAAATCCTGCGTGCTCGGCATGTGTTGCTCGCTACGGGTGGATCTCGACTCGCCGTCGGTGCGAAGTTGGCAAAGTCGTTAAGTCATTCCTTGGTTTCGGCCGTCCCGTCGCTATTCACCTTTAAGATCGCAGATCCTAGATTGAAAGATCTCGCAGGACTTTCCGTGGAACGCGTTGATTGTGCCATCGAGGGGACTCGCCTCAAAGCTTCCGGGCCTTTGCTAGTGACTCACTGGGGGATGAGTGGACCTGGCATCTTGAGGTTGTCTGCGTGGGGGGCTCGTGAGTTAGCGGAGAGGGACTATCAGTTTGTTTTACGTGTGAACTGGTTGCCCGAGACCGATGTCGAAGCGGAGCTTAGGCATTATCGTGAGGCTTGGGGGAAACGGCAGTTGCCGGTGAGATCGCCATTCACGGCCATTCCGAAACGATTGTGGGTTCGTTTGTTAGAAATGGAGGGAGTGGGTAGTGAGCAGCTCTGGTCACAGCTTACCCGTGAGCAGGTGAGAGCGCTTGTGGATCAACTGCAGATCGCGAGTTTCCAAGTACGTGGCAAGAGTATGAACAAGGAGGAATTTGTGACTTGTGGAGGCGTAGAGTTGAAGGAGATCGATCTCAAGACGATGGAGAGTCGACTCTGCCCTGGTCTTTTTTTTGCGGGTGAGGTCATGAATGTGGATGGCATTACGGGTGGCTTCAATTTTCAGAATGCCTGGACCAGCTGTTACCATGCGGGAATGACCATGGCCCAGCGTAACGATCAAGTGTGAGGATTCTGATTTCGCGGGTTGCAAATGATGGCCGGTCTCATTATTGACGAAGGCGGGGCTAGTCGCGAACTTCAACTCACATTCATTCGGACGAATTGATGGAAGGATTATTTGGAGTATACGATGCGGTGGTGATTGGGCTCTTGGGGCTCTTTCTTCTTAATGTGGCGCTGAACGCCATCTACTTTCCGACGGTGAAACGTCAGAGCGTGAAGCGTCCACGTGATGCTGATCAGCCTCGGGTCTCGGTACTAGTTCCTGCGCGAAACGAAGCTCATCAGATCGCTCTTTGTCTGGAGTCGCTGACCTCGCAGACTTACCGAAATCTCGAAGTGATCGTGCTAGATGATTGTTCAGAAGATGACACCGCGGGTGTGGCTAAAGAGTTAGGCTTACGCGAGGACGGCAAAGGGAAGTTTCAACTCATACGTGGGCAGGCGATGCCGCGTGGCTGGGCGGGTAAACCTTGGGCTTGCTATCAACTCTCTCGCCAGGCAACAGGAGACTTCCTCCTCTTCACGGATGCGGATACGGTCCATCATGAGACCAGTGTTGAGAGCTCGGTCGCCATGGCGTTAGAGAAGCAGACGCATCTGCTATCGGTCTGGCCGCATCAGGTCACGGTGACGTGGGCTGAGATGCTGATTATCCCAATGATCTATTTGTTAGGATTGGCGTTTATTCCCTATTGGTTTCTCTGGATCGCCCAGAGAAATCACAAGGCCTTCCGCTGGGTGCCCAAATTCATGTGGCAGAGAATGGGAGCTGCCAATGGGCAATACATGCTCTTCACTCGAGATGCCTACAAGCAGCTCGGGAGCCATCAGCTGGTCAAAGATAACCTTGTTGAAGATGTCGCGCTTGGCCGCGAGGTGACCAAGCGGATTCCGAAGGGTTGGCGTATCGTCAATGCCGACGGGCACCACGTTGTGGAGTGTCGCATGTATCGAGAGTTCCTCGAGGTCTGGGAAGGCTTCAGTAAGAATCTCCGGCCCGCGTTCGAGGGGAGGACACTCGAGTTTGTTGGTGTTGGTGTGATTCTCGCGGTCACCATGTTCCTGCCGTTCGTCTTGTTTATTGTTCGGGAGCAACCGTGGCTCGTGACATTGCAGGCCCAACTGATTTTCTTGATCCGCCTGGTTCTTACCGTGCGATTTCACACGTCGTGGTCGAGTGTCGTGTTGCATCCGTTTGCGATGTTGTTGTCGTTCGCCATCGCCATCAACAGTTGGCGTCAGAGTGTGACTGGAAAGATCACCTGGAAGCGCCGTCAGTATGACTTCTCTTCCCGGCAGAATGAGACCGATACTCTTGGTCCCCCACGTTGAGTTCGTGGGGGATCTATCAGTAAATGTTGAATTTAAGGATAATTATATAAAGTCATTGAAACTGGATCGTCTGCCACCTACTATGGCCGCTCCTTCTAAACCAAGCCTCGTCAAGACCTGGGCCGTCTTCGGTGCTACTGCCATCCTCCTTCTCCTGGTGACACTCATGACGGATCATGGGATTTACGAACGTGTGACCCAGTGGGAGATGCTGACCCCTTGGTTTCTAGGCCTCCCCTTTGGTTTCTAGGCCTCCCCTTTGGTGCTCTTGGGGTGACCTTTGCTATTCAGCTTGTGCACTGTTCGGCTCTGAGTTCTTTCTGGCCGTCGCTCTTACTTTCGCTACTTATCACCGTCGCTGCCTCTTTAGCCATGCTGGACCGTTTGACCTGGGGTGCTGGTCTGTGCATTGGGCTTCTGGGTATAGCGAGTTTTGGCTACAAGGCGTTTAACGGGCGAGGGGATTCTTAAACACGCCTCCGCTTGGGCGTTTCATGAATGGCGAGAGACGCTAACAAGTAGATGAGTCCAAAGCCGAGTGGCCATTGGAAGTAGTCAATGGCTCGGCGCTGTTCTCTGGTGTCGATGTCCTGCCGAGTCATCATGCTAAAACCATCTGTGACGAGTTTGCGTAGGGTTGGCGTGCCTTCAAAGCGGCTGTAGAAGCCGCCTGCAGCGTCGGCCACGTCCTCTAATAAACCCTCTTGTAGCTTGCTTATAACGGGCTTGCCATCGGGATCAACGAGCGTGCTTGAGCGTCCATCTTGGTTGACCCGGATTTGAGTTCCTTCAGGTGTGCCGAATCCCATGGTGAAGACTCGCACGCCTTGAGTGTCATAGGCTTCACGAGCCGTGGGAACGGCTTCTGCGTCGAGTTCCTCACCGTCTGTGATGAGAACGAGTGCTCGATTGTCACTCTCGGAATTCATGAAGCTCTTTAGTGATTCCTTAATCGCACCGGCGATATTTGTACCGCCTGTCGGTATGAGTGACGTGTCAGCTTCCTCCAGGATTCTCCGGAAGGCATTGTAGTCCGTCGTTAAGGGGCACTGCACGTAGGCATCCCCAGCAAAGGCGACTAGACCAATGCGATCTCCCTCAAGGATTTCCATGAGATCGAGAATGGCGAATTTAGCCCGGTCCAAGCGGTTTGGCTGGATGTCTTCTGCCAACATACTGCGAGAGGTATCTAAGGCGAAGACGACATCGAGTCCTTTGCGGGTCGTGTTGGTGTCTTGGAATCCTTTTTGAGGGCGAGCCAGGGCGACAATGATACCTAGCAGACCAACAATGAAGAGCCAGAATTTTAGTTCCCGTCGCAGGGGGTGGAGCGCGGCGAGTAGCTGGCCTTTCAGTCGAGAGGCCACCATTTGATCGATGAGTTTTTTCGAGCGGGCCTGTGACACATAGCGCACAACGATGACCAGCACGAGGAGGAGGCAGGCGAGAAACCAACCGGGATTGGCAAAGATCAGCTTGTTGTCGGTCATGGCAGTCTCCTCCAAAGAGTGTAACGTAGAAGTAGGTGGAGCAATGCTAGGATGCCTCCAGGAATGAGGAGATACATGAACCACTCGTCGAACTGTTCGTATTGATCGACCTCGACTTCCGTCTTCTCCAGCCGGTCAATTTCGTCGTAGATCGCCTCAAGACTATCGGTGTTCGTCGCACGGAAATACTTGCCGCCTGTCATTGATGCGATTTCTTTCAGAGTCTCTTCATCGAACTCTACCTGGACGCGGCGATACCTAGGTTTGCCGAACATGTCGAGCGCGACCTTGTGATTTCGGGTCATCTGTGGGTAAGGCGCGATGCCACGAGTACCAGCACCAATGGTATAGATCTTGATGCCCAGGGCAGCGGCGGCTTCAGCGGCCGTGGTCGGCTGGAGAGGGCCTGCGTTGTTGGTGCCGTCTGTTAGGAGGACGATGATGCGGCTTTCACTCTCACGATCTTTGAGGCGGTTGGCTGCTGAGCTGATCGCGCTTCCGATCGCGGTGCCATCGATTTCGAAACTGATTTGGACTCGTTCTTGCAGGTTCTTCAACAGCCAATCGTGGTCCAATGTCATCGGGCTCACGAGGAAGGGCTTGCCACCAAAGGCGATGATCCCCATGCGGTCATTCTTACGGTCTTCGATAAAATCTTTCGTTACCGCTTTAACCGCATTAATACGATTAGCCCGTTGCTGGCCGATGGAGAAGTCTTCTGCTAGCATCGAAGAGGAAACGTCGAGAACGAGAAGGATATCAATGCCGCTGGCTCGGACTTTGGTGAACGACTGGCCTGACTGGGGTCTTGCCAGAGCTGTAATGAGGAACACGAGCGAGGCGCTCATGATCAAGTGTGAGAGCCAGCCTTCACGACCACCGTGACGTTTGCCTACACCTTTGAATAGATTTAGGCTGGAATAGCCGATGGCGGCGGCATCACGTCGCTTCCCGAGCCAAAGCCAGAGCAAAGGCACCAGCAGGAGGCCACATAGCACCCATGGCTGGGCAAAGCGGAACCCTTCGAGAAGTTGCCTCAGGCTATCCATTTCTCTAAACGGTGTCCTCCCGGATGAAGAAGTTCGCCTGCTCTAACAATTCTTGGTTTGGATCCGTGGCCTTGCCTGCGGGGGCGTACTTGAGGAAGTCACAGGCTTGAAGAAACTCGCGCAGGCGATCCTGACGTTTCTCACCGAATTGTTTCTCACGATCCATTTCTTCAAGGAACTCACGTGAGGTTTGCTGGCTAGCCCGAAGGCTGTGTGCTTCGGTTAGGTAGGCGCGTAGAATGTCTGACACGGCCACGCCGAACTGATAGCCATCAAGCTTGGGTGCGCGAGCCTGGAGGGAAGTGAGTTCTGATAGGGCGTGTTCTTTAGCTGAAATCTGGGCCAGTTGTCGACGACGTAGAAACCACCAGATTGCCCCAGCTATCAGCAGTACGACGGCGATAGAAAGCGCCCACCAGCCCCAATGCAGTGGATCGGGAGGCAGTTCGAGTGGTGGCTCGACATCGAGAATGTCAGGCAATGATTGGGCGTTTTCGTTCATGCTCGCGTCAATCGTCGTTCTCGCCGCGCGAAGAATTGTCGAAGGGCGGGGAGGTAGTCGTCAGTGGTTGCGAGGGAGACATGATCGACCCCACCTTGGAGGAACTGGCTGGCGAGAGACTCTTGGTGTTGTTTCACTTGGGATGCGAATTGCTGTCTTAGCGCCTTGCTCGAGGTATTCACTTCCAGGAGTTCTCCGGTTTCTTGATCCTCTAACATCACGCGGCCGATCTTGGGGAGCGCTTGTTCTAACGGGTCGCGAATTTCAATCGCCGTGAGATCGTGGCGCCGAGCAGCCAGACTGAGTTCTTTCTTAAATGGGGCGGCATGGAAGTCAGAGATTAGAAAGGCAATGGACCGACGGGTGATAACTCGATTGAGATACACCAAGGCCGCTGCGACGTCCGTTCTGCGAGATTTGGGATCGTAGTAGAGGACCTCGCGGATGACGCGAAGCACGTGGGAGCGGCCTTTTCCGGGAGGGATGAAGAGCTCGACTTTATCGGTGAAGAGGATGAGCGCGACGCGGTCGTTGTTTCCAATGGCGCTGAATGCTAGAGTGGCGGCGATTTCAGCGGCGATTTCTCGTTTGCTGAAGTTGTCACTGCCGTAGTTTCCCGAGGCACTTAGATCGACAACCAAGACAAGGGTGAGTTCGCGTTCCTCAGTGAAGACCTTCACATAAGGCTCGCTCAGTCGGGCCGTCACATTCCAGTCAATGCTACGAATCTCATCGCCCGGCTGGTATTCACGGACTTCCTCGAAGTTCATGCCCTGTCCTTTGAACACACTGTGGTAGGAGCCTGCAAAGGACTCGTCCACCAGGTGCTTTACTTTGATCTCCAAGCGACGGATACGCTTGAGCACATCCGTCACGTTGCCGCGCCCCGTGGATTCAACCAGCGTGGCGGTGCCTGCCAAGGTGCGGCGTTCCACCGTGAGCAGGGTGACTAGAAGAACCACCAATCCCACGACGAGAACGCTACCGATGATGATGAGCGCGATCGTCATGAGTCGACTTAAGGGACGGAAAGGCCTTCAAAGATCTTCGTCACGATGGCTTCGCTCGAGACTTCCTCGGCTTCCGCTTCAAAGCTGGTGATGACGCGATGACGGAGGACGTCGAGTCCAATGTCTTTCACGTCTTGTGGTGTGACGAACGAGCGCCCTTGGAGCATGGCATTTGCTTTAGAGGCAAGCGTCATGCTGATC
>CALLLI010000284.1 GCA_938082635.1 uncultured Verrucomicrobiales bacterium
ATACGCTTTCTGAATTTCTGCACCTTAGCGTTATCGCTGCCCCACTCCGAAAATTCATTCTCGACAAGATAGACTTCTCACGGGCCGATGGAAGGCGCTTCGCCGCCTGAATCGCCGCCACAGAACTTCTCACTCACGAGATTCTGTAACACCGAGCGCAATTATTTGAGAGCACGATCTTTGCAGACAGAATGACCGTTCAATCTGGAGCGGTGCCTCGATATTTCGTCGCTAGATCTTTTGAAAAGGCCCCTTTCATTGGCCAGGCATGCCGTGGTACTGTCGGCAGCTGCTTGAAAGCACCGCCGATAACGAAGATGATCTACACCAACCGATCGGCCATTCTCCTTTGGCTCCTGATGACTTGCCTGGCAATCATCGGCCCAGTCGTCGCAGAGAAACCTAACATCGTACTGATCGTCGCAGATGATCTCGGCTATGGCGATCTCGGTTGCTACGGAAGCAAGATGAACGCGACGCCTCACATTGACGCTCTTGCGGCATCAGGGCTTCGATTCACCGATTTCCATTCGGCAGGGCCCATGTGCAGCCCGACTCGAGCGGCCATGCTCACCGGGCAGTATCAACAGCGCTTTGGCAGAGTATTTGATAGTGCGCTCTCGGGCATCAGTCATCGAGACATCGGGCTACCCCACGAAGTAGTGACCCTGGCAGAGATCCTTAAGGAAGAGGGTTACGCCACCGCGTGTTTCGGCAAATGGCATCTTGGCTATCAGCCACCCTGGCTTCCGCCAGATCAGGGATTCGATGTCTTTCGTGGCCTGGCTTCGGGAGATGGCGATTTCCACACGCACATCAACCGCTCGGGAAATGAAGATTGGTGGCACAACAACGAGATCGCGATGGAGAACGGTTACACCACAGACTTGATCACCAAACACAGCGTCCACTTTATCACGAAACACCGCGGCGAACCCTTCTTTCTCTACGTCCCCCATCTTGGGATCCATTTCCCCTGGCAAAGCCCCGAAGATCCACCGCATCGCGAGAAAGGAACCAGCTATCACAACGACAAGTGGGGCCGTATTCCAAATCCCAGCGACGTCAGCCCGCACGTTCGTGCGATGATCGAGTCGTTAGACCAGAGCACGGGGCAACTAATCGCGGCGCTAGAGAAACAGAAACTCATTGAGAATACGATCGTCATCTTCACCTCGGACAATGGCGGCTACCTCACTTACGGAGAGAAATTTCGGAACATCTCTAGCAATGGCCCTTTGCGTGGCCAGAAAACGGAACTTTATGAAGGCGGGCATCGCGTGCCAACGATCGTCTCGTGGCCGGGAAAGATTGCGCCGAAGGTCACTCATGAGACCACCCATTCGGTAGATCTCTTTCCAACGTTCGCCACGTTGGCAGGTATCCCTTCTGAGAAGATCCAAACGGATGGGATCGACCTCACATCACATCTATTCGAAAAGGACCCCTTGCCAGATCGCATGCTCTTCTGGCGCGCCGATTCAGATCGTGCCGTGCGGCACGGCCGTTGGAAACTCTGCTTGTGCGGCGGGAAACTAGAACTCTATGATTTAGATGAAGACATTGGTGAACAACACAACCTTGCCAATGCCCATCCTGTGGTAACTGAACGTCTACTCGATGCCTGGGCCTGCTGGGAGGCCGACGTGAACCTTCATTAGACAAGTCTCACCTCGGGAGTCGACACCTCCATTCGTGGACTCGACGCTGTCGATGCGAAGGTTTGCTGGTTTGGCGCGAAAGGCGGCATTGGCCGAACCATCGACGGAGGCAAATCCTGGCGCTTTACTCAGATCGACGAGCAACTGGATTTCCGCGACCTCAAAGCCATAGATGCCCAACACTGCGTCGCCATGAGCGCAGGCCCCGGACAGGCCTCTCGGCTCTACCGCACGCGTGATGGCGGCACCACGTGGCAACTCATCTATCAGAACGACATCGCCGAAGGCTTCTTCAATGGCATGGCCTTCCGTGACGATCAGCACGGCATCCTAGCAGGAGACCCTATCAATGAACGCCTCTTTCTCCTCACCACCAACGACGGTGGGAAGAGTTGGCATCGCATCGCCCAGGACAGCGCTCCGCGCATGCAGCCAGGCGAGCATGCCTTCGCCGCCAGTGGCACCCATCTCGCCGTGAACAACGACGGTCACGTCTGGGTCACGAGCGGCGGCACCGTCGCCCGTATCTTCCGATCCAAGAACTGGGGAGCGTCCTGGGAAACGATCACAACGCCCATGATCGCCGGAGAGACGTCGACAGGAATCTTCTCCATAACCACTTCACTAGGTGACTCCCAAACCGCCATCGCTGTGGGCGGCGACTACAAGAAAGAATTCGAAGGCAAGGACAATGTCATGCGCACCGACGACGGTGGTACGACTTGGCAACTTGTCACCAATAGAGAAGGAACCTCGGCCCTACCCTTTCGATCCTGTGTCCGCTACATGAATGCCAAAACCATCATCGCCGTGGGCCCATCAGGCTCTGACATTTCCCGTGACGCTGGAGTCACATGGCAAGCGTTAGGCAAAGGCCCCGGCTATCACACACTTAGCATGGCTGGCGGAGTCCTTTGGGCAGCAGGAGCCAATGGCCGAATGGGCCTTCTTAGACAACCACAGACAAGACAGAGCCCCAAGGATCAGCGCTCTTGAAGCGCCCCAGTTAGCCCAGCGGTAAAAAACCGGCGCTCCTTGGAGCCGTCGGTTAGTCAGTTTTCTTTCTCTTGCCAACCGAGTCGCGAGTTCCTCGAGGAGTGGTCCATTGACCCGCGAGCGCGTCCTCTTTCACCGCGCCTTTAAACTCCAATGGGATTTCACGCTCGTTGAACTTCAGGGTTACCTTGAAGGCGACGTTGTCGCCGTCGAGACTCAGACTGTCCAAGGCGATGTCATTGTCACGGAAACTGTAAGTGCCACTCTTAGCGTCGTTGATCTTCAACGTGCTGGTCCGGACGTCGCCATTGTCGGTTTCACGCGTGAATTCCCAGGTACCGATCCCCACGAAGGCTGACAACCGTTTCTTACCGGTAAATTTATTAACGCCTCGGGAAGTCGTAATCTCGCCATCCAGTTGATTCCCATCAAGCTTGCCTTTCAGCGCCATTTCGAACGCACGATCACCAAATTTCATCTCGGTCTCGAAGGAGACCTGCTTATCCTTGAGTTGGAGGGTCACGGGAATCTCTCGCCCGTAGGTTTTGTAGCGCGCGGTGAGATCAGAGAAGACTAGCATCAGGCGTGTGCGTGGACATCGATCCGAAGTCGTCGTGAGTTCCCAAACACCAACAACTTCGGCCCCAACCCGTGTTCCGTTAGCCTCGATCTCTCCAAATTTCGAGATCATGGTACCTGTTAGCTTATCACCGTCGATCTTCGCCGTATTGGTCACTTCCAACTCCATCTCCTCTAACTTCACCGTGCGATCGAGCGTGAAGGTATCATCAGCGGATCGCACACGCGTGATCGTGTGTTCACCCATGTCTTGGCTCCACTTGGCTTGTGATGCGCCATTCCTCCCCCCCGGAAACAGACACTCTCGCATTCATGTCTTGATCTTGAATCTTGTAGCCGAGATCCCAGTGGCCTAGCACGGCAGACTTGGGCTTGAATCTAACCCAAGTTTCTTATTACCGGCGTGGCACCCCTATAAAACCAGGGCCTGCGTCGCGAAGGCACTACAAAGTCGTCGCTCCTTTCAGTTCCGACTTTACCGCTGGGCAGGCCCCTTTCCAATCGGTCCCGAGTATCTGGTAGACCCGGCTCTGCTCCGCGTCTGGCAGGCTCGGCTTGCTCACCGTCACGATCCGTCCGTCCTCCAGCGGCAGCCGGGTGCTCACTAACGAATGCGTACAAAGTAAGCGGCGCAAGGTCTTCCACTCCCGCGGATCCTCAGCCTGATCCATGTGATGGCGCACCCAACTCAACAAGTGATA
>CALLLI010000285.1 GCA_938082635.1 uncultured Verrucomicrobiales bacterium
TGCCGACTTCAAAGCCTTTTGCGATGCAATCGACAAATGCCTCGATGATCTGTCCGCTCCTCTCAAAGCGGAACTCACCAGCTTGATGAGCCTCAACTTCCAGTTCTTCCCGAATCACAAATCATGACGCGCGGCAGTATAAGCCATTGGCCAACAAATCGAACAATCCACCACGACCACGCTCTCCATAGGCCTTTCCAAGTCGTTCGAGCACCGCAGCGACGACTGCCGCCGCCCAGGCGGTGTCATACTCCACCTCAGCCTGCGCCCCATCCTGCGGCATCTCATCGCGGGCTTCGTCCAAGGTTAGCACCGTCTGCTTTCCACCTCGTCGTTGGGTCGTTTGCGCGCGCCAGTGATTGATGAAGTGATTCCGCAGAGACTGCTTCAGGTAGGAACGGAGCCGCCCTTTCTCCGGGCCAAGTTTGACCATCTTCTCGGGCCGCGCCCATGCTGAGAAGAAATCCTGGGCCAAATCTTCGGCATCCTCAGGATCACATCCGAGCGATCGCAAGTAGCGCCGTGCTGGTGCCCAGTAACGCTTACAAATAACATCTAACACTTCACGAATCTCTTCCTCGCCAGCCCCACCACCGCCTGCATGGATCTGGCTCCATGCTGTTTGGGGAAAGACGCTCTTGGAGACGTCGTCGGGGTTGATCTCGGACACAGTTGGCATTCATTGTCTTTCGTAGCTCAGCGTACCAACGGCACATTCGACATTGGAATGTCGAGCTACGCGATATTCGTGTAAACGGCCTGAACGTCTTCGTCGTCCTCGATCTTATCAAGCAGCTTCTCAATATCGACCATCTGTTCTTCGGTGAACTCTTGAGGATTGTTAGAGATACGCTGCACACTCGCCTTTGTGACTTCGATGCCTAACTTCTCGACGGCTTCGGCCAGTGTTCCGAAACTCGTGAATCCACCATAAACCAAGACGCTGTCTTCGACCACTTCGAGCTCTTCCAATCCGGCATCGATCAACTCGAGTTCGATCTCATCCATTTCCATGCCCTCGGTCTTCTTGAATTCAATGATAGTCTTACGATCAAAGAGGAACTCCAACGAACCGGTCGGGACGATTTGGCCATCGCTCTTATTAAAATAGGACTTCAGATTCGCCACCGTCCGATTGGTATTGTCTGAAGCACACTCGATAAAGATAAGCGCACCGTGAGGGGCCTTGCCCTCGTAGTTCATCTCATTGATGTCTGCCTCTTTGCCAGAGGCCCGCTTGATCGCAGAATCAATGTTGTCCTTCGGCATGTTCTCTGCCTTGGCATTGATGATGGCCGTCCGCAGCTTGGCATTACTCTCCGGATCAGGGCCGCCGTCTTTGGCCGCCATGGTGATAGACTTGGCGAGTTTCGGAAACACCTTGGACATCTTGTCCCAGCGTTTCTCTTTCGCGGCGCGGCGGTATTCGAAGGCTCTTCCCATAGGAAGCACGGTTATAAGCCCTGGCCACCGCGTCAAGCCATGAAGCCAAGAGGAGAGAAATCATCGGGCTTAGCGGTGGCTCCCTCCCCGTATCCGGGGATGACCTTCTCCAGCGTGGTCTCGTCATCTCCGAAATGCTTGCGGAAGATCTCTCCGAAGATTGCCCGGAAATCGGTCTTCCGAGCGAGGTAACGCCCATTCTCACTCAAGAGATCGCCGTCTTTCCAGCGCGTCTCATCACAATTGTAGACGCCACCTTTCACGCCGCCTCCGGCCACAAACATGGCGCTCGCCTCCGCGTGATCGGTCCCCTTCCCGGCGTTCTCTTTCGAGGTCCGGCCAAATTCGGTCATGGTGACGACGATGACGTCCTCCCACTCGGACTGCGGGTCGAGATGCAGCGCTTGGAAACCTTGCGCCACTTCGCCTAACCGATTGCCATGCGAGCCATTGGCTTGTCCCTGATCCGCGTGCGTGTCCCAGCCGCCGATATTGAGACCGAGGATCTTCACATCCGTCCGCTTGATGAGCATGGCGGCTTCTTCCAATTTCTCGCCGAAATCGCCATTTGGATAGGTTGCTCCATTGGCAGGCTCGCAGGCAATACACGAGGCATCCTGAACTTTCTTCAAAGTCGCTCCTAACGCTTGCCCTGTATTCTGAACCAGCTCAGTGTAGAGCTTCTTGCGATCACGCATCATGGCAGGATCGCTTTCATAAAGCCTCAGAACACCGCGCGGCACCGGCTTCCCCTTTGAGGCTTCACGGCCGAGCGTCTTATTCGCCAAGGCCTCATTACCCTGCAAGCGGAAACGCTTCGCGGCCCTGAAACTTGGGAAGGGTGATTCGCCACGCAAACCGAGCAATTGGGAACTCGCGACCGAAGCAGCCACGAAATCATTCTTTGGGTCGGACATGTCCAGCGTCTCGACGAGTTGGCGAAAGAACATTCCCTCCTTCAATCCAGCATCGCCAGGAACCCCATGTTCCCCATGTTCCCCATGTTCCCAGTAGTTATGACTATCAAAGTGCTACCACGATTGCTTCGCATAACCAATGCGATGGAGCATGGCCAAGCTCCCCTTACCACCGGCATACAGGTCCATCATCGGCTGAAGCCTCGGATGCGCTTGAGCAAAGCCATTGCCTAGATCGAGCGCATCGTTCTTGGGAATGTGTAAGGTTGGGCAATTCTTCTGATTGTACTCCCTGTCACCACGCGGGATGATCGTGTTGATCCCGTCATTGCCACCACGCTGGAAGATGAAGATCATCCGCTTGGCAGACGAGCCGCTCTGCGCGGCCATCAGTTGGCGGCTGAACAAGAATGGGTGAGACACAGCGAATCCCGCTGCGCCAGCTGCGAGGTTCATGCGGAGAAAGTCACGTCGAGAGAACATGGTTATTGGAGTTGGAATTCTTGGGTGGAGAGGATGATACCGACCATCTGTTCTAAACCTAGAAACGTAAATGGGCACAGGAATACAGTCCGAATGGCGGGCGGCATTCGGTGTCAGGTGATGGGCCGCGAGTTAATGGAACGTATCAGCCACTGAGTATCCGATCGGAGTTTGGAGGCACCCCTGTGATCCATT
>CALLLI010000286.1 GCA_938082635.1 uncultured Verrucomicrobiales bacterium
GCCTAACGAAGCAACCACGCGCTGCCGCGGGGAACCCTCGGCGTTGCGGTAGGATTCGACGAGTTGAAGCAACGGAGTGCCTTTGATAGTCTTGGTTCGGAAATACACGACCGCCAAGCTATGGGACCGCGGAAGAAAGTCAACCCAGATAATTTAAAATTAGGCACTACAAAATGAAACTCAGAAATCGAAGCGTTGATTGTCAACGAGTTATGATTTTTCGAGTTGAAAATAATCGTCAAAATAGCCGATTTGACACACTAACAAGAAACTCGGGTTAGTCCTTCTTGAGCCGAGCCAACACCTCTGGGCGCTGGGTTGCGAGGTTCTTCCTCTCCTCAGGATCGTTCTTAAGATCATAGAGCTCAAACTTTGGCTCGCCATCGAAGCTCTCCTTCCCGAAGCCGGACGCATGGAGCAATTTCCATTCTCCGTCGCGCAGCATAAAGTGGTGGTAACGCTGCGCCGACGTGCCGCGGTGAGATTGAATCACCAGTTGCCGATTGGACCATTCGGTCGTCTCCGGTGCGGTAAAGAGGCCAAGAAAGCTGCGACCATCGAGCGCATGAGGCCCAGCCTTCGCGCCACAAGCCTCAAGAATCGTCGGCATGACATCGATGTGCGCTGTCAACGCGTCCACCTTGGTGCCAGCCGAGATCTTGTCAGGCCAATGCAGCCAGAACGGCGAGCGGACGCCGCCTTCGTGAACGTTGGTCTTCATCCCGTGCCTCTCGCCAACGTAGCGCATGGTGTTCGGGCCATTGTCGTTCATGCGATTGACTAACGTGTTCTCTAAAAGACTACTCTTCGTCAGATGCGCGATGACACGGCCGACGTTCTGATCTTCGTTCGTGATCATGGCGGCAATGCGTGCGAGTTCATCCTGCATCTTCGCTTTGCGCTCGGCCTTGGGTGGATTGGCTTGGAGCGCCGTTAGGTCCTTGGTCATGTAGTGCTTGCGGAGTTCCTCTGGCACGTCGTGGTAAGGCCCGTGCGGTGCGTTGGTCGGCAGGTAGACGAAGAGAACGGCTTCTCCGTCCCCTCCCCGATGAACTCCAACGCGGCGTCCGTGCAGACATCCGTGCAGAAGCCCTTGGTTTTCACCGCCGCCCCAGTCCCATCAAACAAGATCGGGTCAGTGTAGCGCCGTTCGTTTTCCAACGGCTCCGAAGGTTGTGCTAGTCCGCCGCCTCGGTGCATCAGCACCTCTTCAAAGCCCTGATCCTGCGGTCGCATCGGGTAGCAATCGCCCAGGTGCCACTTTCCAAACAGCCCTGTGCGGTAACCCGCAGCTTTGAGCGCTTCGGCCAGGGTGAACTCGTCGGGTTCCATCATCGAACAGCCTAACCAGGTGTCGATACAACGCGTCCGTTGATTGTAACGCCCCGTCATGAGCGAGGCACGCGTGGGCGAACACACCGGGCTCACGTAGAACGTTGTGAGGCTACCGCTCTTCGCGGCTATGGCATCAATGTTCGGCGTTTCGATCAGGGTGTTGCCGTTGACACCAAAGTCCCCGATGCCCTGGTCATCAGTCATCATGAGGATGACATTTGGGCGGTCATTTGCTATCGCAAGGGACGTGAAGGCGAGAATGGAAACAAGCATGACAAGTCGCTGCATGCCATCCATCAGAGTCGGATTGTTCGATGGGGACAAGTCAGCTCCCTACAAATTTGATAACTGAAATTCACCTCGGTAAAATCGAGATGGTAGCAAACGCTGGCGCTTAACCCAATCGACGGCGTCTAGATACCGACTAAGGCAATTTCATTCACTTCTTCCCAATGCAGTAGAGCGCTTGGTGGGTACGGATGAAGAGTTGGCCTTGGCTGATGGCGGGGCTGGCAGAGATGGGCTCCCCGAGATCGTTCTTGGCAACGACTTCCACTTGTTCTCCCAGTCGGAGGAGGGTGACCACGCCTTGGTCAGACATGCAATAGGCGATGCCATTTGCCAGGACGGGCGATGGGCTGTGCCCGCCGTCCAGCCGCTCCCGCCAGTGGCGGTCACCCGATTTGGCATCGAAGCACGTCGCCACTCCGCTATCAGCCAACACGAGCAAGTATTTCCCGTCGACGATGGGCGAAGGCACGTAAGAGGCACCGCGATTGGTCCGCCACGCGACGTGGGTTTCGGTCACGTTTCCGGTTCCGTTAGGGTCGATGGCGAGAATGTGTTTTTGAGGATAGCCCCCTGTCACAAAGACGTAGTCCCCGTTGTAGACCATGGAGGCGACGAACTGCTCCGTTGGCCCGTCGATGATCCAATGCCGCTTGCCGGTTCGTGGATCGTAACTCGCCACACAGAGGCTGCCGGAGAGAATCATCTGCGTGCGTTCGCCGATCTTGCGGATGATGGGAGTGACATAACTGCGGGTCTTGTTTTCCCGCAGGGTGCGCCAGCGTTCCTTGCCCGTTTCGCGGTCGAGCGCGACGATGTAGGCATCGCCGTCATGATCGCCATTGATGATGACCAGATCTTCAAACAGTACCGGACAGGAGTTGAATCCGTGCGCACTGACAAAGTCGCCGACATCGGTTTTCCACTTTTTATTCCCTGCGAAATCGTAGGCAGCCACCATGATCCGGCCTGGCGTAATCAGCCGTTCCGAACCGACATTGGGTGCGACGACCTCTTCTCCTTTGGCCATCAAGAAGGTGACGTAAACGGCTTTCCCATCGGTGGCCGGCGTGCCTGAAGCCCGGCTGTTGAGGTTATGAATCGATTCGGGCGGCGAGTTGACGACCACGCGTTCCCAGAGGGTTTTTCCATCCAGACGATTCAAGCAGAGCAGCCGGCGTT
>CALLLI010000287.1 GCA_938082635.1 uncultured Verrucomicrobiales bacterium
CTTCAGGCCGTGGATATCGAGATCGCGATCAACTTCAGAAACAAGCTCCGGGAATTGATAGGTGATTTCGATGGCCTGGTTAACGAAACTGTTGAGTTCTGACGAGAGTTCCGCCTCAAAAAGCAGTTCTTGCCGAGCAGATTGATCGGATTCTGTTGGTTATAATATCCTAAAAGTCAACGGGTTACGTTTACTAAAGACTAACAGGACGCTATCTAATTCTTCAAAAAAATGGGTTTCGGCTAAGGTCTAGCTCGCTAGACTCCCACCCATGCGCGGATTGCTCTCGATATTCTTCATAGTTCTTTCCATTGTGATGTTACCTATCGCACTAGCTGCTGTCGTTCTCCTCGTTCAATCGGAGGTGAATCATTCACGGTTCTTTGCCTGCGGTATCCTGTCATTCTTCTTTGCCGTCTACCTGCTCGCAAAGCGATTCCTTTCAGACATGGGCTATTCCGGAACCTGGGCATTCCTATTCCTACTCATCACTGGTGGCTTGTGGGGTGCTGCCTATTTGCAATCACCGAGAGGACTCGCTGACGATCCGCAGTCTGAATTCGAGTCGGTCTACAGTGACGAAGTCTTTTACCCTAGATGGCATCCTGCCAATCTCGTGGCAGAGCGCGACCAGGTAAGGCTGGCACTCTTCGTTACCGGCTACGCGGGAATGCATTTTGATGATTCGCGGAGTAAGGAAGCCAAGAAAGCTCTCAAGGCGACCTATGATGACATGGAATATCTCGCTCCAGACCTCCTCGACTACGGAACACAATTGCCTGCCCTTTACCACTCATGGGGTGGCAAGCCTTCAGACCAACTTCATCGCTACATCTACCGTTCACCCAAAGGCTCAGAAAGCCCGTCCATGCCGGTAGTCTTATTACTGCACGGGAATACTGGCAATATCAAAGCCGGACCGTGGGCCTTCAAACGATTGGCCGACGACGTTGGCATGGCTATCGTTGCTCCAACCTTTGGAAAGGGCGATTGGGAAAGTGATGGGGCCAAAGAACGATTGGAGGAAGCTCTCGCCTTCATCAAGCGCCAGCCGGATCTTGATTCAGCGGCTATTATCCTCGCTGGCTATGGAACCGGTGGGCACGGGGTCCTCCTGGGAGCACGAGAACTACCTCATGCGTTCAAGGGGTATGTGCATATCTCAAGCCCAGTCACAGAAGCCACGATCGAGTCCTTTGCCGACTCAGGCCCGCTCAAAGATCTGAAGACCTTGGTTATTCACGGATCCAGAGACCGTCTGATTCGCGCTGAGGGAGTTGAGAAAGCCACCGCAATGCTTCACCGCTTGCAAATGCCAGTCGTTTACCAGCGTTTCGAAGATGAGGGGGCCGTTCTGCTATTCAAACGAAATGAGGACGTCATGACTCGCATCAGCACATGGATGCGAAATTGGTAAACGAGCTCAGCTATTCTCCGCACCGTCACGGGTCAACGACAATTAGAAGTCCGCGAAAATTCGGTGGCGGGGACTTTTAGTCACCACCACGACCACCAACGAAACGCACGTGCGTTGATGTTCTGATGGTAGTTTGTGATGGTAATTGGTATAACTATCCAAACTACAGAAACGGAGCGTCCACATCGTCGAACGTTGGGGGCGGAGGCGCGACAGGAACAGAAGGCGTTGCCGCTTTCAGCCCTAGCACGTCAGCATCATCAGCGGACTCTGAGATGTGCTTCAGCCGCAAGGGCTGGTAACCAAGCCGCTTGAGATGAGAAACAGGTAAGCGGTCGTACAGCACTTTCCAACTAGGAGGCGAACCCGCCTCGTAACCTAACAACCCATTCTTTCGCGGGCTGGCGAATTGCTCGAATAGGATGACATGAACCCCAGGGAGATTCAGAGCGTCCCCAGGCTTGAGTTCATCATAGCTGCCTAACACCGTGCAAAGCGTCTCTAACTCACGTGAGGTGTGATTGCGATCCAGTTTCCAGCAGCGGCTGACAAGACCTGAAGCATCGATGCCCACTGCCGACTGGCTAACCGTCGGACGCCCTTCGCTCAGCATCGATCGTTTCTCCGCCGTGAGAATGTCACCTGCCGAATAACCACTGATGAGCCCTTGGCTGAACTGCGTGATCGTCGCGAATCCTCCCCACTGATAAGGAACGCCCTGGTTCTCGACCCCTGGCGTCCACCAGCCCGGTCTAAGGCCTGGACTACGAAATTCGTGATCCGGGGAGTCCACTCGGATTCCCTGATCATCATACCCATGCCACACATTGCGCTTGCGCGGCGTCCACCGATGGCTCGCATAGCGGCGCGCAAGCCGGATAGCGTCTTGCCGGCTCACCTTCCGAAAGGACGTTGGCGAAGCCGCAGGCTCCTGGATCAGCGTATCGGAAAGGACTGGCAGTTCTTCTTCAGGGATGACAGGCACCACCTGACACGAAGAAATAGTGAGCACAGCCACCAATCCCAAGAGAATGCGCGAAGATTGCAGGGCGTGTTCTTGAACCATCTTGTACCCACATTTATAGAATGTTTATGAGTAGCAACATCCTATTAGTTTGAGATTTTAAATTCGTGAGAAGCTCCTAAACTGCCAACAGTCGGCCTGCAAGGAGGATCTGCGAGCTTCTCAGGATTGGCAGTTAACTGGCCGGCTTTCATTTCAGAGTCAGATTCTAGGTAAATTTTAGGTAAGTGAGTTGAGGTAATTGGCATCATATGCATGATTAAGGGATGGCCGGAGCATCTAAATCAACAAAGGGCTATTGGAGGGACCGGGTCTTCACCCCCAAAGGGACCTCCCTATACTACGCCAAGTTCAGCGCGGACAAAAAGCAGAAGCTGGTCCCGCTGAAAACGACCATCAAGAAAGAGGCGGCTGAGCGAGCTGCTGAGTTTTGGTCAAAGGCGAACGATGGAGGATGGGAAGCGATTGGGATGGGCGATAAGGTGAAGATTGAGCAGAGGACGTTTGGCGGATTGATTGATCTGGTCGTGAGAGAAAGAGGACTGAAACCGACGACGGCACAGAACTATTCCCAAGCTATACTATCCATAGTGGCTAGTATTAAGGCGTTCAAGGGTAGAGATCGACTGGACAGGGCCAGAGCGGAAGATTTATGCGTTCTGACGACGGAAGGAATCCAACGGTGGTCCAGGGAATACTTGGCAGAGCGAGATGGAAGCAAGCAAGCGAGGTCCAGCCGGGACGCGATGCTCAGAGCAGCCAAGTCGCTGCTGAGCCCAAAGCTACTTAAGAAGCTCGGGGTTACGCTCCCCTGTTCCGACTTGTTTGATGAGGTGCATATCGGAACTCAGAAGTTCAACAAGCACAACGAGATGGGAGAGGGATGGTGGAAGGATCTAGAAGCCAGGGCGCGGATTGAGCTTGGGAAGGAGGAGCTGAAGGTGTTCACCTTGGCCATTCAGGCCGGTCTTCGCCGTGGCGAGATTGATCGCCTGAAGTGGAATGATCTTCAAAGGAAAGATGAACGCTCTTACGTCTTGGTTCGAGATGTCAAGTCTGAGGGCAGTGAGCGGTCAGTCCAGGTAAATACAAAAGTGCTCGATCTCTTAGAGAGCCTTGAGACTTGCCCTGTCTACGTGATCAAGGGGACGTCGAAGATTCCTTATCGAGCCCATCGGGTGTTCCTCAGCTTGATTGGATGGCTGAAGACGAACGGAGTTCCTCAGAGGACGGCTCTTCACTTCTTGAGGAAGGAAGCCATCTCCAGAGTGAACGACAAGTTTGGTCCGCATGTCGCCTCTTACTGGGCTGGACATGAGGACATGAGGACTACGGTTCGCAGCTACTTGAGGAAGAGCCCAAAGGAGGTGGTTCTTCGTTATGATGTCTCTGCTGTACTGGTTCAGCGGAAATGGGGTTTCTGCGGTTTTAGTTTAACGGAATTTCTGGGGCTCTCTGGGTTGTCTTTCTGGCCGCTGGCGCGGCAGTGGTAAGTTTTCAGGCATGGCAGGCTCCTTTAAGGCGATTGCATCA
>CALLLI010000288.1 GCA_938082635.1 uncultured Verrucomicrobiales bacterium
GGGCACGCGATAGTGAATCTCGTCTTTGCAGAAATCCTGGTAGGACTGAGTCAACTCGGCGGTGGACTGCTGATCCTTAAACTCGCCCTCAAGGATGCCCAGAGCGGTCTCCTTTAGCATGTCGCTTGAGACAATGTCGGGGCGAGTGATGTTAGCCTCGGCGATGGAGTCCGCCGTTTCCCGGCTGCGCCGCAGAGTGCTGGAATGAACTCGAAGGAGCGGAATACTTCTCAGAAATCGCGCCGTTGTCTGAGCCTGGCTGCGGCCTCGGTTGTTGAGCAGAGTATCCTGTTGACCCTGCAGTCTCCCCTCAGCATTCCATTGGGTTTCTCCGTGTCGGCCGACGATAAGGCAATGAGAACCTTGGGCACGAACGAAGGCGGCAAGTGCTGTCTCATCGCTCACATACCGAGGGGCGGCGCTCATGAGCCGGGACGCTCCCCATCTTTGAAGTGTCGGCAGACCAAACCGATACGCACCAGAAAATTGAGGGAGACCGCTACGGCTAGGGCCCACAACAGCCACAGCATAATCGAACTGTTCCCGGTTAGATCGCTCACGACCAGTCCGAGCGATAAAATCAATAGGCGGCCTTCACTCCCCGCACAGACGAGAGAGAATAACCACTCGAGCTTGCGCTTCGGATAACCCATCTGCCAGGCCGAGCGAAATTTCTCAGAGCTGGTCGTGAGCATGAAAACCGCGCCGAGAAGTGCCAATCCCGCAGAGAGTGCGCTCACAGGATCGTCTCGGTCGCAAAGAGAGAGCGCGATCGCGGCGACCAGCAGCACTTCGGTGACCCGGTCGGTCAGAGTATCCAGAAAGTCGCCGATCCTAGATGAGCTATCTTGGATTCTCGCGATCTCTCCGTCAACGCACGAAAAAACGCCGAACATCTGAATCAGCACCACGCCCCACAACCAGTGCCCCATCAGCACCATAGCTGCGGCCGCAACGCCAAAAAACAAATCTAGCCCGGTGGCCGCACTAGGACCGATGTGGCGGGCGAGCCGAATCGAAAACCAGACGGAGATGCGTCTCTGAACGTGGTAGCAGAAAGCGCCGTCCGACTCCGGTTTGGCGAGCGCGGGGAACTTCCATCGACCAGCATCTTCAGGCTTCATTTCGGACCCACCTCGCTGAGGGCGGGGATCCGCTCGGAGGCGAGGAAGTCCATCACGGTCTGCACCTTGAATTTGTCATCGGAAAACCCGGTGAGTTCACCCCCGTTCCGGTGATCCCTGTAAGGCAGTTGACAATATTCCATCCAATCCTCGGCTCCGAAATACGTGTTCAGGATTGCCGTCGGGTCGTGCGGAACTCCGACAGAGATACCCAAGAAGTCCGTTTCCTTGAGGGGTAGGAAATCCTCAGACCTATATCGGAAGTCTTCGGGCTGGAGCACCATCAGCCCATCCTCACCGACTTCGTGCTCCCAGACTCCGATCCAGGGGAACCGCAGACGAGGTTTGCCGGGAACCTCCGCTCCGTCTTCACGGAAGATGCGGCATCCCATTCTCTTGCCGTCTCGGACGTCGAGCTCGATCGTGTATCCCTGACGCTCGAGTTGTGGCGCGCAGTGCTCCAGAAAGGCGTCGAAATCGAAGATCACGATGTCCACGTCGTCATCCCAGGGGATGAAGTCGTTGTGCCTTTGCTTGCCCAGCAGCGTGCCAAACATGATGCAGGCACGGATCCGATGCTCATTCACAGTCGCGAAGAGATCATGGATGTGGCGAATCATAATGTCCCGCTCGTCGAAGAACCCGACGGTCTTAAACTTGCTGAGGTTACTTTGGAAACGCTGGCCGTCGCACGCCTCTGTATCCAGATCCCGCTGCCTTACTAGCGGGTAAACTTCGTTCTGTGCGTCGGCGAGATGCGTTTGATCGTCGATCTCGCACCACATCAGATCCTCGACAATAGGACACGAAATGGACACGTGCCTAGCTGCCGGAACCAACCAATCCATCTCGTAGTCTAGGTGGCGAGTCTCAAGGAAGCGCTGATCAGCTGTTTCGAGCATCACAGAGAAGAGCGCTCGGGAAATCTTGCAGATTCCGACCAACTCACCCATCACTTCAGATCCCAAACTTTCGCGGTTCTTGGAAATCGCCACCAGGTGCCCACTTCGCGTCTCCACAAAACACTCGTCATGTGTGTTCGAAAAGCCTGCTAGCAACATCACGTTGTCGTCGGGAGATTCCAAGCAGGTGGTAAGGGCGCGACGCTCATAGACGAGATCACCCTCCAGCAGCAAGAAAGGTCCGTCGATGCAGTGCCGGGCACAGTGCAGCGAATACATGCTGCCCGAGTCCGCAAACTCCGGGTTGTGAACCAATTGGACCGTCTGACCGTAACGTTTCTGCAAAGGTTTGAACTGCTCCGCGAGGTGCCCGGTGACAATGACAATCCGCTCAATTCCCTCTGCCAACAGCCGTAATATGGACTCCTCGATAATCGACCGTTCTCCCAGGCAGATTAAGCCTTTTGGTGTCAGCTTGCCTCGCTCTTCTAGACGGATCCCCATCCCCGCAGCAAGGATGACCGCATTTCGAATTGGGGAGATCTTGGAGTCTAAGTCGGTCAGGGGGGCAGAGATGGGTGGAATAATCAATATCGGTTCATTTGGCAGATTGCCGCCCTTGGCTCAACAACCCCCGAGTTCCCCTCAGGGGGAGTGGTGTCACCGGCTCAAACGCGGGCGATCAATAGCTATGCATTTCAGCTAATCTTTGAACATGCCCGAAATTTCCAGTAAGTCGCTGTACATTTGGAATTCCGAGAGCGAACTCCTGCATGATGTGCCACGATACAAAGGAAGGGATTGGTCGAGCGCTAACGGCAGAAGGATACAATTTGCCAATAAAGCAGAGAGCGATGCCGTGAATTCCAACGTTTTCCGGCCGGTTTCATGCATGACGGTTGGGCCCCTCTGCCGTCGAACATGATCACGTCGATCTCCTTCGAGGTATCGACAAGAAAGACGGATTTTATGGAGATCACTCGATTTCGGGATACTGATCTTGCGGGCACCAAATACCGGACCGGGTGACTCCACTGCCATTCCCTACGAACTCATGACCAACAACGACACTCTACGCCGCTTGCGCTACGCCTTGAACCTCAACAATGCCCAGGTGGCGAGTCTCATCGCTAGGACTGGAAAGGAAACGAGCACCGCCGAGGTGGATCAATGGCTGAAACGCGAAGATGAAGAGGGCGCTGTCGACATATCAGACACCACACTTTGCCGTTTTCTGGACGGCCTGATCATCGAGAAACGCGGCCCTCGTCCCGACGGCACCCTTCCTGAAGCACTGGAATTTCTTTCCAACAACGAAGTCCTGAAGAAACTCCGGATCGCCCTCGAACTGCGCGATGGCGATATGAATGCCGTTTTCGAAAAGGCTGAGTTCGTCGTCACCAAAGCCGAGCTCGGGTCATTCTTTCGCAAGGAAGGCCACCGGCACTACCGCCCATGCCCCGAACAGGTGCTGCGAAAGTTCATCCTCGGTCTTAGCAAGTAATCCGAACAGCCAGTCGTCAGCGACCGCGGCTATAGAAACGATCCCATGAAGACATTTTTCCTGTACCTCGCTCTCTTGAGCACCTCACTTACGGGGGCTGAAACTGTCGGCCCATGCGTTGGCAGCGTCGGTTCGACCGATGCCTATTTCCTCTTCCGGCCCGGTGAGACTGAGCTAGATCTGCGCCTTTCCGTGCTCTCCGAATCCGGGGAATTCGTGAAGAGCGTCGATGCCAAGAGTGCCGAAGTCGATGACTTCGTCGCCAAGTTCCACGTGACTCAGCTCGAGAGCGGCACACCCTATCATTACCAAATCTCCGTGCTATCCTCATCGGGCGAGCAGAAGCTCATCGCGGCTGAAGCGGATCTGAAATTCAGAACAGTCGATGCCTCGCGCAAGAGCAAGGTGGCGGCAGTCATGATCTCCTGTGTGAGCAAGGATGATACAGCACCCGTGTGGGAGGAAATCGGCAAGCTCTCACCCGACCTGCTCTGCCTTTCCGGCGACACTCCTTACATTGACACGAGCAAGCTCGAAGCAGTGCGCGGCAAACACCGCTCCTTCCTCAGGGAAGCGCCGCTGGCAAGCTTGGCCCGTCGCACGTCGGTGGTCGGGATCTGGGACGATCACGATTTCGGGCTTAACAATGGTAATGGCAGAAACTTGCAAGATGGCAAGGCTGCAACCCGCAAGGCCTTCGTCGAGTACCGCGCCCACCGGCGCTACGGTAACGGCAGCGAGGGTGTCTATCACAAGACCGATCTCGGAGCGATCGAGATCTTCCACCTCGACCCACGCTGGTTCTCACAGTCCGAACCCTCCCCCATCTCGCCAGGAAAGCCCTCGTGCTTCGGCAAGGACCAGTGGGAGTGGATCTTGAAGTCGCTCAAGGAGTCCAAGGCTCCGTTCAAGGTGCTATCGATGGGCGCCATCTGGCAGGACAAGAAGAACTCGGAGACAGACGACATGTTCACCTATTGGTACGAGCGCGACGCGTTGCTCGATTTCATCCGGCGCGAACGCATCGACGGCGTCATCCTGCACGGCGGCGACATCCACGTCTCCCGCTACCTGCTCCACCCCGGGCGTGTCGGCTATGACCTGCACGACTTTATCATGTCGCCCGGACACAATCGCATCATCCCATCACTGAACGTCTACCACCCTTCTCTCGAGTGGTCGCTCGTCGAGGGGCAACAGTTTCTCGTGCTTGAGGCCGATCCGACTCTCAACGATCCGACGCTCACCGTCCAATTTCGCCAACCGAGTGGCAAGGTGAACAAGACCGTCGTCATCAGGCAGTCCGAACTCGTTTCTCCTGAGCCGTTGAATCCGCTGCGAGCGTACTGGTCATTCGACAACGATCTCGCCAACGCTTCCCCGCTTGGCGAGCGACTCGATGGGGAAGCGCACAATGGCGCCGACATCGCCCGCGATCGCGGCATCCGCGGTGGGGCTTTGCACCTGGATCGCGACCAGCAACAGTTCACTAACATCGCACGAAGTTTCCTCGACGACAATTCAGCCGGCCATTCGATTTCCTGCTGGATCAAACCGAGTTCGCTGCCTGCGCACGGCAGCAAGGCACGCCATTTCATCCTCGAATCCACCGCAGAGGGCAAGCCTCACGCCAAGGCCGCCTACCATCTCTCGCTCGAGCTCAGCCCGTCCGATGATCCTCAGAAGGTCGCGATCCGCCTGCACTCACAGACTCTCAAACCGGCCTCCAAACCTGAGGCCGCGCCAACGCCGGCCGTCCACGGCCCGTTCCAGACAGCCCATCCGCGCGCACAGCTGGAGAACCAATGGTCGCACCTCATCGTCACCTTCGATTCCGCGCAGTTGCAGGTCTTCCTAAATGGGAAACTGACAGGGATCCACACGCTCAACCCGCCTGGCCCCGCGGCTGAGTTTGGCGGGCTGATCATCGGCGGACACCGCGCCGGTACCCGGCGAAATTTCAACGGCCTGATCGACGAGCTTGCGGTCTGGCAGACCGTTTTCTCCGCTGCCGATGTGCTAGAGCTCTACAACAGTGGCCAACCTCACACTCCGCCGCGGCCATAGGTGAGCTGATCTAGAGAGCGCGACCAGGATGGTGAGTTCGCAACAGGTGCTTGCCGTGGGTCATGATCGTGGTGAAAAGATAGACTACCGCCACCGCAAGGCGTGACTCTTTCCGTGCTGATGATGTTTCGGGTCGACACAGCGAACCTGCAGAGAAGCGTCTGTGTCCGTGAGTTGCATGTCGAGCCAGCCATGCGGTTGGCCTTTGCCAAAGTAATAGCTCACCGGCAGTTGATTGATCATGTGAACGCCCATCCGTTCCTCAACTGCCCAATCATGGGTGTGCCCGAAGAAGAGTGCCTTCGCCCGCCGTTCTTCCTCCAGAAGGCCCAGCAGAGCCTCGCCCTCGGTGCCGTTTAATCCTTTCATCGGGCGGACTTCGGAGCGTGGATAGGGGTTGTAGTGAACGAATACTAGCATTGGGACATATCGCCGTTCGCCATCGGAGAGTTGCTCACGCAACCACGATAGCTGATCGGCACCCATGGTGCCGCGTTCAGAATCAAGCAGAATCACCTCGGCCTTGGGCAACTGGAGCACCCCAACATGACGACCGGATTCAACGGTCTTCAGGTCGGGCACCGCCTGCCACAGTTGCTTTCGATTGTCATGATTGCCGATTGTTACGTGTACTGTAATCCCGGCATCGCGCAGCGGCTTGATGAGGCGCAGGAACTCCTCGTATTCTTTCTCGGTGCCACTCGTGCGGGCGCAGTCCCCATTGACAATGGCATGGGCCGGTAACGGATCCATGGCCAGGATATCACGCACCACGCGGTCGAGGCAGTCGGCCATGTTCACTCCTTCATGCTCATCTTCCTTCACCGGTGAACCCGGCCACTTGGTACCGTAGACGAATCGCTTGGGGTCGCCATCTATGTGTGTGTCCGCGAGCAATGCGATCCGGTCGGGGTCGATCGCAGCCGTGTCTTCATCCGGAGAGGTGGCAAGGAGTCTCTGCCCCAGAAGGGCGCTGCCTGCCGTGCTAAGAGAACTGGCAATGAAGCGTCGACGTGTTAGTGGCGGAAGCGTGATTGGCACGGTTGAAATAGTATGGAAGGACAGGAGAAAGAGCGAGGATCTTTCGCAGCTCGCATCATGAGAGGATCTGTTAGGAGTTCAGTGATCTTCGCTGACGAGGCCCGGGGCTGTGCCGAGGCGGTAGTGAAACTGCAAGGAGCGCTCTGCTGAATCGTCGTCGCTTCCCGGAATTTCCCGAATGCCCGTTAGGCTGCAATCATGGGTTCGCAGCAGGTGCTTACCGTGGGTCGTGATCGTGGTGAAGAGATAGGGCCGGTAGAGCGGTTCGGGAGGGGCCGGGATGTCAATGGCGGCAGCGGGTAGGCGGTCGCCCGAAAGAGACGTCCAGGACTGGATGGTCTCCGTGTTCAATTCAAAGACAGGGCCCACTGGAATCCGATTCGGCTGCGACTTCGAAGACGGGCCCTCACCCTCGGGCACGATCACGTCGATCTCCTTCGAGGTATCGACAAGAAAGGCGTCCACCCGTACCGACTCCGGCACAATGATAGCGTCAGGTGCCTGGCGGAGGAGGTGGCGCATGATGGCGACTTGGGGTTCCTTCTCAAGTGCGGTGCCCATGGTTTCTGAAAGGATAATGTGAGGGATAGCGTCGCCAGGGATGGTGTAATCACAAGCATCGGCAACGGCATAGGCATCCACGCTGTCGGCGAGACCGAGTCGGCGGACGAGCGATTTCACGTGCTCAATCGATGTCGGATGAATATCGAGAATCGTGAAGCGAACCGCCTCCGGCGGGAAGACGGTCATGAGTGGGACGGCAAGCGTCGCGTAGGGACCCGAGCCCGCGTAGAGGACTCGGACAGGTTCCGGTGACGTTGCTTCGATGACGGAAGCGATCGCGTCATGCAGCCCGCGAAGGAAGATGACGGTGCGCTGGAACTCGCCGGCGCACATCGCCGCTTGAGTCGGTGAAATGGCCAGCCCTTCACCAGATGAGGTTTCACCCTCGGTGACGTCCGGCCGGGAATCGATTTGAAATCCAGCGGCGCTCTCAAGGATGTCGACCAGTTCGCCTACGAGTCCAGCAAGAATGCCTTTGGGGGCATCATGGGTCAGCGTTTCGAAGGTGAGTCGCTTGAATTCCTCGATGATGGATTCATCCAAGGTAGCGCTCTCTTCAGCAGGAAGATCTGATGGTGGATTGATGTCAGTCATGGTGTTGTCGCTCTTCTGGTCTCACCATCAAGATCCGCCGATGTAAAGTCCTGACTGGTGTGATAGACACTCGGATTGATCGCCCTAGTGTAAAGCGCTTCATTAATCTACTCAATCTTTGAAATCCTGCCGAATGGCCTGAGCGGCAAGTTGGTCGGCGCAGCCAGTACGTGAGCGAAGAAGATGAAGTCACGTTCACCGATGCCAAGAGAGGATCCGTATGCTACCCTTCGAGTAAACGTCGTAATGCCATCCAGCTCCATTGCCCTACAAATCTGCACGCTCCGTCGCTGGGTTTCCCGTGCAGGTATGATCGCTACATGGACACTATCATTAACGATGCTAGTGTCAGCATCACCGCGAGCCTTTCTTGAGAACCACTGCTACGACTGTCACGACAACGATGCGCAGAAAGGTGGCGTGGACTTCACGACTCTAGGAGACGATCTTAGCTCCCCCGCAACATTCCATCTATGGGAACGCGTCCATGACCGGCTCGCTTCGGGCGAGATGCCACCTCCTGACAAAGCCCACCCGTCTGCTGAAGCAAAGACGGCTTTCCTTGGCGAACTCTCCCATCGACTCAGCGAGACCCATGCTGCTCAGAAAGGCACGGTTCTCCGCCGCCTCAACCAATTGGAATACGAGAACACGCTGAACGACATGTTTGGCACGACCTTGAAGCTGGCCGAACTACTTCCCGATGACGGGCGATCCGGTGAATTCGACACTGTCGGGGAAGCGTTGAGCCTGTCCATGGTACAATTGCAGGGTTACCTCGAAGCCGCCGATCTCGTAATCGATGGTGCCATCGCCAAGACCGTTGAGCAGTCTGAACTCAAGACGATCACCGCCAGTTACAAGGGCACCAACGAAGGCGACAAGTTCATTGGCAAGGTGTGGAAAGAACTCCCCGACGGCGCCATCGCCCGGTTCAATGACGGCGGTTACCCCACCGGCATGATACGCAGCGCGAACGTCCGCGAGCGTGGTCGCTATCGTGTCAGAGTCACCGGATACGCCTATCAAAACGACGAACCAATCACTGCGATGATTGCCGGCACTAGCTTTGCCCGTGGCTCCACCCAGCCGGTCTACACCTACCACACCTTCTTTCCTGGCGAGGCACAGACGGTCAAGTTCGAGACCATCATCGATAAGAACTACATGATGCTCATCGAGCCCTATGGGCTTTTCATGAAACAACACCAACGGGAGGAAGTCGACAGCCACAACGGCCCTGGTCTTGCCATTCGTTCGGTTGAAATCACCGGTCCACTCGCTGACAGTTTCCCCTCACAAGGCCACCACTTGATCTTCAACGGCATCAACCGGGTCGAGATTCAACCACACAATCCAAAGGACAAGCTCAAGTCTTGGTACAAGCCGAAGTTTAAGATCACCGGTGAGACTGACATTGCTCCCGCACTACAGCGTCTCGCCACCCGTGCCTTTCGTCGCCCAACCAATGCCGAAGACGTCGTCCCCTATGTGGATCTTTTTAAGAACGAAGTCTCTGGTGGATCGAGTGCCGAAGAGAGCCTGCGCACGGCTGCCTCAGCGATCCTCTGCGCCCCTGAATTCCTTTATTTTCAAGAACCACCCGGCCTGCTAGACAACCACGCCCTAGCTTCACGCTTGTCCTACTTCCTCACCCGCTCGCTGCCTGATAACCAGCTTCTCGCAGCCGCCAGGGAGGACACGCTTGCCTCCACTATCCGCACTCATACAGAACGACTCTTATCTAGCAAACACACCAAACGTTTCATCACCGACTTCACCGACGCCTGGCTCGACCTGCGCGAGGTCAATTTCACGAATCCCGACGACAAGCTCTTCCCCGAGTATGACCGCTACTTGCAATGGTCGATGCTCGAAGAAACACGCGCCTTCTTCCACCACTTGATAGAAGCCAACCTCCCGGTCACCAATCTCATTAGGTCTGAATTCGCCTTCCTCAACGAACGGCTCGCCAAGCACTATCAGATAGACGACATCCAAGGCGCTCACCTCCGGAAAGTTCAGCTTCCATCAGGAAGCCCCCCGCGGAGGCCTTCTCTCGCAAGGCGCCATCTTGAAAGTCACCGCCAATGGCAGTAACACCTCCCCCGTCGTGCGCGGTGTCTGGGTGTTAGAGCGCATTCTCGGCATCCATCCGCAACCACCGCCACCTGGAATCTCTGGAATTGAACCCGATGTGCGCGGGGCTTCAACGTTACGTGAACTGCTCGACAAACATCGTGACTCGGCAAGCTGCAGCGCCTGCCACCAGATCATCGATCCGCCCGGCTTTGCCTTGGAGAGCTTTAACCCTATCGGCGGCTGGCGCGATCGCTTTCGCAGTCTCGGCGAAGGAGAGAAGGTCAATCTTCAGATCAATAATCGCCGCGTCCAATACAAGACTGGCCGGGAGGTCGACGCCGCAGGACAGCTTCCTGATGGACGCGAGTTCAATGGCTACCTCGAATTCCGCGACCACCTCGCAAGTGATGCCGATACCCTGGCAAGAACTCTAGCAACGAAACTCCTCACTTTCGCCACCGGCCGTGAGATGGGCTTCTCAGATCGCTCCGAGATCGAACATATTGTGAAGGAATCCGCTAAACAGGGACATGGTGTCAGCGATCTAATACACTTGCTCGTCACCACCAGACTATTCAGAACGAAGTAAGATGCACATCCATTCGACTCCAGCCCTTTCCCGGCGCCATTTCCTGCGTGGCAGTGGAGCCGCTTTGTTAAGCTTGCCATTTCTTGACGCGATGGTCCCGGCCTTCGCGCAAGCGGCATCAGGCAAATCCCCCCGGCGCTTCGTCGCCATGTGTGCCACGTTAGGCTTCCACACGCCCTTCCTCGTTCCCGAGAGGGCTGGGAAAGATTACGCACTGACGCCCTACCTCGAACGCATCAAGTCTCACCGCGACGACTTTACAGTCTTCTCCGGTCTTTCCCACCCACAACAGCAGGGCAACAACGGCCACGCTTCCGAGCTGACTTGGCTAACATCTGCCCAACGCCCTGGGCTCGCCGGTTTCAAGAACTCGATTTCCCTCGATCAACTCATCGCCGAAAAAGTCGGCACGCAAACTCGGTATCCCTACCTAGCTCTTTCCAATCAAGGCAGCTCCCTCTCGTGGTCATCTAACGGAGTCGCCATCCCCGGGCAACGTTCGCCATCGAAATTATTCAAGGCACTCTTCATCGAAGGTACTGAGAAAGAGATCGAGGCAGAGATGCGTGGACTAAAGCGTGGCAAGAGCATTCTCGACACCTTACGCACGGCCGCGAACACGCTCGACCGCAAACTCGCACACGCTGATCGCGACGAGCTCGACGAGTATCTCACGTCTGTCCGCGATCTTGAAGCCCGCCTCCAGCAGTCCGAAGGCTGGGTGAACAAACCAAAGCCGAAGGTCGACACCAAGCACCCCAGGGACATCGATGACCGCCACGATGCCATTGGCAAACAACGCCTGATGAACGACATGATCGCGCTCGCTCTGCAGACAGACTCCACGCGCACGGTGACCTATCATTTGAGCGGCATGAATGCCGTGCCCAGTAACATCGATGGGGTCAACACCGATTGGCACAACCTCTCACATCATGGCAAAGACGAGAAGAAGATTGCCGAGCTGAAGAGGATCGAAGAGGCCGAGTTCGACGTCCTCAACGATTTCCTAACTAAGCTCTCTATTATCCAAGAGAACGGCGAACGCTTGCTCGACCATACTTCGGTACTTTACGGATCGAATCTCGGCAACGCCAGCGCTCACGACTGGCGAAATCTGCCCATTCTTGTCGCGGGCGGCGGATTCAAACACGCCGGTCACCTTGCAAGTGATCCTAGCAACAACCCACCCTTCGCCAATCTCCTCGTTCAGCTTGCCCAACGTGCAGGGGTCGAGACTAAGCGGTTCGGCAGTAGTACCACAGGCGGCATCCCCGGCTTCGTAGAGAGTTAGCAAGCTTCTCTATATTTCGTTAGACCAAAGGCACCATTGAAGAACTCCTTTCCTAAGTCCATTCTTGTATCCACGACTGGCCGTCGGCCTACTTGTAATCCACAATCCTCTTGATAAGATGGAGCTCTGGAGATCCAAGGTGCTCACAGCCACAATAACTCTTCATAACGGCGACTCGTTCGGGAAGAGTGGCGTTCTTGGCTCGACGGAATAGACGACCGAGTTCGTCGACGACATGTTTCTCGCCTCTCAATGGGCGCGCATTCTCAAGATCAATCAGGCACACATCGATGTCATCAGCGTCGATCTTGAGGAAGATGTGTTTATGAAAGACATTCCGATTACCCCATAGTGTAGTCTACGAACGGCCTTGCCAATGGCAGCCGCAACCGCCGTTCGATCAGTAAGATCCCTGGAAACGTCCGCATTGAAGATACTCGTGAGCGGCTGATAGTCTACTAACTCAAGAATGAGCAAGAGCGATTGGTCACGTCCAGGGCCCTTTCGCCTACCATAGTAGAAGACTTCGGGTACGCCGATGCCAACCTCTTTGAGATATCTCAAATTTCGGGCCTTGCGTTCGAATGTCGGCCTGGGGACAAACCCATTCCTAACCAAATAATATGAATGGTTCTGCAACTTCTTGAGGATACAGGGCATTTCCACTGCCTTCTCTCCACTCAACGTGATCTTCGACGCGCCGCTCCAACCGCCACGTCGTTCGTTAGGCGACTCAACCCAATCGTACGGCGTGCGCCATAGTTCGTCGAAGATGTCTGGAGCCTTTGCTTGGACCGTCGCCGAGAAAGAGATAGCAAGCGCTACGATCATGGGGTTTCGTTAGCAACGAAGCGAACGCCGCCATCGTCGCTGCGCAAGCTCATCACGAAGACGGAATCCATGGGGCTTGAAGAACGCCTCCAAATCGCCCAGACAGGTGGCGTGCTATTTCGATTTCTTTTGGCGGACCCGACGCTTGAGCATCGTCGGCGACCACGGGCTCATTTCGGAGATGAGAATGGTGCTCCGCGTCACACGACAGATTTCGCCGATCACGCGGCTTCTTACCTCATCGTCTGGAAGGTGGAGGAAGAATCGGAAGCAAAGGGTGCCGTCGAAGTGGTTATCGGCGAAGTCGAGCGCTTCGAGATCCTGTTTCAGAGACGTGGCCTTCAGAGCGATCCTAACAACCTCCTCTTGTGCGATGGCAAGCGTTCCATCTGAGAGATCGACTCCCGTGGCTTGAAATCCAGCTTCAGCTATACTGCCACGCGCCAAGATTTGTGAAAAAGAGGGGTGATGTTATTCAGCTACCTTGCCCTACCATTGGAGGCAAAGATGATTCGTCTAGAACTCACTGACCAATCGATACTATGCAGACTTCAAAGCCTTTTGCGATGCAATCGACAAATGCCTCGATGATCTGTCCGGTCCTCTCAAAGCGGAACTCACCAGCTTGATGAGCCTCAACTTCCAGTTCTTCCCGAATCACAAATCATGACGCGCAGCAGTATTGCAGCGCCGTCATACGCCCATTTCCGCAAGGAGCATTCAAGACATTACCTTCAGCGGGAAGATGCGGAAGCGCCTTCGTCACCAAGTCCCGCTCAGCCCGATCCTTCGACTTCTAGCCATGCTTGTAAGCTTCAGCAGCGGCCTCACCTTTGATGCGGTTTCGATAGTCTAAGTTGCCTACAGCCTCACTGGCTTGATTGGGTTCATTCATGGAAATGATAGAATCTACTCGTGAATCTACATAGTCACAAAAATAAGATACTGATGATAAGAAAGCCTTAATTAGATCTATTTGAGCATCGCCAGCGGTATTCAGACCGAATCGGTCAAAGAGTGCACCTAACCAGAATCAACGACGAAGGAAGACTTCTTCTTTGGCCTCCAATGGACGAATTTGATCGGAAGAGGAACCGGCGCAACGATGCACATCTCCCCACTTCTAAGATCGTTTATTCTTCCTATGCACATTCCGATAGGCCCGCGGAGAGGCTCCCATCAACTTGGAGAACATCCGGGAAAAGACACTGTGTTCATAGAACCCAACTTTCAGGGCGATTTCTGTGACTGACAGAAGCGTATTCACGAGTAAATCACAGGCATTTAGAATGCGTAGCCTCATGATGTAGTCACGGGGGGGTCTTGAAGGTTTCCTGAAACCGCCGCTGCAAATGACGCATAGAGATACCGACGCGCTTGGCCAAGTCAGAGATGGAAACATTCTCATCGTAGTGCTCTTTCAGATACTCAATCACCGGCAGCAGGTCCAGATAAGGCTGCAAGGCTACTCTAGCGCCTTCATATACCAAGCGCCGTCACTAATTTCCAGCCCAATACTAACGTAGTCGCGTTGACTGGTTGGTGGTGGTGACTTTTAGTCGCCACAGTATCGAACCCAAGCATTCCGCGGTGACTAAAAGTCCCAGCCACTGGATCTCAAC
>CALLLI010000289.1 GCA_938082635.1 uncultured Verrucomicrobiales bacterium
TGAGCGATGGCCTAACACCATCGCTCACCTAGGATAGGTAATTTTCTGGTTAAACAGAAGCAGGCACTGCAGAGGTGCAACCTGACCAAGGGATAGCCAGAGCAGGTGCGACAAAAGAAAGTCGCAACAACCAGGGCCGCATGGGCAAACCATGCGGCCCTCAACGCATCAAGATCTTTCTTTCGAGCACCTGCCCATGCCTAAGAAAAACTAACAAAGAATTACACGGCAGAGCGTGACAATCCCCACGGTATAAAGTTACGATGCCACGGCCCAAACGGCAATGATCTCCACGGCAAAGCGAGGCGCGGAACACAACTTGATGGTCATCGTCTTGTCGTCGTTATGTGAGACCTCGGCTGTCATGCCTAAGTATCTTTCATATAATTACCACAAAGCGCAGCTTGTAATCATATATGTTCTATTGAACACCATTACCACTACGTCATTCACCGGTCACACCCGTTAGGTGATTGCTCTGGTGGTGTTGTTAGGGAGCCTGTGGTTGGTTCTTTCGACGGTGGAAGGCTCCTGGTCGCTTTCGTGGGTAGGTATGCCAGCCGCCTTGACCGGGTTAGCGGCTGCGGTGTCGGTTTTTTCGCCAGGCTGGCGTCGTTTGATGATGGGGATTGTTGGTGTGTGTGGACTGGTGTGGCTTGGCTTTGTGGCCCGACCGTGGTTGCTGCAACTTATAGGGGGGCGTGGGATTCTATCCGGAGGGCTCGTTCTCGAATCTTTGGCTGGTAGGAGGTCTGGGCGCGTGGATGACGCTGATGGTTTATGTGTGGTTCAAGCGGGCGCTTGTGAGTTGGACGTTACTTGTCGTGGCGCTGGTGGGGGCTTGGTTGGCCATCTACCTGCTGCCGCTGTGGGAGACGGCTCGGGGGCGGGCGTTTGGATCGAGCGAACTCACGAAGGAGATTGAGGTGCTCTTTGATCCAAGTGCGAGAGGTGATGTGAGGCGAAATCTCAGTGGAAGTGTCAAGATGATGGGCACTAATCGACCGGGGACGCTGATTGGCGTGCCGACTGAACTGTCTGCTAGAGTAACGCTGCACAATGCTCGGCTGAGTAAGGCCGATGGGGAGCGCGTTTTGGGTGAGACGAGTTTCTTGACGCGGCTGGATCGGACGGCGTCGCTCTTTCCTGAAACTGTCGTTCACACGGTCGTCAGCACCTGGCAGACGTCTCGGGAGAAGAGGTCCAGTTCCACTCTGGTCAGTGGCGAAACGTCTGAGTTGAGACCGTTTGTGAATCAGCTATGCACGTATCAAGCCGAGGCGGAGGTGACGCTCTTTCAACCGGAGATTGTGTGCCGGCTGCCCCAGGGTAAGGCGGGTGCGTGGCGAGATGACCGCCTGGCGATCCGAGTGGCAGAAGCTGAGATGCGGGTGGCATACACGGGGCGTCAGTTGCGTCGATCGTGTCTTCCAAGAGCAGGGGAGTCTGGTAAATGAAGGCGTTCGTCGTGCATGAAGAACGACGTGATGGGCAAAGGGCGAGTGGCTGGCCGACGATGCAGAAGTCGTCTTTATGCGCTCGCACGTTCTCCGTTGCCTGTGTTGACGACTGGGATGTGGGTAGGGGATAGCAACGAGCCTTTGGAGATCATTGTGATTCCGAAGAATTCGACTCTGGTCGAAGTAGAATCGATTATTGCTAGAATTGCGGACGCGAGGGGCGGCTCCAAGACAAGGCATCTCTTGGTCCTCGGAGTAGAGCATTTGCCTGCTATTTTGCGGGCGAGTAAAGCTTCTCAGGACGAGCGCTTTCGAAGTGACAGCCACTTTGTCTGTCAGCAAATGGCTGAGGAGCAACACGGTGATCTGATCATTAAGTATAACGCGATGGACTTTGATGGTAGTGCGCCACGATCAAGGATCGCGGTTGGATGGGCGAAGAGGCTCTTGAGGTAACGATGAATGAGGCTGAGTCGAATCGGTGGAAGCCGCTTCCTGAGGCCTGGGTTGAGGTCATGGCAAGGGCGTCGGCCCAGTGTGAGCGAGTAATGAAGATCTTGGGAGATCTTGGGAGATCGGTTGGCGCGGTCCTTTCACCCGAAGATGAGTTCTGGTTTTGCAAATGGCCCGTTGCTATACAAGGAGCTGAAGCGCATCGATGGCTTTCCCCTGAATGAGACTGTTAGTCGTGGCTGAAAGGGCTATCGCTTTTACGATAGATGGAGTCATATGGATGCTTTGCTTGTGAAGATCGGCGTGGAAATGAGTCAGCCTGGTGCCTTGTTTATGGCCGCTTCGCTGTTAGCAGGGGTCACCGATTACAGCGGTGATCGTGAGTTACTGAAGATTGATGTGAACGGATTTCCATCGGTGAGCCGGAATCTATTAACGAAGATGTTAGATTCAACGCTGTTCAATGACGACGTAGAAGACTTGAGATCTGTTCTCCTAAACAGCTGTGATTTCCCTCCAGAAGTGCAGTATGATGAACTTTACTGAATCAAAGAGCACGCTGCGGCTTTGGTCTATGACAAGGACAAGCAGAAGTGAATTCTGCCGAAGCGTTAGGCTGATTTCCTAAGAAGCACGATGCGGTTCGTGTTGGTGCCTTTGGTTTGGTTCGACACGCCCCAGCAGTTGGAGGTCTTGGTGAAGTCTTGGTCGTTGATGACGACGAGGCGGACTTCGAGGCCGGCGTCGCGACCAGCGGGGATGACGAGGTCTTCGAGTTTGATCTTGCCGTGATTGACCTCGCCGACTTCGAAGGCGATGTGGCCTTCTGGCTTGAGCACTCGGCGGAGTTCGCGGAAGACATCGGTCATCCTGGCTTGCCAGGCTGCGGGTTTCTGGATTTGCCAAAGGTGCACGTCGTCTGGATTGATGCCGTTGAACCAGCCGCGCAGCCAGTTGTCCAATTCGTAGGCGACGATTTGTAGAAAGGGCGGGGAGGTGACGACAAGGCTGACAGAATCATCTGCGATTTCGGGAGTGTCATCACAGGAGCTTGCTAACAGTTTGCTTTGTGTGGCGAGTTGGCTGAGCGATTCACGCTGCGTGGAATCGACTTCCTTCATCAGGGCGCGCGATTTTTTCAGAGTGATGGCGATGATGTCGCGTTCAGGTGGCGTCTGGTTGCGCTTCTCGTTGATCTTTATCTGCGACTCGACGGAGACGGCCTGGTTAGGCGGCATGGTGTAGACCGAGAAGAAGCCGGGTGAGTGTCCGGTCAGCCGGTTCGTCGCGACCATCTGAATCCAGTCATCGATGGAGTCGTTGGCTTGGGCTGCCCGACGATCGATGAAGTATTGCCGCAAGTTGCTTAACTGCGTGAGGACGTTGGGATGGTAGAAGGCGAGGAGATCTTCTCGCGTTTCGATAGGCCCATCGAGCTCGAGTGAATTGAGTCGCGTCTCAACGTCCTCGATCTCGGGGATACGTAGACGGGGTGCTGTGAGGACGCTGCTGAGCGGATTGACGTCGCAACCCATGGGGACTCGCCCTAGCAAAGCGGCCTCGATCAAGGTGGTGCCCCGGCCCATGAAGGGATCGTAGACGATGTCGCCTGGTTTTGTTAGACGATCAATGAAGAACTTGGGGAGCTGTGGCTTGAAACAGGCGCGGTAAGAAATTTCGTGCAGCTTGTTCGCTTGGCGCTGCCCAGAGGTCCAGAACTCGTTGATGAAGACGGGGACGGAGAGGTCGGCAATTTGATTGTGTAAGACAATGGTCTCTTTCCCAAACTCTTCGAACGCTCCGAGCTCATCGGCTAGGGTCTTGGGCTTGCCTTGTTTGGTTTGCCAGACCGAGGTTACAGTCATGTCGAGCAAGCCTTGTTTCGAATCGTCTTTCATAAGCCGACACCATGGCAGAACTACTCCACGGGTTCAATGACAGCTCGCATGCTTCCTTTACTTCGTTTCATTCTCCAATCAGGACCGGAGTCTTGTATCCGTCGGCACTTTGATTTGGCGGTCTTCTTTGTATCGACATCGACGATGACGCGTTTGTCTCTGTCCACATCGCAGGCCATGCGGTAGGCGAGGTCAATGGGGTGATTGAAGATCTCCATGAGCATCTCGATCACGTAGTCGTAGGTGTGCGAGTCATCATCGAGCAGGACGACTTGCCACAACTTGTCGACTGATGTGGAGATGTGTTCTTTCAGGTTTGGCAGTTCCAGGGGCATTAAGTTTTGCTCTTAGTAACGCTTCTAGTCGCTCGAATCTTTCGTCGGTTGGCGAAGTTTACTCAGCTCGAACTCAAGAAAGAGTGGGTAGTGGGCTGCGACCGTTTCAACCTTCCAGTCGTGGTCTGGCATTTCTCGCTGAAGTGAGGTCATGGTCACATCTGCAATGCCGCACGGAATGATGGCGTCGAATCCGTCAAGGTCGCCGCAGACATTCAAAGCAAAGCCGTGCATGGTGATCCAGCGGCGGACGCCAACCCCGATCGAGGCGAGCTTACGATCGGCCGCCCACACGCCGGTTAGGCCGTCGCGTCGGGAAGTTACAAGTCCGATATCAGTGCAGAGATGGATGAGACTCTCTTCAATGGCCCGCAGGTAAGCATGGAGGTCTTTGCCGTAGTCTTGGAGATCGAGGATGGCATAGCCGACGAGTTGGCCGGGTCCATGGTAAGTTGCCTTGCCGCCGCGGCTGATCTCCACCACGGGGTGGAGAAGTGCTTGTCCGGTCTCTAAACTCGAGCGGTCAGAGCTGCGACCGATGGTGTAGACGGGGTCATGCTCGAGGAGAAGGAGGGTGTCCGATATTTCACCCTTGAGGCGTCGTTCCAAATAAGTCTGTTGCGTGGCGAGGGCCTCTTTGTAGCCCACGCGGCCTAACCATTGCGCCTCCATCACAGATCGTTGGAGGCGGGTTTGATTGCTCGGGTGGGATCGCTGGCGTAGAGATGAGCCAGTCCGATGGCGAGCGCATCCGCGGCGTCTGGTGGTGGTGTTTCTGTGAGTCCTAACAACGCTCGAACCATGTAGGCCACTTGTGCTTTGTCAGCATCACCTCGACCCACGACGGCTTGCTTGACGCGGCGTGGCGCGTACTCGGTGATCATGAGCCCGGCTTCAGCAGCGGCTAACAACGAGGCACCTCGTGCTGCGCCCATGATGATGGCGGTGGCGTGGCTCTGGACATAAATGATTGCTTCGATCGCGCAGCAGTCCGGCTGAAATTTCTCGATCACCTCGACGAGCGCTTCGCGGATGGCGACCAGGCACATTGAGTGCCGCACCTTCGGCTTATTCTGGATCACGCCGTAGCAGATCGACCGATAAGTCTTCGGCGAGGTCTCCTCGAGGATGGCATAGCCAGTCTTGCGCAGCGCCGGGTCGATGGACAAGACACGCATGATTCTAACAGGTTGGCGATAAGCCAGTGAAGTGCGAAACGCAGCCTAACGGCGCCGCCGTCCACCGGTGCGTTTCCGGCGCATGCCGAGACGCTGGCGCAGGGCATCGCCTGTAGGGGCGTCGTCATCCAGCATGGCGGTGTAAGCGTAGTTGAAGCCTTCTAGCTTCTTGCGGTCGATCTTCTGGCCGATGTAGCCTTCAACTGCCTTGGCATATTCTAATTCGTCACCGGCGAGCAAGGTGAAGGCATCGCCTTCTTGCTCCGCGCGACCTGTTCGGCCGATGCGGTGCACGTAGTCTTCGGGATTTTCCGGGACGCGGTAGTTGATGACATGGGTCACGTTGGAAATGTCCAGTCCACGCGCCGCCACATCCGTCGCCACGATGACGTTGAAGGTGCCATCACGGAAACCCTTGAGGGCTTTGGTGCGATCTTTCTGAGGAATGTCAGAGTGCATCGGCGTGGCCTTGAAATCATCTTCCTGTTTCCTGAGGAGAGCTGTGATCTTGTCCGCTTCAGCTTTGGTCCGCGTGAAGATCATGACGCTGTCATAATCTGTGCTGCGAAGGAGCGCTAACAAGAGCTCATCTCGCTGCTCGAAAGCGACGGGATAGAATCCGTGGGTGATCGTTTCCGCCACGCCTGTGCGTCGACCGATGGAGATCTCCGCTGGGTCTTTGAGGGCCCATTTGGAGAAGGTCTCGATCGCCGGAGGCATGGTGGCGGAGAAGAAGAGTGTCTGGCGATCCTCCTTACACGCGGTGACGATGCGGCGCACGTCTGGCAAGAATCCCATGTCGAGCATGCGATCAACCTCATCGAGGATGAGGAAGTCGATGTCGCGAAAGTGAAGGGACTTGCGAGTGTGGTGATCTAACAAGCGGCCGGGCGTGGCGATGATGACATCGACACCGGCATTCAGTTTGTCGAGCTGGGGCTGGTAACCGACTCCGCCGTGGAGGAGGACCATGGAGAGGTCCATGTGTTTTCCGTAAATCTCAAACTGTTCAAGCACCTGCGCGGCGAGCTCTCGCGTGGGCTCAAGTACGAGGCAACGGCATTTGCCGTGTTTCTCCATCTTGGAGAAGGCGGGCAAGCCAAAGGCTGCTGTCTTACCGGTTCCGGTCTGTGAGGCACCGATGATGTCACGCCCTTCGAGCACCAGGGGAATTGCCTGGGCTTGGATGGGGGTGGGTTTCTCGAATCCGAGATCTCGAACCGCCTTCATGACGGGCTCCGACAATCCGAGTTCGTCAAATGTGGTTTGACTAGTCTCGTTATCCATTGATTAAGGCCCGCTTACTAAGTCATACCCCTGGTTCCGTCAATGAGGCGTTTTCCAGCGGGCTAGAATCGCTCCCATGGCCGCCCCGGTTCCTCTCCGCACCTATCTGCTGCTCTTTGTTGCCGTGATCTGCCTGGCATCGGCGGTTCTATTCATTCAGCTGAGCAATGTGCCGCCCCTTGGGTTGAGTATGTGGCGGCTGGGCCTCGCTGGTCTCATTCTAGCCCCTCTGGCCTTGCGCGAGTGGAAACGGCACCGGCCAAATGTAGATCAGATTTCGCTGCGGCTGGCCGTTCTGCCCGGCTTTGTCTTTGCCGCTCATCTGGTGAGTTGGGTCATTGGTGCCCGACAGACGCCCACGGCGAATGCGAGCCTTATCGCGAATATGGCACCGATTGCCTTGCCAGGCCTGCTCTACCTGGTGGCAAAGGAGCGTGTACGCCGCACCGAATGGATCGGCACGGGCATCGTCTTAATGGGCCTTCTGGTGCTGGTGGCGGGTGATGTCCACCTTTCCGCCGAGACAGTGAAGGGCGATCTCCTTTGCTTCGGCTCCATGCTCTTTCTGGCGTTCTACCTGGCGCTGGGACGCCAAAGAAGCCCACAGTTTCCGGGATTCGCGCTCTATGTCGTGCCGCTTTATCTGACGGGTTCCCTCGTTTGCGGTGTGCTTATGGTGGCCACGGGCGAGCCGTTTCTCCCTGATCCGGGGCAGTGGAAATGGGTGCTCGCCCTCACCTTCATTCCTACGGTGTTGGGACACAGTTTGCTGAACTACGCGATGAAACGCATGCGTGGTCAGGTCGTCGCCGTGGCTAGCCAGACGCAGTTTATCTTTGCGGGAACGGCAGCCTACTTCATCTTTGGCGCTGCCCCAGCGCTGACGTTTTACCCGGCTAGTGTGCTCGCGATTGTTGGCACTTTGTTCATCCTTAGGCGGTCCTAGCGTTTCTTCTTGGGCGCCTTCTTCTTAGCTGCGGCTTTCTTCTTCGGAGCAGCCTTCTTCCTGGCGACGGCTTTCTTCTTTGCCAATTTCGTCTTGAGCTTGGGCCAATACTCTTGTGCCACGATGTAGCCGATACATTTCGGGCTGCCGCAAAGGCAGAGATGATCCTCGTAATGATCGAGTTCGAAACCGTAGTCGAAGGTGAGTTCGTCGCCCTTTTTGATGTCTTTCAAGGCAACGATCCAGATCTCATCGTCAATGATCTGCGCTTCGCAGTTCGGGTCGCAGCTGTGGTTGATGAGCTTCGCGGTGTTATGCGGGACATTGCCATCAATATCGTGGTCGTCATCGAGGATGAACATGTAGACCGAGGCGTCGCCCGAACCTTCGCGTTCATCGGCCAGGTCGATCGCGCGTTTGTCTCCTTCTTTCGAGCTGATCTTCTCCCCGACGTATTGGATGATCTCAGCATCCTGAGGAATCTTCTTGGAGGCGAAGAGGCCTTGCTGGTGAATGGCAGAGCCCTGGGGCTTGCAGTAGGGGGAAGTAACGGGCTTGAGCGCCGTTGCTTTCTTTGCCTTCTTCGTAGGGGTCTTTGATTTCGCCATCGCGATAGGGAGCTAGGACTTTCAGCTCGCCTTGGCAAGAAAGATTAAGGCCTGGGGAGGCGATTCCACTCCTGCCCGCCAACTACTCGTTGGTAGACTATCGCCCCCCCAGGGTCCTAAAGTTGTGTAAAGCTGTGACAGAATACCCGGCCTCATCCCATAGTCAATACATTAATTATAATTACCGTGTTATTTGAGTCTTGGAGAATATGTAAGATTCCTGTTTCGCTCTAACCCGAGTTTCTTGTTAGTGTGTCAAAATCGGCTATTTTGACGATTATTTTCAACTCGAAACATCATAACTCGTTGATAATCAACGCTTAGATTTCTGGGTTTCATTTTGTAGTGCCTAATTTTAACTTGTCGGGGTTGACT
>CALLLI010000290.1 GCA_938082635.1 uncultured Verrucomicrobiales bacterium
TGGGAGTGGCGACACACCATGGCAGGTAAAGCACATTGATGTGTGGGCTGATGGGTCTCCTCTGGATAACAAGTTGGAGGACACGCCCGAGTGGATGCATTTGGAAAGCCTTTTGAGAAAGGATCTCAACGTTTTGGAGAACTACGAGGCCGTCGCTGCTGAACTGGATCCTGTCAGTTTCGCCGACTACTTTATCGTCAATCTTTACGGTGCTACGGAGGATTGGCCTAACAACAATCTCGTTGTCGCACGTGAGCTTTCCGATGTTGGTCGATGGCGGGCCTACGTCTGGGATGCTGAAGTGTGTTTCGGGGTCCAGAGTAGCCACTCGTTGACACATGATTCGATTGCGACGGATCTTTCGCAGCTTGATCGAACTCCTAGCAATGACCTTGCGACCGTTTGGAGCCGCCTCATTCGTAGCCCGGAGTGGAGACTTCTCTTTGCCGATCGTTTGCAGAAGCATTTCTTCACTTCCGGAGGTGCTTTGACCAAGACGAACCTGACGAGACGGACGGATGAGCTGTCTGCAGAGATTGCGCCTCTGATGGCATTCGCAGGGCCTACCATCGATACTAGCGAGATCGCAGAGTGGATTGAGGGACGCGAAGACGCCCTCTTTGCAGGTGGCATTTGGGAGAAGCACAAGCTTTGGGGGGATGTGCCCGTGCCGACCTTTTTGCCCGTTGGTGGAGCGGTGGACGCAGGCACCTCCGTGACGATCTCGATACCATCGACCGCGCGAACGTCCATTTACTATACGCCGGATGGTTCGGACCCACGGCTTTCAGGTGGAGATCTTAGTCCAGTGGCGATCCTTGTGGATCCTGCGTCGGCCATTGTTATCGAGGCCACATCGATGATTAGAGCCCGCTCGCGGACGAAGACCGTGTTTACCACCAGTTGGGGAGCCTTGAGCGAGTCGACGTTCCGAATTGGGTTATCGCCAGCTGGAACTAGCAATTTCCTCATCTCAGAACTCATGGTCGATCCGGAATCACCGAGTGATGAGGAGAAGGCCTCCGATTATTCCTCTTCGAATTTCGAATATATCGAGTTCTACAATCCTAGTGACGTCGCTATCGATCTCGCGGACTTGCGATTCACCGCAGGGATCAATTACGTCTTCGGTGAGGGAGATATGACGACACTCGCCCCCAAAGCCTACGGCGTGATTGTCAACGACCGTGAGGCCTTCGCGCAGCGGTATGGAGATGGCCTTCACATCTTAGGAGAGTATAATAAGAAACTGAGCAACGGTGGCGAGCACCTTGAGGTATCGGATAGCCGATTTGAGCCTATTATTAGTGTAATATACAGCAATAACGACCCATGGCCTGCGAACAACGAAGACGAGGGCAATTCCTTGGTTTTCACTAACTTGGTGGTCGATTCGGATCTTAACGATCCTGCGAATTGGGCCTCGAGTACGATCAAAGGCGGCACGCCAGGGCGCGCTGCGGGTGAGGGCCTGTCGGATCCTAGGCTGCTGGAAGCCGTGCGCTTGGCGGCCGATGGTTTCGCGATCGATACGCAGGAAGAGGACCTTCTCTTCACACTTACCCAACGAACGGACATTGCCATTCTCTACACACTGGAATTCTCGAGGGACCTTCAAGCGTGGCAGGGGACGCCTGTTGCCGATCTCGTCGAGGTGGAGTTCGAATCTGCTGGCGAGGGGCTGAGAAGGGTCACTTACCGAACGTTATTCCCAGAAGGTGCTGAGCAAACCTACGCTCGCTGGCGTGTGGAATTGGCTCCATAGTAGATGCGAATGAGACAGCTTTTATCATGGTTGGCCATTGTCGTGGCTCTGCTTTCGAGCGTGAACGCTAAAGAGCCCTATCACGTGCGTCCGGGAGAGGACATTCAGGCGACGCTGGAAGCCGCTGCTAAGGATCCGAAGCGTAAACGGATCATCGTGCATGCAGGGACCTACCGGCCGACGCAGGCAGGGCAGGCCATGATCTGGTTCAACGAGCGCCATGATGGGATCACCTTGGAGGCAGAGGGCGAGGTCATCCTGACCGCTGCGAATTCGAAACTAGCAGACAAGTCGAAGCCGAGCTTTCCCGCGATTGTGAATCACGTGGTCTACTTTGGGGATGGCATCAGTCGAAAGACCATCTTGCGAGGCTTTAAGATCTCAGGGGCGAATGGTTTTCTGACAGACAAGGACGAACCGTTTAACATTCAGCCAAAGATTGAGGGCACGAACTTGGAACGCGCCAAGTTCTTCTATACGGATGGTGGCGGCATCAAGATCTTTGGCAGATCCTACCCAGCGATTGAGAATGTCGAAGTCGCTGACAATTTCACCAGTCCTTGTGGTGCTGGCGTCTCGGTCGAGCATCGCGGGCACACCGACGGCTCGAAGCTCCAGTCCGTCCTTCTGAAGAACTGTATCTTTCGAAACAATCGCTGTCCTATCAGCGGTGCCGCCGTCGATCTCTTACACGGGAGTTCGGCTGAAATCACTAATTGCCTCTTTGTCGATAATCTCTCAAACGGTCCTATGGACGAAATGGCCAAGACGCCTGGGAAATGGAAGCCCGAGCATGGTTCTGGAGCCCTGACATTGTTTCTAGGCTCCAAAGTGTTGTTGCGTCGGTGTACGTTCACCGGCAATCGCAATGCCATCGACGACGCCAATGACGGCAATATTTATGAAGACTCCATCTTCTGGAAGAACAACGCTCCCGGTGGCTGGCCCACCGGGTCCCGTTATGAGCTGGACCTCGCCTCAGGCGTGGGTGTGAGTGGCTGCTTTGTCGGCGGAGAGATCAATGACGTGAACAGCAACGTGGACACGGATGACAACACCTTAGGATGTCCCGATCCCAAATTTGATGTGCGCTATGTGCCGCAGGCGGAAGAGTTCGAGGATGCTGGGTATCGACCCGCCTCAAGGTAGCCAGTTGTAAACGCCGGGTGAAAACCGGTACACCCACCCAACGCATCCCTCAGAACAACATGAGCCTGCCCGCTCCGAGTGAGGCATCAATTACTGTCCTCGCGACGGCGCACGCCTAGTGACGAGTTCGGACAACTCATTGGTTTAGAACGCTCTCTCGCAGTCAGAGCGCTCGGGAATAGTCGCTCCGGGATCACTTGACCCCTCACCCTCCGCAGCCCACCGTCACCATGTTCTGTGGGGAAAGGCTCTATGCGGTTGGGTCTTTGATCGCCCCAAAACCGTACCGGTTTTCACCCGGCGAGCGTACCGGTTTTGGTCCGGCGTTTACATCCATTCTTCTCGAATCAGGAAAGAAAATTCCGGTATCCTAAGCAGTGGGTTGTGGCGTCTTGGTTGAGCGGTATCCTTGCGGTCCGACTAAGGATTCGGTAAAAGAGCCTTGTCGTTCGTTGTCCGGCCCTTCTACTCAACCCCGAACACTATGAAAGCCCTTCTTCACTTAAGCTGTATTACGGTTTGTTTGCCGGTCCTGGCAATCGCTGCGCCCACGGTCACAACGACAGACCCCGCGCCTAACACATCGGTTCCATTGCTCACGACGATCAAGGTCACGTTTAGTGAACCTGTGATTGGCATCGATCCCGATGATCTGATCATCAATGCGGATTCTGCTGCCGCCGTCGATGGATCGGGTGAAGGCCCCTACGAATTCACCTTCACCCAACCGTTGCCAGGTGACGTGTCCATTTCTTGGGATGCAGATCATGGCATTGCTAGTGTAGCAGGGAATGGTGGCTATGCGCCCGAAAGTGGTTGGACTTACCAATTAATAGACACCTTGCCTCCGCAAATAGGCACGGTGCGCGAAGGGAAGGATCTTGAATCGATCGTTCCCATTCCTGGCGCGAAAGTGAACGGCCTAACGCAGACCGAAGTGCGATTCAATGAAGTGGTCACGGGAGTCACTGCAGAGCATTTGTTAGTTGGCGGCGCCGCAGCGACAGCGTTCACAGGAGAAGGCGCAGGGCCTTACATCTTCACTTTTCCCGAGCCTGCGGTCGGCAATGTAAATTTCGAATGGGCTGCCGGAGAAGCCATTGTGGATCCAGCAGGCAATGCCTTTGAAGGTGGTTCATGGTCGGTAGACTTCGCGCCAGGTGAGCGCGGTGAACTTCAGATCACAGAGTTCATGGCCTCGAACGCCACTATCCTAACCGACAATGAGGACGACACACCAGATTGGATCGAGATCTACAATCCAGGCGACGCATCAGTGAACCTGTTAGGCTGGACATTGACGCCGGATCCCGAACAACCAGATCTTTGGGTCGCTCCATCCAAGCCCATTGGTCCGGGGGAACGGCTGATTCTCTTTGCTTCTGGCAAAGACACCGACTCGGTCTTTGGCAAACTGCACACGAACTTCACTCTCGATCTTACCGGTGGGCACCTTGCATTGCACAGTCCCGAATCACCGCGTGAAGTCGTGTCTGTTTACGATGATTACCCAGAGCAGCGCGTGGACTTTAGCTATGGCCTCAATACGGACAATGCGGCTGTGTATTTCGATGATCCGACTCCTGAGAATGAGAACACGGGGTTGGGTATGACGGAGGTCACGCCACAGCCGAGTGTGAGCGTGAGCCGCGGCTACTTCGCAGAACCTTTCGAGGTCATTGTCAGTTCTCAAGATCCGGGAGCAACCATCCGCTATTCACTCAATGGCGCTGAGCCGACAACTTTCAGCTCTGCCTACACGGGACCGTTGACCATCGATCAAACGACCGCTCTCCGAGTCTCAGCGTCTGCTTCAGGCAAAGTTTCCAGTAAGACAGTAACACATTCCTACATCTTCCTTGATCAGATTCTCGATCAACCCAGCCCCCCTTACGACAATCCTGATCGCGACGACGACAACGACAATCCTCCGCTGCCCACAGTGGGTATCGCGACTTTCCCTATCTCCTGGGGCTCGCAAACCGCCGCAGGTTTCCCGGGTGAAATCGACAACCTGCCTAACAATGCTGCTCCAGCCGATTACGGCATGGATCCCGAAATCGTCGATGACCCCAACAAGTACAACGATGACGGTGAAGTCGATCCCAGCAGCATCACCAATCGCGAGCGGATGAACCGCGCCTTCCGTGAATTGCCCCTCATGTCAATCGTGATGCCTAACAACCACATGTTTGGCAGTCGCGGTCTCCATCCCAATTCCCGGCAGAAAGGCACGCAGTTCGAGTTTGCCTGTTCCGTCGAGCTCCTTCTGCCAGACGGCACCACAGGATTCGACACCACCTGCGGTATTCGCATGCACGGCAATGCCAGTCGCGAACCTCGCAAATGTCCCAAACACGGATTCAAACTCAACTTCAAAAGCTCCTTCGGCGCCGCCAAGTTGTCCCATGCCTTGTTTCCTGATTCACCTTCACGCGAATTTGACGACATCATCTTGCGAGGTGATTTCAACTCCAGCTGGTTGCACTGGGACGGTGGTCAACAGCGCCCACGTGGCACGCGCATGCGCGACGCCTTCAGCAAGGATACTTTCCGCGACATGGGACGCGCAGCGGGTCATCACCGCTACGTGCATCTCTTCATCAACGGCCTCTACTGGGGGCTCTACGATCCCACGGAGCAAGAAAATCATGGGTTCGCGGCAAACACCTTCGGTGGCGAGAGCGACGACTACGATGTGGTCGAGCAGGGCGACTTGAAGAGCGGCACCAAGGATGCCTATGATGAGATGTTAGACATTTCTGCGCCGATCGATAATGAGAAATATGTGGCGATGAAGGAGCTGCTCGACGTGGAATGGCATGCTGACTACATGCTCTTGCACTTCTTTCTCGGTCACCAGGATTGGGGTGCGAATATCAACAAGAACTGGTACGCCGTGCGGCACAAAGAAGGTCAGTATCGATTCCTACCCTGGGACATGGAGAACCTCATGTGGGATGAAGATGTTGACCGCACGGGCGTGAGTGCGCCGCCGGGTGGCTTGCATACGAAGCTCGTCACGAACAACCAGTACTTGTTAGACTTTGCCGACCGGGCACACAAGCATCTGGTAGCTCCCGACGGGGCCCTTCGTCCGGAGAACAACATTGCCCGCTGGAACAAGTGGCGTGCGGTCATTCAAGATGCCATCGCTTGTGAGGCAGCGCGTTGGGGAGACTATCGGCGCGATGTGCATCAGCACCAAAGTGGTCCTTATCCGCTCTTCACCTGGACCGATCAATGGATGGTGGAGCAAAGACGCCTGACAGAAACATGGTTTCCAGATCGGCCGGACCATGTCCTCAGGCAGTTGCGAGATCGTGGCCTCTATCCAAGTGTCCAGGCACCCCAGTTCAAGAATTCTGAGAGACAACTGATTGGTTCTCAGCGCGTTTCCGCTGAATTTGAATTGCAGATTTCCAAAGCGTCCGTCTTCGCTGGCGGCACGCTTTACTACACCACCGATAGTTCCGATCCACGAATCTACCTAGACAGCACAGGCGCGCTCACGCCGACTGCGCAACGATACACCAGCCCAATCGTGATCAGCGAAACCACTGTGGTGAAAGCACGTGCACTCGATGGAGAAAACTGGAGTGCCTTGATGGAAGCCACGTTCAGTGTGGGGTCGACCGCAGCCGACATACGCATCACGGAGGTTCACTACAATGCGAAGGGCTCGTTAGGCGGTTCCGCAGCAGAGTTCATCGAATTGCAGAATGTGAGTAACACTCCCATCGATCTTGGCAAATGGTCGTTCCAAGGGATCGACTTTGTCTTTCCCTGGGGAACGATTGTGAGACCCGGTGCGCGCCTTGTCGTGGCTAGCAATGATGCGCCGAACATCTTTCATGCGCAGCATCCCGGCGTTCAAGTCGTGGGTTACTACGGTGGCCGACTGGCAAACGACGGTGAACGCATCGCTCTCTTAGATGGTCGCGGCCAACTCGTGACGGCAGTCGAGTATGACGACAACACCCCGTGGCCTGTGGCGGCGGACAATGACGGCCCCTCGATGGCCATCATCAATCCGGGTGGCGACCCGCAATCTCCCTACAATTGGCGAGCGAGTGAAAGTGCCAATGGTTCTCCTGGTTTGGCCAACAGCGTGCCGGATGGGCCGCCAGTGATCATCGAGGAATTCGTCGCTAAGAGGAGTGCGGGTGCGAAATACGTCGAGCTTCGAAACACGGGTGACTCGGCGGTTGGTCTCGGTGGATGGCAAGTGCAGCCACGTTCCTCAGAAGACGCCGTGACGATTGCCGAGGGTACGATGTTGGCCCCGGACGCCACCTTTCGTGTTGAGGTGAATCTTCAAGTGGAATGGGATTCAGTGGCGTTGTTAGATCGGAATGGCTTGGTCGTTGATGGCGTGCGCTATGGTCCGCAAGCCAGCAACTTATCCTTTCACCGCTCAAGCCATCGATGGCAGATTGATAGGGTCCCGCCCGAGGGTGGAGGGGGCGTCGGTGCTCCGCCATTCTTGGCCAACAGGTCGGATCTCAGAATCAACGAATGGTTGGCAGACCCGACTCCAGGCTTTGATGATTGGTTAGAATTGATCAACACTGTGGACGCTCCTGTTGTGCTCACCGGCTTACGTATTCAGGTGAATGACGAGTCCTTTCTCTTCACCGCACCGGCTGTGATCGAGCCTGGTGGAACGCTGCGTTTGGTATGCAACCGGGGTGCGCGTCGTGCGGACGCCGTGTGGCTCCAGCTTCCATCGGAAGGTGCGACCTTGGCTCTAGCAACCTTCGAAGGCGATGTGTTTGAGACGGTGACCTATGGCATGCAGACACAGGGCGTTTCCGTCGGGCGGCTACCAGACGCTACTGGTGACATCGTGACGTTAGACTATCCTAGTCCTGGATTCACGAACGCTGTGGCAGAAGGTGGCATGGTGCAACTGAACGAGGTAACTATCGGCACTAGCAGTTGGATTGAGCTGGCCGCAAACGGCGCGGTCGACCTTGAGGGATGGCAACTCCGCACCGTGAGTCATTCACCCGTTGGTTGGGTATTTCCAACAACGAGCCTGGCTGCGGGTGATCATCATGTGGTCGAGCCAGGCTTGCCACTGGACATTACTTACGAACATTGGGGAGTCGAACTGCTCAATCCTGTGGGTCAAGCGGTCGATCGCATCACCTGGGGACTTCAATTGTCTAACCAAAGCATCGGACGTCTTGACGATGGGAGGTGGGCCTTGCTCGAATCATCCAGTCGCGGCGCGACCAATGGCTTTGCTTCGGCGTTAGGGGAAGTCACGGCGCTGCGCATCAACGAATGGTTCGCGGCAGAAGGAGATACGGTCCTAGACGACAGCTTCCTCGAGCTGCACAATCCTAGCAATGCAACCATCGCTCTCGGCGGTCTATGGCTCAGCGACGAGCCGAGCGAAGCCGGTCGCCGCAAGTGGCAGATTCCAGCACTCAGCTTTGTCGCTCCCAACGGCTACGCCGCCTTTACGTCTGACGGCGGCACTTCAAATCCGTCTCGGTTCGGTTTCGACATTGCGAAAGGTGGCGAATACCTACGTCTCGCCAGCGGTGAGCAGGCTGATACTATCATTGACGCCATCGGCTTTGGTGCTCAGCAGGATGAGGCGCAATCAAGCGGCCGTTTCCCTGACGGCACGGGCACGCTGAGCAAGGCCCTGACGCCCACGCCAGGCAATGCCAACACGGATCAAGCCCCAGAAGGCCGCAGCTATGCTGAGTGGGCTACCGAGAACGGCATCACCGATCCAAGTGGCGACAATGATGGAGATGGCTTAAGCAATATCATCGAGTTCCTTGCCAATCTTGATCCTAACCTTCCTGCCTCCGCTGCAGAGCGCACGCAGACACGGGAGAACGTCCAAATCCGCGAGATCGATGGGCGCACTTATATCAGTGTCGATTTGAGTATCGAGAAAACGGCCACCTATAATGATCTGTCAGGAGAGTGGTCGGCTAACTTGCAGGCACCCTGGGCCTCGGCACAGCCGGACTCCATGGAGGTTCTCTCGGAGAGCCCTCCAGGCACGGAACAGCTTCGCTTCGAGTTTGCCGCCCCTGAAGGCTCGCCAGCCCACTTCCTCCGTCTGCGTATCCAGCCGTGAAACGACGAGCTCTCGCACTTTCCCTCTTCGTGGCGTTCAGTTTGGCCACGGCCTTGGCGGACGATGAAATCGATTCCGTCTCCATCGATTTCTCGCACTGCGGGTATCGCGCGTCCTCCGAGCGACTGACTAACATTGAGGCAAGTCTCTTCGTCAACCACATTCAGGGCGACGCGACGGCACTGGTGCAGGCAGCCATTGATCACTTGGCCACCTTGCCGCAAGACGATCAGGGGTTTCGCGGAGCACTTCTGCTAGACGACGGCGACTTCGAAATCGCTGGCCAACTCAAGATCACTGCGAGCGGGATGGTTCTTCGCGGATCAGGTGAGACCACCTTGCGAGCCACGGGCCCCGATCGACGTGCCGTCATTCGGGTGCTCGGGAAATCAGATGCTCAACTCGAGGAAACGGAACGACAAGTCACGAACGAAGTCCCCGTAGGTGGCGTCGAGATCGCGTTGACGTCAGCGTCAGGACTTCAGAAGGGCGACGTCGTCTTCGTCACGCGCCCCAGCACCAAGGAATGGATCGGGGCCATCGGCATGGATCGTTTCCTCGTGGGGTGGCGCCCGGGTTCACGCGATCTCCAATGGGAGCGCCGCATCCTTGGGATCACGCATAAGGTCATCACCGTGGATGCTCCTATCACCACAGCCTTGGAGAAACGCTATGGAGGCGGGCGCGTCCAGAAGCTCGCGCAATGGCCTGGCCGGATTGAGAACGTCGGCATCGAGAACCTGACCTTGATTTCCGCAGTCGCTGGCAAGAACCCCAAAGACGAAGACCACGCTTGGACTGGAATCACCATGGAGAATGTGCGTGATGCCTGGGTGCGCCAGGTGGACTTTCTGCAGTTCGCGGGCAGCGCCGTCATGCTGTGGGAGACCGCAAAGACCGTCTCGGTCGTCGATTGCCAATCACGCAAGCCAATCTCAGAACTCGGTGGTCATCGGCGCGATGCCTTCTTCACCATGGGGCAGCAGACGCTCTTTCTCCGCTGCTGGTCGGAGCAGGCCATGCGGGATTTCACCGTGGGCTATGCTGCCGCCGGCCCAAACGCCTTCGTCGCCTGCGAGTCGTCTGAATCGCACGGTGATAGCGGCTCCATTGGGAGCTGGGCCTCGGGAGTGCTCTACGACAATGTGAATATCGAAGGAGGCGATCTCCGTTTGGAGAACCAATGGGTCGCCAATCACGCCGCTGGCTGGGCCGCCGCCAACTCCGTACTCTGGCAATGCACCGCTGCGGAGATTCATTGCGACAATCCACCCACCGCAAGCAATGCCGCCATCGGCGTGTGGGGCCGCTACTTCGGCAACGGCAGCTACCTAGCTGAAGATGAGTTTGTGAGTCCAACCAGTTTGTTTCAAGGGCAACTCGCCAAGCGAAGTTCGATCGATGTGAGTCCGATCGGTCGGAAACACTTCGGCGCCACCAATCCGTCCATAGAGAAAGCCGAAACATTCGTGCAGGCATCGAATGCTCCTCAGCGTTCACTGCGAAAGATCATCGAAGACGTGAGCACGCGTGATCCCATCCCCGTGGGCCGATCCGGTGTTCCTATCTTCACTCACACGCCTCCCAAAGCGAGCACGAAACCAGACGAGGCCTTACAGTTGGTCGACGGCAAACTGCTCATCGATGGAGAGCCCATCCAGGGCAAACGCTTGGATGTCCCCTGGTGGCGGGGCAACCTACGACCTTCCGAAGCGCCCAAGATGGGCCCAGCGATCACGCGGTTCGTGCCAGGCCGAGTTGGGCTTGGTTTCACGGACGACCTTCAAGAGGTCGCTCAGTTCATGATCGAAAACGGCCACGCTGCCTTGGACCACAACCATGGCTTGTGGTACGATCGTCGGCGCGATGACCACACGCGGGTGCGCCGCGCGGATGGCAATGTCTACGCCCCCTTCTACGAACAACCTTTCGCTCGCAGCGGCGAAGGCACTGCTTGGGATGGCCTCAGCAAATACGATTTGGAGAAACCCAATCCTTGGTATTGGAACCGTCTCAAGCAGTTCGCCGACATCGCCGATACCGAAGGCCTCCTTCTCTATCATCAATTCTATTTCCAACACAACTTCCTAGAAGCTGGAGCCCACTGGTCGGACTGCCCCTGGCGCACCGCGAACAACATCAACCAGACCGACTTCCCAGAGCCCCCACCCTACATGAGTGACAAGCGCATCTTTCAGGCGCACCTCGTCTACGACGTCACCCATCCTGCGAGACGCGCCTTGCATCGCCAGTACATACGTCAGGGGCTCACCAACTTTGCCGACAACAACAATGTCATTCACTACATCGGCGCGGAGTATACCGGACCGCTAACGTTCATGCAGTTCTGGATCGATACAATCATCGAATGGGAACACGACACAGGGAACAATGCCAGAGTCGCCCTCAGCTGCACCAAAGACGTCCAAGACGCCATCCTA
>CALLLI010000291.1 GCA_938082635.1 uncultured Verrucomicrobiales bacterium
AAACGGGAGAGCTTCCCTGAAGACTGTTGCTTCGATACCAAAGCCGAAGCTCGGAGAACTATCTTCGACTACCTAGAAGTCTTCTATAACGACAAACGGCGTCATAGCTCACTGGGAAACGTCTCGCCCGAAACTTTCCTCAATCAACACTTCCAAACTCAGAAAACACACCTAAACTAAAAGACCGATCTGTCCGGTCCATGTCCACTTTCTTGGGGGAACTCCACTTGATTGTCACGAGCATCGATTTCTGCTCCAGCTTCAATCAAACCGGGAACCAACTCGAAAGTCTTTCTCCCAACAGCGACGTGTAAAGGAGTCTGGCCACTTTCGTCCCGAATTGTTAGATCCACTCGAGAGATAATTTGGACCGCTAGCTTAGGCCGCTCAGAAATCGCATAGTTAAGAACAGTCGAAAAGTTGCCAACACCAACATTCACATCCGCGCCTTACTGTAGAAGCAACGCAAAGATCTCTTCTCGATCGCGTGCAATCGCCCAGACAAGCGGCGTTGATTCGCCTTCCTCGGCGACCAAGTCCACATCAGCACCTCGTTCGAGCAATATCTTCACAAATGGATGTCCACTCCGAATCACTACAAGACCTAACATCGTGATGTTCGACTCAACAGAGCCCCAACGCGCCTTCATCTTGTGGATACCATTCGTATCTGCACCCTTTTCTAACAAAAGCTTTACTACGCTCTGATAGCCGCTCACAATCGCTTCCCCGAAAGGAGACCCACGTTCAATATCCGCTTCGCACTTGATGAGATACTCAAAGGTCTTCAAGTGCCCATGCTGAGCGGCAATCGATAGTGCGGTGCCTTGATTAGTTTCGTGATCAACATCCACCCCATTCTCAAGAAGAAACTCTAGCACACGAAGATGTCCGTTCTTCGCCGCACGATGAATGAGCGCATAGCCTTCCTTGGCCAAGGCAGCAATCAGATCCGGACTATCGGAGATGATCTTTCAAAGGCGTTGGATCTCTTTACCCTCTTCATCGAGCAAACCTAGCGCCGTTTCGGCGGTAGGCGGGGCTTCACCTAAGGCGAGGAGATTCTCGCGACTGAGCCGGGCGAGCACATCGTTGTTGGGGAATTCGGCGAGAAGCTGTTGGTAGAGTTTGGCTGCGTCTTTGGGACGCTCTTGCTTGCGCCGGACTTCTGCGAGCCGGAAGAGCGCGGTGGCGGCGAATTGGCATTGGGAACGATAAGTCTCGAGGAGCTTCTCGTAGCCCTCGGCAGCCTGAGTCAGGTCTTGGGAAGCTTCTTCCTCAAAGAGTGCTTCGCGAAGAAGGCCCTCCAGGTCCTTTCTTCCGGATTCCTGAGCAGGAAGGGTGGCGAGGACCGAAAGAATGAGGATCGATGGCTTCATGATACCAAGATAGCGCCTGTCGCCCCCGCGTTGTGTCATGTTTGTGTCATGAATGCGGTGTATCGACATCGGGACATCTTGTGCTAGTCCTGGCTTCTTGAAAAGATTCGTTCTCCCCGCAATCATCGTCACGCTGGTGCCGCTCCTCTTCCTTGAGCCTCACGTGGTCAGCTGGCTAGAATCGAAAAGGACGACCAAGCAGCACGGAGAGATCCTTCACGAGGTCACGTCCGCCTACTCTCACATCAGAATACGAGAGCGCGGTAGCGTGCGTTGCCTGACATTTGTCGATCCAAAAGGCCGCGAAGAGCGCCAGTCGGCCATCGATATGAAGAATCCGCATGCCATGCAGTTAGGCTACACGTCGTCCTTCTTCGCCTCGTTGCTGTTTCGCGAGCCTCAGGAACGCGTGCTGATCGTCGGCCTAGGAGGCGGTGGCATGGTGCGCTTTCTGAATCACGCGTTTCCTCAAACGCTGGTCGAAGCTGTGGAGATCGACCGCGTGGTCGTCGATGTGGCGAAAGACTACTTTGGCACCAAGGAAGGCCCCATGACGAAGATCCATGTGGCCGACGCCTTTGATTATCTCAAAGAGACCCACGGTCCCTTTGATGCGCTCTACATGGATGCCTTCCTCAAACCTTCGGTCGATTCGGGACTCGAGAACGTCACCCAGCGACTGAAGACGATCGCTTTTGTGAAAAGCCTGCGCAATCAAATCAAATCGGATGGCATCGTCGCTTTCAATCTACACGAACACGCTTCCTCTACCCCGGAGGATCTTGAAGCGCTAAGGGCAGCTTTTCCCCAACTCTATCTCTTTGGCGTGCCACAAACAGGCAATTTGATAGCCATCTGCACAACTGACAGTCAACGACTTACCTCAGCCATTCTAACCGAACGAGCAGCGGCTTTAAAAGCCAAACTAGATGTTGGCCTACCCTGGCAAAGCTTCGTCGCCGAGCTACGTGAGCATTAGCACAAAATTTCCGTTGCTCCGACCAATGTCCACTTCTAGTGTCAATCATTATCTTGGAGGGTGATTGTAAGATCACTTGGGAGGGGGGAACACTCCATGTGATGTTTGGTCGCCCCTCAGGGCGCGCTTTTCTATTTATAGGAATGGCCTAGGATTTTGTAAGCCCTCCATGAATCGCCAAGTTCTCCTAGCCTGCCCTTACCCTTTCGAATCACCTCGGGGCAACAGTGTCTCCGCAAATCGGATTCTTGGGATTCTAGAAGAGCTAGGCAATACGGTAATTCCAATCTCTAGCAGAACCAGTCTTGAGGATGAAGGCGACCTTCTCATCGCGCTACACGCGAGGAAGAGCGCTACGGCCATCGAGAGCTTTCACGCCAAGTATCCACAGCGACCTGTCATCATCCTGCTCACGGGCTCCGATCTCTATGCCGATCTCGACGGTCCTCCAGAGAATCGCGCCATCATGCAACGAACGCTCACGCTGGCAACACGCCTCGTGGTAGCGCAGGCCGCCTCCATCAAGGACATCCCAGAAGCCTATCGTAAGAAAGCCCGAGTGGTTCCCAAATCACTCTTAATAGAGGTTCCGGCTCGCCAAGAGAGTTCGTCAGCAGGGCCTCTCAAGATCGTCCTTCCGAGTCACCTCCGCCCGGCCAAAGCGCCACTTCTTGTGTTAGACACATTGGCTCTGTTGCCAGATAGTCTCGACGTCAAGGTGGACCACTACGGGCATGCAGAAGATCCCGAGTTGGGCCAAGCTGCCCTCAAGGCTTCCGAAATCCCTGGAGCAAGGTATCGCTGGCATCGCAACAAGCCTCATGAAGAAGTGCTAGCCGCCTTCGCCCACGCAGATCTCTTGCTCAACACGTCGCAAGTCGAAGGTGGTGCCAACGTTCTTTGTGAAGCCATTCAAATGGGTCTACCTTGCCTCGCAACCTCCATCCCGCCCAATGCCGGCATGCTCGGCGAAGACTACGCCGGGCTCTACCCCATGGATGATGCTCATGCTCTAGCAAGGTTAATAGAGCGAAGCACTATAGACTCTACCTTCCTACCCGATCTTGCGGAGGCAACGGCACTGCGAGCCCCACTATTTTCCAGAGAAGCCGAAAGAACAGCTTGGCAGGAAATCATAGAGAAAGCGCCGTCCACGTAGGATGCCCATTCTTGGCCGTCCACACAAACAGCACACTTCTGCCAGAAGAACATCATTCTCGCTACTCAGCCACCCGCCCAGCCATCACACCTGGGCAGGATACTCAGGCTACCCTATCACTACCTTACCGCATCGTTCTAGGCCTTGACATACTACGCGCCTTCAACAATCTCTATGGCCACCCTAACATCATCGAGAAGAATAGGACACTCTGACGTTGCGGAACGTTCAAGAAATCACGGCGGCGACGGAGCACCGCCCTCCGGAATGGAATTCCGGCTTCGCTTTCTACAACATCGAAATTATTGATGACGCGCAGTATAAGCATCTCCCACCGACACCTCACGTAGGATGGCCATTCTTGACCGTCCCCACATGCGGCACACTTCTGCCAAAAGAACATCATCCTCACTACTCAGCCACTCGTCCAGCCATCACACCTGGGTAGGATGCCCAGGTCATACTAGCACTACCTTTCCGCATCTTTCTGTGCCCTTCCGTGGTTCTATCTCCTCACCCGGACTTCATCAGCACTCGTGAGCACACGCGTCTCTCCTTGGCTCATTTCCAAAACAAGCTCGCCTTCCGTTCCAAGATCAATCGCGGTACCTTCAATCGTCTCTGCGCCAAGGCGAACTCGAACGGGCTTGCCTAACAGGTAGTGCGCCTCCTTCAATTCCACCAAATGCTCTGAAAACACATCAGCTGGTGACGTAAGCAATTCCGTGAACGCATCGAGGATCCCGGCAGCGAGACTTTCTCGGTCGATCCAGGTTCCCGTGACTTCACGGAGCGATGTAGCTAGATCTCGGATCTCCAAAGGCAGCTCATCTTGTTGAACATTCACATTCATACCAACACCGATCACCGCTGAAGCCTTTCCTCCGCCCTGCATCTTTGTTTCTGCCAAGATTCCTGACACTTTACGATCACCTAAGTAGAGGTCGTTCGGCCACTTAACCAGAGGAGATGCTGGCGGATAGCACTCGATCGCACGCTTCAAGGCCAAAGCCGTCAGATGGGTGAGTCTGCCCCAGTCTCGTCGCGGCCAAGCTGGCTGAACCCGGCAAGAGAAGAGGAGATTGCTCTCCGGTGGTCCTCCAAACCACATATTCCCACGTCGTCCACGGCCGGCGGATTGACGCTCAGCAAACAACACAGTGCCAACAGTCCCTGAACCGACTGACAAGTTGAGCACCGCATCATTGGTCGAGGTGACCTCATCCACCACGTGGATAGCCCAGGCGTCTTCACGCTCTAGCGCAGCAGCAATCCCCTCGGCATCAAGCACCGCTTGGACTTGGCAGGTCGAGGAAGTTCTTCAAGAGTCGCTTCCCATTCTCAGTCAGAATCGACTCGGGATGAAACTGCAGCCCATGAATCGGAAACTCACGATGCTGCAAACCCATGATCTCCTTCTCAGCCGTTTCCGCCGTGATCTCTAGAACATCCGGAAATGTCTCTCGCTTCACAATGAGAGAATGATAGCGAGTCGCTTCAAAAGGATCTGGCAAGCCTGCAAAGATGCACTTTCCCTCATGGAGGATAGGCGATGTCTTGCCATGCATGAGACGCTCTGCCCGGATGACATCGCCACCAAAGACGTGACCGATGCATTGATGTCCAAGACAGACACCGAGGATCGGAATCGTTTCTCCAAAGGCGCGTATCACATCACAACTAATGCCAGCTTCCGCCGGCGTGCAGGGCCCGGGTGAAATGCAGATCTTGTCCGGTGCAAGCTCACGGATCTCATCAATCGTGATCTCGTCATTCCGAAACACTTTGAGATCGGCCCCGAGCTCACCAAAGTACTGCACCAAGTTGTAGGTGAACGAATCGTAGTTATCAATGACTAACAACATGCTTGCCTAGGCTCCTTGCGATAGGTTCTTGGCATGCTCGATCGCGCGGATCATGCCCATGGCTTTGTTCACAGTCTCTTCATACTCTTTCTCAGGCACGGAATCCGCCACCACGCCTGCACCCGCTTGAACATAAGCTTTGCCGTCCTTAAGAACACACGTGCGGAGGGCAATGCACGAGTCGAGATTCCCGTCGAACCCGAAGTAACCGACGGCACCGGAGTAGGCACAGCGCTTATTCTTCTCGAGCTCATTGATGATCTGCATGGCACGCACCTTTGGAGATCCAGAAACCGTGCCCGCAGGGAACGTAGCCGCCATGACATCATAGACCGTCTTGTCCTCATGAAGCCGGCCAATGACGTTCGAGACAATGTGCATGACGTGGCTGTAGCGCTCGATGATCATGAGATCCGTCACCTCCACCGTATCATAGTTGGCCACGCGCCCGACGTCGTTCCGCGCGAGGTCAACCAGCATGACATGTTCTGCACATTCTTTGGGATCACCTAACAATTCCTGCTCCAGAGCGCAATCTTCCTCCTCTGACTTGCCACGCCAACGCGTGCCTGCCAGCGGACGAATCTCGATATTGCGGTCGATGGACCTCACATGCACCTCAGGTGAACTCCCCACGAGTGAGAAGCCGTCAGGAAACTGCAGGCAGAACATGTAAGGCGAGGGATTCACATGCCGCAGGGCACGATAGAGATCAATGGGAGGCTCGGTGAAGTCGACAGAGAATCTTTGTGATGGCACCACCTGAAAGATGTCGCCCGCGCGAATGTATTCCTTCGCCTTCTCCACCATGGCGCAATACTCTTCCTTCGTCGTATTGCTAGAAGTCTCCACAGGGACCGGCTCAGCATACGTGATGACCGGCTTGGCATGGATCGGCTGTGACAACTTATCGATCAATTTATCAATCCGTTGCCGTGCTGCCGCGTATGCTTCCTCGGCATTGACAAACTCGTCCGTGACGATGTTAGCCACGACTTGAATCCGCCGGTGCTTGTGATCAAAGATGAGCACATCATTGGCCACCATGAAAAGCATGTCAGGGACACCTAAGGTGTCCTCCGGCGGATCGGGCACCGTTGGCTCAAAGTAGCGGACCGCGTCATAGCTCAGATAGCCTACCGCACCGCCATAAAACACAGGCAAACCATTGGAATCAACAGGCCGGTAGGCAGCCATCAAAGTCTCAAGCTCACGCAAGGGGTCACCTGCCGCTTGGTGCGTTTCCACCCTCCTCGTTTGCATATCCGTTAGCGTCACTTCCTGACCACGACATTCGAAGATCTGCCTTGGCTCGCTCCCTAGGAAGGAATACCGTCCGGCGTCTTCACGCGTTTCCGCCGATTCAAAGAGGAACGCGTAGGCCCCGTCATTGATCTTCCGAAACGCAGAAAGAGGCGTTTCATAATCTGCAGCCAGTTCTGTGTACGTAGGCACGAGATTCCCGGCGGCGAATTGGGCTGCAAAGGTCTCGAAATCAGGCTTGAGAGGGGTCTCGGACACAGTGGATTCAGTTTGGAGAGCGAAACCCGTTTCGCAAGCCATCACTTAGGCACACTCACGGCTTTCCTTGCGCAGCCATCTTGCGGTCAAACTCGGCCTCGGGGATAGACTGAGCGCTACCATCAAGGTGACCCACAAGACGTTTGGTTGGAAGCCCTCGTGACTTCAGGTGGAGTATGATCGTATCACCGCGCGAGGCGTCGGTAAGGCCCGGCACATACTCGAAGTCTTCTCCAGTCGTCGACCTGACAAGAGCCTCTTCCTCAATGTAATCTGGCACTAAGTCTTCCAACTTCTCAGTTGGTAGCCTCCCACATTCTCCCCTGAGTAAAGGGCGAGCCCAACAAGAATCTTTTGCCTGCGTTTGGTGTCCCTAATCGTGCGAGCTATGTGCCTCGCAGTGGCGATCATCGGTGTGGCGACAGTCGCCAATATCGCCACGGGGGTGATCACGGCCACCGTCATAACCGTTGCTCCCAGTGGCTCCGAAGACTGACTGATGAACTCAATGCCATCTTCACCATTCGAAAAGACAAACGCCGTGGCATGATCTGCGGCAAAGCCCAACCAACCTGATAACTTCTCAGTCAACTCTGGCGACAATCCTTCTTCTCCCATCTTCGCGATCATGGGCTTCGTGTATAGCTCTGACAGTTGATCATAGGCCTTCTCTGAGACAAAGCCCATGAAAGTCCCCTTCGTCGGAAAGCCTTTCGTCACCTCGAGGAATCCCGGCGTCTCTGCCAGCTTGCCACCCTCTGCCAGCGCTTGCTCTAACGCATCGGCACAGGATGCGATGTGGAGCACGCCCGACGCCTTATCCAAGTGAAGGACCGGTGCATAAAAACCCAAAGACTGCTCGAGAGGCAACTGAATCTGGATCCTCTCGAAGGTCTCATTATCCACACGCTCCACCATTTCAGGCGGCAACATCTCGCTCAGTGGTTTGACCTGATCATAGAGCCAACGCCCGCGATCATGAGCCAGCACGAGATCAATGGCAGGGATCTCCATGCCGACATCTTCAGGCAACTCTAGTTTTTCATCGAAGATCACTGCGAACCCAGACAACTGACCCGAAAATTCCTTCATCAACTGCTCCGGACTGTAAGAGGCGTGTTAGGGATGGGCCTACGCATCGCGTTGAGCACCACGCCCACACTTAACACGGTCGCCAATTCTTTACCGAGAATCACGGCCACTTCAGCGAGCGTATTCAGCACGCACTCGACTTTGAATACTTGATCTGCATTTGCAGGTGCACTCTGTAAGATATCGAAAGGCTTAGCCTTCCCTCCTGCAAGTTTCAGAAGACCTTGGCGCGGCCCATCAACCGCCACGAAACCTTTGTTAAGATAGCCCGGCGAGCGAACCACACTGCTCAACCCAATGGCTTCTGCCTGATACAATCCCAAAGACAGAAGGATCGCCTTCAAATCCAACTCCCTCACCTGCTGCGGCATCTCCTCAGGGATCTCCCGCACGACCTGCTCGAACAGGTCGTTCCCCTCGCTAATCAACTCGCTCAATTTGTCTTTGGCATTGGTATAAAAATAGAACCGTCCGCCAAGATCCAAATGCGCATTCGCTTTATCGAAGAGCTGACGATCAGCATTCTCCTGGGCAGAGGCTGCTGTAGCTGCTGTAATCAGCACCACCTGCAGTGCAGCAATAACACAGCACCCATCTCTAACAACTCGCGACAACGAAACCCTCAAACACTAACACTCCCTTCATTTTCTCTGTTCGTCAAGGTCGATTCTGCCCCCTCGTCGCAAAGGTCTCTATCGATCAATCGCTTGGCAAGCACTTCCCGCCGCACTAAGCTTGCTTTTCATGTCAGAAGAAGCCGTCTCAGAACCTTCCTACCCGCCCGCGAACACGGCGTTGGTAGCACGCTTCCGAACGTATCACGAAGCCATTGAGCATGCGCTGGTCATCCTCGCCATGAACCTGCCCTACTGGCATGTCTATCGTTCCGACTGCCACGAAATCTACGTCGAGGAGGCACGCTTGGGCCGGGTCGCAGATGAGTTGCGTGCCTACAAGGATGAGCAAGCCTTTTGGCGTCCGGTCGACCTCGACGCTGGTGTCGCCAACTACCCGCCAAGTTTCTACGTGCCTTATGTCGCCACGGTGGCTCTAGCACTCTCATTCATCCTTCAGAACGCCTACGCACCAGGCTACAGCGCGGCTGGGCGGATGGATACGATAGGTCTTCTCTCCCGACAAGAATGGTGGCGCCCTATCACGGCACTGTTTCTCCATGCAGACCTCCCGCACGTCCTGGGAAACATCGCCTTCGGCTTGTGGTATGGCACCTTGGTCAATCGGTCGTATGACACTTGGCTAGGCTGGAGCCTGGTCATAGCCAGCGGCATTCTTGGAAACACGTTAGTTGCTCTTCATCACTTTCCCGAATCCCATTTCTCGATCGGAGCGTCCACGGCCGTCTTCGGTGCTCTGGGGCTGCTTGTGGCCGAAGGATTTGCCCAGCGTTGGCGGCAGCGCTTCAGCATGCAGCTCGGCCAGTTGCTCATCCCCATGGTGGCTGGGGGCATCATTCTTGGTTGGACAGGCGGGTTTCAAGATCCCCAGGTCGATGGCTTGGCTCATGTGGCTGGTTTCTTCTCAGGAATCATGTTAGGTTTAGCGGCCTATTTCCTCAGACGGAAAGAAGCAGGAGTTAGCAAGTGACGCCGTGCTCCGAGAGTGGCAGGCTCTTAGTATGTTAAGACAAATCATCACTCACCCTGGGAGTGCACATAAGGACGACTTCCTCGCCTGTAGCGTGCTGGTTCACCTCCATGAGGTGCCGATTCTGCGCCGAGAGCCGACGGAAGAGGATCTCAATGATCCGGGCGTCTGCGTCGTGGACGTGGGCGGGCGCCACGAACCCAAGCTCAAAAACTTCGATCACCACCAGTTTCCTCAAGACCAACCACCGGTCTGTGCACTTTCGCTAGTGCTGAAGGATCTGGGCATCTACGACGATGCGAAGAAATTCTGTGACTGGCTGGAACCCGCCGAATGGCTCGACTGCTTAGGGCCTGTAGACACGGCCAAGAAACTTGGCGCTCCAAGGGCGGTCATTAGCCAACTGCTCTCACCGATCGATGTGACCATGCTGAAGCGCTTCGCTTTCGAAACCCAACTCACCTTTCGGTGTCCGATCTGGCAACTCATGCGCATGGTCGGTGAAGATCTCGTCGCCTACCTACGCAGCTTGCGCAGCCGGCTCGATTTCATTCACGAACGTGCCGTGTGGTGGACGATCGACACTGATCAAGGTTCCTTCGAAGCCCTCTTCATGCCGAGAATCGAACCGATCAACGGCGAGCCTTCCTTCGGGCTCAACCGCTATATCGAAGAAGTGGGCAAGCAAGACGAGGTCATCGCACTCGTCTATCCCGACCGCCGAGGTGGTGGCTACGGGCTCGGCCGTTTCAATGACAACCGCCACATGGACTTCATCCGCGTAGGCGAGGAAGAAGACGTCCACTTTGCACACGGGCGTGGCTTCGTCGCGAAGACATCCGCGACCGAGCCAGAACGACTCAAAGCGCTGCTGGCTCAAGCCTACCAATAACGCCAACTACAGGGACGGCCTGAAAGCGAAGCTTTCTTTGAAATGCCGGAGGCTTGTCACAGCTTTCCCAGTCAGGGACTTGTCCCGGCTAGTGGGCTCCGATTGGAGAGAAATTCCCGTTCAATCCCTGTGTGATCGGTAGGCTACCGCACGTGGAACGTGGAGTTGCGGGTCTTCGCGCCAACAAACTCGTAGCGATTCCAGGCGCTCATGTCATTAAGTGAGACCCAACGGCGCTCTTCCTGACGATAATGCCAGTCCTTGTTATTTTGATAGGTAAACTGCATCCCGCGCCCTTCGATGATCGTTTGAACTTCGTTGTCGTGGTAGTTCTGCTCGTCGTAGTCCGTGAGCGCACGTTGCCCCATCTCAGAATACAAGGCATTGATCTCAAAGAGGAGATCATTGAGATCTTCGTCCATCTCTTGGACATTGAGTCCAATACGCTTGGCTTCGCGCATGGTAATCGGATAACTGTGTGAGGGGTAATCCGCATTCAGCACACGACTGATGCGTGCCCGTTCCTTCGCACTCGACACATGGTAAGAGAGGATTTCCTCACAGAGCTTCAAAGACAAGGAGCTCGCTCGGTCAATCGCGCCAAAGACGAGAGGGTGCACGTGCTCGTAGAGTTGCGCATAGGGATTCGATTGAGCCTTAGGGTCCGGCAGCTCAGCATCGGCATCGTACCAAAGATTGGTCACCCGGTTCAGCTCATCTTGGCTCACGCTGATGAGATAATTGTTACGGTCCACCGGAGACAGATCGTGCGTGAGCGAGGTGTCCACCGCTGTGAGGTAGGCCAGCGGCCCCATGTGAATCTCGTCGGCCCCAAGAGAAATCATGGTCGCAGCGGAGGCGCACTCCAGCGGGATCAAGGCGATCACCTCTTTGCCGTGCTGGCGAAGGAGATTGACCAGGCGAAGCGCGGCCTGCCCGTTTCCTCCCGTGGATTTCAAGAAGAGGTAGATCTTGTCGTGTTTGCCGATTTGTTTTAGCACTTCGGCGAGAGGCGGCACGTCCGTGTGACACACGGAGCCACCGCCAGCAGACCAATAGGCGAGAAACACGCCGTCGAGAGTCGCCTCAATCTTCTTGATCATCTGTTGCGTCTTACGAAACAAATTCGGGGGCTTGATAACTTTGCTAGCTCTCTTCTTCTGCATAGGGGGACGGTGTTTTAAGTGAAAAGCCGGTTCACAGCCTCCACTGACTGCGATAAGCAGATACGTTCAATGCACTCTCTCCACGTCTCTTGTCCAGACAGAATCTCAATCTCTACTCGTAAGTAGTAAATTGGCACCTCACTTGATTCAATATCCGGCAGGCGCACCGCGTCCTTCTCCGTCGTCACGATCATAGCGAGGTCACGATCCACACACTGATTAATGAATGTGAGAACCTCCTGCTCCGTATACCGATGATGATCCGTGTAGCGTCGTCTCGCCTCAACATTTGCGCCAAGGCGTGTGAGTGAATTCTCGAACGTCTCCGGAGTGGCTATTCCACTCATCGTGCCGACATAGATGCCCTTGAGAGCCTCCAACGGCAAGCGCTCCTCGGAGTAGACATGCTGCAGATAACAGGGGGCATGCCTGCAGGCGATAATCTCCGCCGTGCGATTGTATTTCCGAATCTGCTCAATCAAGGCGTCATTCGATTCCCCGGGACGACATTTCGTAAGGAAGATATAATGCGCACGTTTCAGACTAGTCTCCGGCTCACGAAGTGTCCCGCGCGGCAAGAGGCGCCCAGTGCCAAACGGAGCCATGCTGTCGACAAGAATGATGTCTAGCCGATGTCGCAGCCTCAGATACTGCAATCCATCATCGAGCAGGATGGTATCAATGCCATGCTCGCGAATCGCATAACCACCTGACTTCACCCGGTCCTTATCCACGAGGACAACCACTCCATCGAGATTGGAGGCCAACATGTAGGGCTCATCCCCCGAGACCGCTGAATCTAACATCACCTCATTTCCATCAGAAACAACGCGAGGAGGATCCATCACGGTCTTCCCCGTCAGACGGTTCTTCACCCGCTCCTTGAATGGCAGTTTCTTGCTCTTCTTACTCTTGTAGCCCCTGCTGAGAATAGCGACATTTCGCCCGGCATCACGCAGTGCTCGGGCAAACATCTCGACCACTGGAGTCTTCCCGGTCCCGCCAACCGTGATGTTCCCTATGCTGATAACAAGACAACCCAAATTATGTTCACGCATGACGCGTTCACGATACAAGTAGAGCCGAAGACTAACAAGACCACACCAAATACCAGAGAGTCCCCTAAGAAAGACGCGAAGCACCCCGGCGCCAAAGCCCTTCTTACGGTCATAGATGACCTCCGTAGCATACTCTTCAAGGCTCTCGAGCGTCTCCTTCATCAGCTGACCTTAAGCGTCTTGGCACCCTCATTATCTGCCTCCAAAACGAGGAGACGGGACGGACCGACCACGCTGTAAGCCTTCTGCATGGCTTCAGCGATGCGGCGCAAGGGCACGCCTTCTTCTTGCGCCGGACAAGCGATACTCGAGCCCGAGCCGCTGAGGAATCCACCAAGCGCTCCGGCAGACTCGGCTGCAGCGATCACTTCGGCCAGCCCAGGATTCGTCACCTGACGATAGGGCTGATGAAAATGATCGAGGAAGCTCCCTCGCAAGGCTTCGTACTGTTGGGACGCAAAGGCTGAGGTGATGACACAGGCATTCCCGAGACTGATCACCGCATGCTCATGCGACAAGCTCTCCGGCAAGACTTGGCGGGCGGCTTCCGTGAGCAGCTCACGCTCAGGCACGAGAACCAAGAATTTCAGACGAGGGTCCACCGAATGATAAAGACAGGTTCCAGCTGCGTTCGTGCAAGTGAAGCCCCCATAGACGCCTGCCGAAGCATTGTCAGGATGACCTTCCAGCTCAGCTCCCAAGCGAAAGAGCACGCCCTTGTCTAACGGCTCCCCCAAAAGGGCATTGAGGCCCTGAAGAATACCCTGCCGCAAGGTGACACTGCTTCCCAAACCACGAGAAATCGGCACTTCTCCTTCAATCGTCCAGCTAAAGGAGAAACTCTCGGCAACGGCTTCCGCAAAGAAGCGCGCCGCCGTTGTCGCCACCATGGGATGGTCCGGGCTGATGCCGCCGCCTTCCTGACGAGTCACGCTGATCTGATTGTAGACCTGAAGAGCAATACCCATGCAGTCGAATCCCGGACCGATGTTAGACGTCGAACCGGGCACCTGCACAAGCGCGTGACTGAATCCTGAGTCGGACATGAGTGGTATTTGGGAAAAAGGTTGAGGGATAGACGAGCCGCCTGCAATACTCTGCCCAGTCGAAATTACAATATGGAACGTCCCGATAAGCGCGCTTGCGATCAACTCCGCCCCATCTCCTTCATCCCTAACGTCGCCCCACACGCCACAGGCTCCTGTTTGGTCAGTTTTGGAAATACCAGTGTCATCTGTGCCGCGACTATCGAGGATGGTGTCCCAGGCTGGATGAAATACCAGAAAGTAGAGGGAGGCTGGCTCACCGCCGAGTACAGCATGCTTCCCTACTCCACCCTTTCGAGGAAGCCTCGTGACATCAATCGAGGCAAACTCGATGGACGGAGCTCCGAAATTCAGCGTCTCATCGGCCGCTCGCTTCGAGCAGTCATCGACCTCAAAGCACTAGGACAACGCACTCTCTGGATTGATTGCGACGTCCTCCGAGCCGATGGCGGCACCCGCACCGCCTCCATCACCGGAGCCTGTGTCGCAGTCGGCATCGCGATCAATACGCTTATTGCCCAGGCCAAGCTCACGAGCTCCCCTATGAAGAAGAAGGTCGGCGCGGTCAGTGCAGGCATTTATAAAAACACTGCTTGTCTTGATCTCAATTACATTGAAGACCGCGATGCCTCGGTCGATTCGAATGTGGTCATGACAGAAGACCTCGATTTCGTCGAAGTGCAAAGCGCGGGCGAAGAGGCCGTCTACTCTCACGAACAGCTCCAGAGCCTGCTCGCACTGTGCAAGAAGGGCATTCAGGAAATTTCCATTCTCCAAGATGAAGCCATCCTGGCTGCGGAGACACAGGCCAACAAAGATCAGCTAGCCCATCTCGCAGACCACTTCGGCAGCCGTTGAGTTGAAAGGCGAACGCATCGCCAACCGCACGGACTTTACCGTTCTCGCAGACACGGACGACTACATCGTCGTCAACAAACCAGCGCCCATGCTCGTCCACCCGAGCAAGCCTAGTCCTGTGTCGACGTTGTGGGATGAATTGCGTGCTTTGTTAGCCTACGACATCACCAATGGCGCTCATCTCTCCATCATCAATCGACTAGATCGAGAAACCAGCGGCGTCGTCCTGGTGACGAAACACACCGAAGCCGCCCGCCGCTTCTCGATCGCCATGCAGCAGCGCCGCACAGACAAAGTCTACCAAGCCCTCGTTCATGGTTGGCCTAGCCAAGACACCTTCACGATCGACGCACCGTTACTTCGCCGGGGAGAGGTAGAACATTCTCCCATCTGGCTCAAACGCATGGTCCACGCAGACGGCCAAGCCGCCGTCACTCATGTCCAGGTGCTCGAGCGCCTCCAGCACGGCGATCAGCCCTTCAGTCTCTTAGAAGTCACCCCGATCACAGGTCGCACGCACCAGATCCGCGTGCATCTCAGCCACTGCGGACACCCCATCGTCGGAGACAAGATCTATCAGGACGAAACCTGCTACCTCCGCTTCATTGATGACGGCTGGACTAAGGTGCTAGAACAGCAGCTCCTGTTTCCACGCCAAGCCCTGCATGCCAGCAAGCTGACTTTCCATTTCGAAGAGGGAGATCTGAGCTGGACCGCACCATTCCCCGAAGAACTGAAACTATCCAAATAAGCAACGTAGCTCTCAAATCGGCCGTAGCTGAGGCATTCCTGCCCGAGCCCTCGTCACGAACGGCTCTCACCACCTCACGAAACCGCTCGATTCGGCAGCCGAATCTTCCAGCGAAGAGCAATCAAACGAATCACGACAATGATCGCGATGCCACTTAAGACACGGGTAGGCTCAGGCAGAGGCACATAGTGAAGCAACAAGAAGACCCAATTCCCAACGAACGCGCACGTCGCGTAGAGCGGCGCATGGCCAAAGAGACTAGGGACCTCATTGCAAATGACTTCGCCCATCACGCCACCGAAAGACCCAGTGACCACGCCTAACAGGGACGCCACAAACCAAGTCGCTCCGTAGTCGAGCGCAAACTGTGTTCCAAGAACGCTAAAAAGTCCCAAGCCCAACGCATCGGGCAGATGGAGAAGTTTCGTCAGTGCGTTAGGCAATCTTCTAAAGAACGATGACACCAACGCCAAGCCGAACACGGTAAGCGGATAGATCTCGTGCTCTATCCAGAAGAGCGGATGCCGATCCAGGAAGAGATCACGCAAGGTGCCGCCACCAAAGGCAACAACGAGCGCCAGCGAGAAGACACCGACAAAGTCCATGCCCTTGCTGCGCGCGAGGAGGATACCATAAAGCGCTCCCGCCGTTACGGCAGCAAACTCGATGATTCTAAAGAAAGGCTCCATGATGAGAGCGTGTTAGACGCTCCCAAAGGAAGCGGCCCACTACTTCACAGGAACGATAGAGGCTTTCTCCTTCGTCGGGAAGTTGCCAGGGATAGCAATCGTGATCGGCTTGCCTGCTGCAAACTGCAAGGAGCGACCAAGAATCGTGTGAAAACCCACGCAACGCAAGCCATCCAACTCCTTCTGACCTTTCCAAAGATGCCCTAACACCGTAGTCACCACGAGTCCCTCACCATGAGGGATGACCCAAGTCATGGGCTCGTGTTTTCCAGAACCGCCTTTCTCCTTATCCGCATAGGCGCTACTGAGAATCGTCATGTTCTTGGCTGGTCCACGCTGACCATGATAGAGTTCATCAAAAGCGTGAAGCCACTCGTTAGGCACACCGTTCATGATCGGATGGTTTGGCTCACGCACCTTCACCACGAAAGGATGCTTCGAACCATGACCTGCACCGATGCCTTCACCGCGAGGCTCACGGATCAACTTGCCTTCGTCGTCGTAGAAGAGCCGGTCACCACCCATAGGGTTCCGCCAGAGCAGACCCGTGATCTGATTGAACTCCGCCCAATTAGGAAACGCATTGTTCGCAGCATGGACATTGACCAGACCGCCACCCTTCGCGATGAACGCCAGCAGACCTTCGCTGACCGACTTAGGCCACGGATCGCCATAGTAGTTGTTTAGGACAACGTCGAACTTGGAGAAATCAATCTTCCAGCTATCCCAATTCTCTTTCGTAGGGCTCGTCGACACCGTCACTTCAAAGAGCTTGGCAGATGCTAGCGCTTCTACCAATTGCTCGGTAGTCCGCTCCCAGTCGTGATTGTTCTGCCCGTCGATAAGCAGAACCCGCAAAGGCTTCGCGTCGTCCTGAGCCACGGCGTTGACCGGTAACAGAGCGACACAGAGAAGGAGGAAATGGACGAGGGTTTTCATAGCAATTTGTTGTTATTCTGAAGTCACGTAACGCTTAAAGAGCTGATTCAAGCGCTCCAAGTAAATGTCCGAAGCGCCATTCCGCAAAGCCTGAGGGCGCTGGAAAGTGGTGGAGCGACGATGCTCGCGAGAATTGTATTCGCCACGATAATAGGCGTCGAATCGCCGATCCAGATTATCTGCCGGCTCCTGCAAACTTCCCGTCACGTCAAAGGAGGTCCATCCGAATGGATTGTCTGGCTTGGACTCGAAGAAAGCGGGGCGGCCTTTCGTCATGCCATCACTCGTCGCCCGACCCAACGTGTCGTCCGGCAAACCGAGCTCAAATTTCCCACTGATGTTGTGATTTGGCTGAACCGTAAATTCACCTAACAAACTTGCGACTCTAGGATTCAAACCATAGATGTCGTAGAGTCGGAGAATACCACCTTTCTGATGAATGGTCGCCGAGAAGTCATCAAACTCCAGGCGCTTGAGTTCAGCCGTCCCAAAGTTGAGCGAAAGGCTAGAAAGGACTTCCAAGTTCTTCACTGAGAGACCTGGAATCTTCACCTTCCCTTTCAGTTCGGGAAGGTCATCCATGGTCAGCCCCCCCTTAAGAGTTAAGCTGCCTTCAAGGCGTCCCAGTATACGCTTGCTCCACTCTACGTGAACCATGTCGCTTACTTTGACATTCTCGACCTCAATGGCGAGATCCACACGTGGCTCCTTTCCGAGAAAGATCTCTCCAGTAATCGAACAGCTACCGCCATCTTCCGAGACGAGATTGGCCCGGTGAACGGACAACATTCCATCGGGAGCCCAAGTGAGGTCAGCCGTCTCGATCCGAAACTGCGGCCAGTAGAAGTAGTCGATAGTCCCTCTGCCCGCCGTCATGAAATAGCCAGCTTTGGTCTTATTCATGGTGAGGTGAAGGCCCTCAAGACGATGCGGCTTGTCAAGATTCACCCCAAAGTCAGCACTGAAATGGCGACAACTCATGCTCTCTGCATCGTAAGAATCTGGCACACCACTAAACCCGAGACCCGCCACGAGGACTTTGATAGCCTCATCTAACACGGGCACCTGAGCAGTACCTTCCACCTGGGGAGGCAATGGCCGGAACTGCAACTCCGCCCGGTCGGCAATCAGTTGCGAGATGATCCAGTCTTTCGAGAGGAACGATCCAAAGCGCAATCGCGCTTCCGTGTTCGTCAGCGTGAAACCCGCTAATACAGAATCATCAGGCCCCACCGCAGTGAACTTGCGGCTCTTCATTGCCAGCTTCGAAACATTGAAGGGGTCTTCGAACTCGCCCTGGTAACCAGTCACCTCGCTCACAGATTCACTCATTTCCTTGCGGAAACGCTCGCCACCATAGGACAGGTAGGAGAAGAGGAAGCTACCCGCCACAAAGGCAAGGATCGGTAGCAAGATAAGGAGACCCAATCCCATCATCATGAGACGACGGCGACGTTTGGCTTGAATCGGTTGATTGCTCCGCCGCCGCCGCTTCTTCTTGGACTTCAGCCCCTGGTCACTGGAAGACGATCGCACCTTTCGCAGGTGGTCGACCATCTCTTGATACGAGTAGTGATCTGGAGCGGCATCCGATCCATCCGTAGATGCAGAAGATGGCTCCGAAGGATCCGCAGCGTCTGCCGAGCGCTCGGCAGATGGCGGGGACTGCGATTCTCTAGCGCCACTAGGGGCGCGGCGGCGTCTGGATGGAGGCATGAGGTTTGGCGTGAAAAGTTCGAGGAACCATCCGACTCAAGCACACGCGGGCTCGAGCGCATGGAACGCTACTCAGAGTCAACAATACTGCTAGACGGGCCCTTTACTCGGGTTCCCTGAGCGTCAATGATCTTGACGTTCACAAACATGACCACGGCTCGGGTCTTCGTTCTATTAATATCACCACGGAACAGGCGACCCACAAAGGGGAGGTCACCCATGATGGGAACCTTGTCTGCGATAGTGTCGCGGCGCTCTTCCGAGAGACCACCGATGACCAACGTAGAACCGTCATACACCGCCGCGTTGACCTGCTTCCGAATCGTGCTGAAAACAGGCAGAAGAATCTGATTATCTGTGACCAAGACATTGGTAGGATTCCCTAACGCATCTGTCCCTGCGGCCGTGATCGGTGAACCATAATTCACAAAGCCGATGAACTCAACAAACTCGGGGCTCAAGGCCAGGTCTACCATGTTACCGTCTGGGCTGATCGTAGGTTCCACTTCAAGCGTGAACCCAAGGGGACGCATCTCAAACGTTGTCGGATGAGCTGGAGTCACCGGGAAGATTCCAGCACCCAAACCCACACTCACCTCCTGCGGCAACTCTGGTGGATCAAACTCCACTGGATAGATCAATTCGACGCCAGACTCGATTCTCGCACGGTGACCGGGCTTCACAGTGACCGTAGGCGAAGTCACAATATCAGAGTTCTTATGCTGGTTGATACCACGCATCACCACTTGAAATTGCGGGTCGGTCATTTGACCAAATGCGGAGAAGATTCCTGGCGACAGGCTCGTCGAAAGCGCCGTTTCCCGATCTGACCCAATGATCTGCTCTAACGCATCCACTCCAATGGCGCTGGGACCACTGCGAATACCACCAGTGGTACGTTGCCCACCAAGGACCTCTCCAGTGATCGGATCGGTGAAGGCAAAGTCGGAGTTTCGGTTGGTCGCATTGGGCAGTATCCCTATCGTTTCGACCGCAGGCACGGCAGAGCCGCCGCCGCCGAGCACTTGATTGCCACTCTGCAATCGAAATGGCCCGACCAGCCAATCAAATCCTAACTCTTCCAGATTCTCCTGCCGGATATCCATCGTCGTCACCGTGATCACAACCTGTCGTTGTGGACCACCCGATGCAGACGAGACGATGTTATCGATCAGATCGAGATTTGATAACGTGTTGCGAACCGTAAGCTTATTCGAAAGAGGCAGATACTGAGCACTGGACCCTTCTGGGAAGGTCACCCCATTCTGCTCGAGAAAGGCTCTTTCAGAAACCACATTCACCTGAGCTGTCTCACCGAACGGATCATCTCCACCACCACCTGAGGTGAAGAAATCGGGCTGCACCGTGAAGGCGCGAGAAATCATCGTCGTGTCCTGCTCGTCCTGAGGCACGATCTCGACCGCAAACTGATCGATGCGGAACTTCGCGCCGATAGACTCACTCACATACTGCACCAGCACTAGCAGTGGCACCGACCTCATGCTCATCGTGATCGGGCGCGCCCTATCAATCCCCTCTGCCGACGAGAGCACGAAATTCACGCCCTTGCCGGACGGGTCATTGTCCTTGCTGATTTGCTCCAGGTAACGAACGACCGGCTCGATCGTCAGACCTCGCAGATTCACTTCAGGAATGGTGATGGAAGAGAGTTTCCCAGCGATGCTCTCAGAAAGCGGGGCATCTTGCAGCGAGCCCAACTCAGGAGTCTCCGTAGGCCGCATCCCACGTCCCCGGTTGCTGGGATCAGTATATTCCCACTTCGCTGCCAAATCATCGAGCAACTGCGCACGAGATTGATCGTAGGCCGCATCGCGATAGTCGCGAGTCATGTGAGACGCCTTAATCAGCCCCTCACGCGCCGCCGTATTGGTCTCATCCGTGTTAAGAACTTCCGCAAACTTGGTCGTCGCTTCATCGAATTCGCCCACGCCCAGCAACGAGTTTGCCTCGCCCAGCGCACGCGTCACATCGTCCACCTTCTTCATGTGGGAAGCCGTTTTTCCAGGAGGCACCCATTCAGGATCAGCCAGACGCCCTTGCATCGCCTTCGCGCCTTCGTGATCCGGCACACGCTCTGTATCAAGCACCTCATCAATGATCATCCGCGCTTCCTTCTGGCGGTTAATGTCGACCAGCTTTTCAGCATAGGCCACCGTCGCATCGCCATAACGTTGCTTGGCCGGTCCACGGAAAGCATCTCCCGCATCGCCCACCGGCACGAGTTCAAAGGCCTTGCGAAAATTTGTGAACGCCCGGGCTAAATCGCCCTCTTCGAGATAATTATCTCCCTCCGACAGGTAGTGATTCACCTGGAGAAGCGACATCTCGCGCTTCCCAATCTCGCCAGCCACAGCATTATCGAAATCCTGCGCGATGGCATGCGGTGGCGTTAAAAACATAGCCATGCCTACGGCCAAGCCGCCTCCGAGGATTCCGAGGGGTGGCAAAGGGCGACTGCTGCTACGAGAATGGGTCGTCATACGAGCGTAAGTCATGCCAGAATACTCTAGATTGTAACGTCTAAATTTAAAAAAATCACCCCTTTTGAGAGCCTGATTGGCAGATCTCGGGGAGAAAGGTCGCAGAGGGAGGATAGTCAGCAGGTTTCATAAAGACACGCCACCAAGCTCAGCGCCTTCTTGGTCGGAAACACGCTCCGCTCCATCTGGTTCATGACATAGGCGAAACCAATCCCCATTTCGGGATCCGCAAAGGCCAAGCTACCACCCGCCCCAGGATGCCCGAAAGCGCGCGTGCTGGGACCGAAGAGCGACCGCATCTTGCGACCCTCCGCATCGATCGGATCCTTCATGAAGCCTGCGGCAAACGCCGTTTCCCGGAGAAAGACCTGATCTTGACCCTGCGTGAGCGGCGTTTCCATGGCATTGAGACTAACCCCATCAAAGAATGCCGTCCCCGCACACTGCCCGCCCTGAGCCAGCATTCCGTAAAAGGCGGCCAATCCACGAGCCGAAGCCACCCCACCAAACGCCGGGTAACCCACGCGCCACACTTTCGGATCATTCAACGCCCCAACCGAGTGGAGCCCACGCGGTGAACCGAACGCCTGTACCGTGAGCCCATTACGATCACCCAGAGATCGGTAGAAACGGGCCTCCTCCTCGTTCTCGGATCCAAATCGTCCAGGCACCAGCTCTGCCACCCGATGATCCTCGCTCTCTGGGAGGCCAATCCAGGCGTCCAACCCCAGCGGCTCTGCCAGGACCTCCCGCCAATACGCCCCCAAAGAAGCCGCCCCCGAAACTCGACGGACAATCTCCTCCAAGAGGAAGCCAAAGGTCCTGACATGATAGCCATGACCCGCAGTCCAACGAGGTGCCTCCTCCTCCAAAGCCTGGATCACCGCCGCATAATCATCCAACGCAGGCGGATGCGACAATGCGGCCAACCCTGCCTGATGACTCAGCAACTCGCCCAGCGTGATCGCCGACTTTCCCGCTTGTCCAAAGGCCTCCCAAATCTCCGCGACCGGCGTCCCCAACCCTATCCCAGCCTCTCCCAACGCCGCCAAGGCGGTACCCGCCGCCAGCCCCTTCGTGCATGACCAGACCGGCACCAGCGACTCGTCCGTCCAGGCCCGCGTCTTGTCCCGATCCATGAACCCACCCGCGAGGTGAATCAGCTCTCGCTCCCCCTGCCAAACCGAAACTGCTGCGCCCAAATCAGCCTCATTCTCAAGATTCGCCTGAAATTGCTGCTCCAAACGCTGCAGACTCGCTTCAGAAACGGTGGGGAAACTTGACATTAGAAAAGTAGTTGCGACTCAGAATGATTGCGTCCATGCTCGGCCTCCACCCGTGGACACCCTCGGAAAACCGCTATTTATCAACGAATTTCGTCATGCAAGTAAGAGCTTCCGTCAAGAGATTGAGTGCCGACTGCCAAATCGTGAAGCGTCGCGGTGTCCTCTATGTGATCTGTAAAAAGAACCCACGTTTAAAGCAGAAGCAGAAATGCAGCCCTCGCAATAAGACGAGTGCTCGTCGCCAGAACTGGCGCAAGCGTCGTTGCGGCGCTCCTCACAAGTCCTGGAAACAGCGTTAGATTTGTTTCGCTTCGGCGATTCCAATCCATCCTGTAGCCATGACTTCTTATAAAGAGCTGCTCTAGCGCTTTCACGTAGAGATTGCACCAAGACACCTCGAACGGGCTTGTCCCGCTTTCAATTCCGCCTACTTGCAGGTAGTGATTGTTTCGCTTCAGCGATTCCAATCCATCCAGGAAAGCTGTATTCCGTCGCAGCCGTGATTTCTTAGGAAGAGCTACTCTAGAGCTCTCACGTAGAGATTGCGCCAAGACACCTCGAACGGGCCTGTCCCGCTCTCGATTCCGTGTACCTGCAAACCGATGAATCCCGACCGCGGTGATTCCGAATCTGTCACATCGGCCAGAGCAACACCATTGATCCACGTCTGCAGACGCTCTCCCACCGCGCGGACGTAGTAGTGGTTCCACGCACCGCTCTTAAAAGGTGGCGTCGTCGAACGATCTTCACTCAACCATCCGCGATCCGTCCCTTCTGAATAAAGGTAGCCCGCCTCACCAGGAGCCACAGCAATCTCCACCTGCGGACCATGCACCCTACCATTCTTATAGTCAGGGCGACTCTCCGAGCGAATCTGGACACCCGAGTTGAGAGCATCATCGACTTTCACTTCAAACCTCAACTCAAAGTCTCCATAAGAGGCTTCGGTGCACAGAAACGAATTCGGACTGCCTTCATTCGTCTTCCCGACAATGCTTCCCTCATGAACTCGGAAAGTCGCCGTGCCATTCCGTGGCACCCAACCATCTAGATCGGTATCATTAAAGAGAGGGCTCCAGGTCCGAGGCACCTCGCCACGATCCGTCACGCCATAGTTCAGCTGCGATAGATCCCATTTAGTTAGGCAAGGCACGCCAGCAGCCACGTGCACTTCATTGTTCTCGTCTCGCGTTTCGAACGTGATCGTCCCTTTGTTAGCCTCCGAAATATCGACCGTTAGCAAACCATAGTTGTTACCGCGCATGCCCCACAGCTGATTGCTATGGTAGCGATCGAGAATCGAAACTTTCTGATCCTGCTGCAACGGCGAACTCGTGGCCTCCACGAGAAGCGTGCCATCAGGCTGAGCCTGCTGCATGGCCTCACTGTGATGCCGATCTCCACTCAGAAACACCACGCCCCCGATCCTCTCCCGTTCCAAAACCTCCGCCAAAGTCCGAAACTCGCCACGCGCTTCCATGTAATGCCCCTCGCCGCGTTCATCCTGACAAATCACCTGCGTGCCATTGGCAATCACTTTCACCGTCGCCGTCGACCTCTTGAGACTATCTAACAACCAAGCCAACTGAGCCTTCCCCCAAATCTCGCCCGTTTCGATCGTCACCTCCTTGTGCCGATCTGGCGAGAACTTGTAGTAGCGATCATCCAAGAGAAACACCTCCACCGGCCCACAGCGATAGTTGCTAAAGATGCCAGGCGCTTCTGGCAATCCCCAGCCCGGGTTCGCCCACATCTGCCTAAAAATACGAAGCGCCTCCTCCTTCAATGGAAACGTTCGATCCGCATTGTTAGGCCCATAATCGTGATCATCCCAGATCCCGTAGTTAGGCACACTGCGTAGCAAGACCTGCAAATCAGGATGCACCCGCGTCAGCATATGCCGCGCCCGCATAGACCCCGGAAAGTTCCAATCCCCCACAGGCCCCGATGTCGAGAAATGCTTATCACTACCATCAGCAACAATGAAGTAAGCATTATCCCCCAAGAAGATCATCGAATGCGGTTCTTCCTTAGCAATCGCACCGTAGATCGGCCCACTCGGAAACTGCGAAATCTTGCTACACGAACCAAAGGCCAACCGCACCTTCCCCGTACGACTCGGTTTCGGATACGTTCGAAAACTCACATCGATCTTCTCCGGCTCATTCCCATCACGTGTCGCTGTTAGAGTCACCTCCGTCTTCGCATCCGCCACCAATCCCGAAAACCCAAGCACATGACAATCCGCCCCACGATCTTCCCAATGCGTGACCTCGTAAGTCACCCCTCCCTGCCTCGCCTCACCAGTCACCCGTGTCCCCTTCTTGATACGAATCCAAACACTCGCCGTCGTGTCTGACACATGCCCCACCATGGGCCCAGCAGGAATCAACGGCGACGGCGCAGCAAATCCAAAAGAGACAAAGCCCACCAACGAAAGCGCGACAACAAATGTGAATTTCACCATCCAGCCATCATAGACAAATCACCACCTGCCAAACAACCCCCATCCCAACTTTCCTTCCCCCCGTCACTCGACATTCCAATGTCGTCGGCACCTCTTCACACCATAGACC
>CALLLI010000292.1 GCA_938082635.1 uncultured Verrucomicrobiales bacterium
GAAGGTGCGTTGGCGAATCAATTGCTCGATGCTGTGAGTGGAAGACTTGCGAGGGTCATCGATGACCCCAGCAAGATTTGCCAACAAAGGATCGGCGATGCCGCTACTGACGAGAGCTGCGAGTCCCGCGTCACTGGAGAGTTCGGGTTCGTCCAACTTGATCGACCAATCACGACCAATCACGGCCGAAAAGCGGCACGGATTGCAGCGGGTCGAATCTGTTTTCGGGTTTTGATGCATTCTTCTCTAGTGCGCTCATAACACACTATATTACAACGCGTTACAATGTACAACGCTTATCTAATTGTTTCTTTATGAATAATGCAGGCTAGGGTTACGAGAAATCGTAACCCCTTCTTTGTGCCCGCGATGGCAACCTGGCGTAAGGCAGCCAGGCTTTGGCTGAGTCCGAGAAAGTTTCAGGAGCGCCAGTCGGCGACATCGGAGGTCTCCTCCCAAATCCATCTTCCTCCCTTAGTCCACCCGCGGAGAACTTTCCTTTGGCCGAGAGGCAGGCGATCTGCCCAAGGATCGGCCGGTGAAGATCACACATAGTCCGAATACATCTGCATCAAGGATGAAATCGTCATGAAGGAGAACCTGTCATAACCTGAATTGCTCACCGTGGAGAAGGGGTAACATTTTCTGATGGCGCGAATGTTTCGGTCTCCGCCCTGAGAACGACGTTATCCCTCTCCTCAATGAGGAGATTGGCACCTTGAGTGTCATCCGCAGCCAAATGAAACAGCTCGAACAACACAGCTAGGAGTTTGGTGTCTGGGAACATTCTTTAGGAGCTGGCGTTTGCCTTGATCTCTACTAAAGTGCGAGTTGATTGTCTTGTGAGACTGTTGTCTTCCATCTTTTTTGGAAATCACACCCGGGGAATCTATTCATTCTGAGAGTTTACCTCGTGTTGGGCTCGAGAGACAATGTGCAATCGTGAGGAGCGGACGGAGCTTCTGATCGCAGCAATCTGCCTTGCAGATGATCACGATGCTTGTCTCTACTGCCGGGCTGTTTAGAGTCCGCAAATGCGATCCATCTTAGGGCTTATTCTTGGGGTCATCGTCGGTGCCATTGGGGCGGTGCTTTTCACACAGAGTCTTCCCGCGAAGGCTGGCAGCCTCGCAGCGCGGGCAGAGAAGGCAGAGTTTGAATGGCAGAAGGCTGAGCAGGAGGTCAAGACGCTTCGGGCGCAGCTCGATCCGGGGCGGCGTAAGGTGGCCCAGCGCCAAGCGATGGAGGGCATTGCTCAACGTATTCGTTCAGGGAAGCGGGTGAATTTGGACGATGTCTTTAAGGGCACGATGAAACCGTGGATGCGCGATGTGGCGCCGCTGTTTGATCGCGGACGTGTGGCGGGGGAGAAGCGACGGTTGAATTACTTGAGTGGGGAACTGACGCGAGAGTATGGCCTCGATGATAGTCAACAAGACGCCCTGAACGTGTGGCTTGATCGGCAAGCAGACGCGAATGGGGATCGCATTGCCAACGTGCTGGATGACTCAGACTCGGGCTTCACCGATTTCGCCAAAGTGATGGATGAACGCAGCGACTCTCTCAGATACAGCCAGAAACTTGACGCCTTCATGGCCGAGACGCTCGATGCGGATACACTAGCAACGTATCAAACGGATCGTCTGACCGAACGCGTGGAGCGTGTGCAGAATGAGGCCGAGGGGCGCGTGCAACGGTTGGACTCTTTGGTCGAGCTGGATGAGGAACAGAAGGACCAAGCGTTTGCCGTCCTGGCTCATAGCTCAGATTACTTTGATCCCAGCATGCAGTTCGAGGGATTGGAGAATGAGATGAGCGGTTTGCGTCCTGGCATGGATGCGAACGAGAGCGTTCAAGGAATCCTTCGCCCTGAGCAACGGCAGCTGTTGGAAGACCGGCAGCAAGAACGTCGGGCCGATGCGCTCCGCGAGTTTGAAGAGGTGGGCCTGACGCCACCACAAGGTTGGGAAGACATGGAGTCTGGTCCCTTCTAATAGGTCTTATGTCGGCCACTTCAGCGATTGAGATCAAGGATCTCCGAGTAGACTATGGCCACTTTGTTGCGGTGGAAGACATCAATCTGACCATTCCCTTTGGCGAAGTGTATGGTCTCGTGGGGCCGAATGGAGCGGGGAAGACGAGCACCTTCAAAGTGCTCGCCACCCTCATGGAGCAGACCTACGGCGAGGTCCGTATTGCCGGTCATGATGTGTTAGAGGAAACGGAGGCTGCTCGGCGTGTCCTTGGCTACATGCCGGATCTCGCGCCTGTGCCGTCTGACCTGAGGGTGTGGGAATTTCTCAATTTCCATGCCGATACTCATGCGCTGGGCAGTCGAAAGGCCCGTCTGGAACGCGTCGAGGAATGTCTCGCTCGTGTTAATCTCACGGACAAACGCAATGCTTGGTGTAAGAAACTTTCGCGCGGGCAAACGCAGCGAGTCGTCCTGGCAAAGACCTTGTTGCATCGGCCGCAGGTGCTCATCCTTGATGAGCCTGCTAGTGGTCTTGATCCGCTTTCTCGTCGGGAGCTGAGACATGCGCTTCAAGATCTCGCTAAGGAGGGTGCTACGGTGATTGTGAGTTCGCACATTCTGGGGGAACTCGCTGAGATGTGTTCCTCACTTTGTGTCATGAATCAGGGGGAGCTCTTGGCTTCTGGTGCGTCAGATGATGTGCTTCAGGAACTGGGCAATGCCGAACGGCGCATCACAGCTGTCTTGGCGAGCGACCAAGCCAATGATGTGAGCGAGTGGCTGGAAACAAGAGAGGGTGTCGAAGCGATTAAGCCATCATCTAAGAGTGAAGTTGTTTTTACGTTCACAGGTGATGAGGCGGCGAAAGCAAACTTGTTGGCCTCGTGCATTCAGAGGGGCTTTCTCGTGGCAGATTTCCATGAGAAGGGCTCTTCGTTCGAAGAAATCCTAGTCGAAGTTGCGGAGGGCAATCGCGTGTCATGATGGAATCTCAATCCACGCCACAACAAGCGCCAACCTGGAAGCTTTGGGCGAATCCCATTGTCCGGCGTTACGCGCAGTCGCGGTTGCGCCCGCAGGGCCTTGGTCTTTGGCTTCTCGTCGTTCTTCTGACTGCTGGATTCATCTTCTTTCTCGCTCGCTCGCTCGTTTATCAGAGGAGCGGCTTGGCGATGATGGATGCGGTACGCACGCCGCTTATTCCTCTCTTCATTCTCCAGGGTGTTATCTTGTTCTTGTTAGGTACGGGTCAAGTGGCTGGGGCGATGACGGCTGAGGGCGACGAGGGCGTGCTCGATTACCAGCGGCTCGCTCCGATGACACCGATGGCCAAGGTGTTAGGCTATCTCTTCGGCTTACCTATTCGCGAGTACGTGCTTTGTTTCGCCACCTTTCCCTTCACGCTTTGGTGCCTCTGGAAGGGTGGGGTGCCTTTTCACGTGGCCGCCGAATTGTATGCGACTTTCTTCTGCTCAGCGATCCTCTATCACTTGACTGGTCTTATCGCTGGCACCGTGTTGAGGAATCGCCGGTGGGCCTTTCTGCTCTCCATGGGCATCGTGTTTCTTCTCTACACGATCATTCCCCAACTCGCCAAATTTGGGCTGGTCTATTTTCAGTACCTTACGGTGCGGCCAGTCTTTGAGGAGCACCTGGGCGCACTCCTTCCTCAAACGGCTGGTGCGGTGGTCGATACGTTTAATCGGTTGGTGCCGCCGGAGCGCTTCTTCAATCTCAACTTGCCTGAAACGGTCTTCACCCTGTTCTCGCAGCTCATGCTCATTCTCACGGGTGTTGTCATGTGTTGGCGACGCTGGCGGCGGGATGAAGCGCATTTGCTCGGGAAAGCTTGGGCGCTAGGCCTTTATGCCTGGACGCAAGTCATGCTTCTTGGAAGCGCCCTACCATTGATCGAGACGGGGAGGGTGTTTCCATCTCGTGAGATGAACCGGCGCTTTCGCCGATTCCTCGTTGAGGACTGGCAACCCGAGGGGATGGAAGCGGTGGTCATGTCAGGAGCCTATGGTTTAGTTAGTCTGGTCTTGCTTTGGGTGATGACGCTCATGATCACGCCGTCGAAGGATACGCAGATCCGTGGTTGGCGTCGCACCCGAAAGCTTGAGCGTCGTCGGATTCCACTCACTTCGGATCCCGCGACGGGATTCTGGACTGTTTCTCTCATGGCAGTGATAGGAGCGACTGGTTGGTTTGTTTTCACACGTGCGGTGGTCGAGTCTCATTGGTTTGGCCAGATCATGCCGGGGACGGCAGTGTTTGCCTTTGGGCTGACCTTGGTCACTTGTGGATTGGGTTTCCACGCTCTCTTAGAAGGTCGTGGCGGTAAAGTGGCAGGGATTGCTGCGCTCTTGATAGGTGTGGTTCCCATCATGATGGGAACCGTGTTGGGGGCGGCGAATGATCGCTTTATTGCGACCGCCGCATGGCTCTTTGCCATGTCTCCTGTCAGTAGCCCGTTCTTCGCGCCAGGAGCCATCCTTCCGATGGCGGATCTCCCGGAAGAAGTCTTCAAGGCGGTGCCTCGCACTTTCTGGTTCTTTCAGTTTGTCATGCTGCTAGCCACACTCTGGCTCGTCATCGATCTGTGGAAACGCCGTCGGGGTATAGCGAAGAGCACGGAGTAGGTTCAGAGCACGGAGGTGATGTGTCTTTATTATTGAAACTATTAAAAGTTCGGATATATATAGCTAAGTTACTCTTATATCTATCTCATGAAGTGTCGCGCTTTCTTCTTCGGAGCCAGTCTTTGCCTGGCCATTCACTATGCTGCTGCTGGTCCAACTTCTTTTGGGAAGAACGGGTTTGGTAAGAATTACGGGAAGGACGAGCCGGTTCCGGAGATTCGCGAGGAGGTTCCTGAGTTTTCCCGCAATCGCGTGGGTGTCCTAGCCACGGGCGGCTTGGGGGTGTCGGCGAAGATGATCAGTGATGCGTTTACCAAGGACGTTCCGACGACGCGATTGAGCCAGTCGGAGGACGCGGATTTCGCGCCTGGAGGTGAGATCTTCTATGAGCGAGTCTTATCAGATCCTTCGGCGGAGGATCTCTGGGGGATCCGTGTGGGCTTCGGCTACTCGCGGGTAGAGATGGAGAATCGTTTCAGTGGGTTTGATGAGTTTGATCAGTTCTTCACCCTACAGCACGATCTGGATGCGGATCTGATTCATGCCAATGTGGGCCCGTTCTACGAACGTCGGTTTACTGATCGATTATACGGCCAAGCAAGTGTGGGCCTGACAGCGGCCTATATCGACGCTGATCTTGAGACAACCCATTCAGATGGTCTCCGTGCTAATGGAAGTGACGACGAGTTTCTCTTTGGGGCGTATGCCTCTGTGGCTCTTGGATACCAGGTCTCGTCAAATTGGAGCCTGATGGGTGGGGTGCGTTACCAATACCTCGATAACTTTAAGATCGATAATGGGGTCTCTGACGTGGAACTGGATTTCGATAGCTCCTATGTGGTGTTTGCAGGACTGCGCTGGGACTTTTAGGGCGGTCGCGGGATTGAGGTTAGCAAGTCCTGGTTGGACATTTGCTGGCAGCGGTTGAATTCTGGGGTGTGTTTCGTTTCATTCACGCAGCCGATCTCCATCTGGACTCCCCATTGCGGGGACTCTCGCAGCGTGAAGGGGCGCCGGAAGAGGAGATTCGAGGTGCGAGTCGGCGGGCCTTGGAGAATTTGGTGAGCTTGTGTTTGGAGGAGGGCGTCGATTTCCTGCTGATTGCTGGGGATCTGTATGATGGGGATTGGCCGGACTTTAACACTGGGCTGTTCTTTAATCGGCAGATGCTTCGGCTACGGGATGTGGGGATTCCGGTGTATCTGATTTCGGGCAACCACGATGCGGAATCAAAGATCACGAAGTCGCTGTCGTTGCCGGAGAACGTGCAGGCGTTTCCGGTGAAGAAACCGAAGTCTATCAAGCATCCCACGTTGCCGGTGACGTTTCACGGGCAGGGATTTGCCACGGCGAGTGTGACGGAGAATCTTTCGCTGAACTATCCCGACGCGAGTGAGGGGCGTTTCAATATAGGGCTCTTACATTGTTCAATTGGAGATTCGCCCCATGCGGCTTATGCTCCGTGTACCGTGGCGAATCTCCTGACGAAGCACTACGGCTACTGGGCGCTCGGGCACATTCATTTGCACGCTGTGCTCCATGAAGCGCCGCACATTGTTTACAGTGGCAACATTCAGGGGCGTCATGCTCGGGAGACGGGTGAGCGTGGGTGCTACGTGGTGACGGTGAGTGATGACCTTGCTGTTGAGCGTCTAGATTTCAAAGCGCTCGATGTGGTGCGGTGGGGACAGTGTGAGGTTGATCTGAGCGGGGTTGAGGATACGAGTGTGGCACTACAGAAGATTCGGACTGTGTTGGTAGAAGCCGCGGCGAGTGCGTCTCCGCGCTTGCTATGTGTGCGCCTGACGCTTTCTGGGCAGACACCGCTTCATAGTGAATTCCACGCAGGGAAAGAGGCGTGGCGTGCGGAGGTGGTGAATGCGGCGCAGGAGGTGAGCGACGAGATTTGGATTGAGCGCATTCGTCTGAAGACCCAATCGCCGATGGATATGGAGCAGCTGGCAGGGCAGAGTGATCTCACGGCGCAAGTGATCGAGGAGCTGCAGGCGATGGAGGTTTCTGAACATCCTAGCAGTGTCACGGATTTGCTGGGAAAACTCCCGCCGGTGGCTCAGGGCGAGATGGCTCAGTCCGATCAGGAGTTGAAAGAGAATGTCACCGCGCTCGTCATCGATGCGCTCACCTCGTCGGCGAAGCATGAGATTTGATCGAATCCAGATTCCGGCGTTCGGACCGTTCACGGATTTCTCGCTCACGTTTGAGTCGAGGCCGAATGACCTTCATCTGATTTATGGGGCGAATGAACGAGGTAAGAGTTCGCTCTTGCGGGCGATCGATCAGCTCCTCTTTGGAATTCCTGCGCGTTCGACTGACAACTTCCTGCATGCGCATCAGAAGCTGCGTATTGGCGCGACTGTTTCGGAAGGTGAGTCCCAGGCGCTGGCCTTTCAGAGAAAGAAGGGGAATGCAAACACGCTTCTGGATACGGATGGGAGCTCCTTGAAGGACTCGGACCTGAAAGCGTTTCTAGGCCCGGTAGATCGCGGGTTCTTCAGCTCGATGTTCGGTCTCGACACGGCGTCGCTTCGCGATGGGGCGGGTGCATTGATTGCAGGTGAAGGCGAGCTGGGCTCGGCGTTGTTCTCTGCTAGTCTGGGGAGCACGGATATCGATGCGGCGCTTGCGAAGTTGGAGGAGGAAGCCGACGGGCTTTTTAAAACGCGCGCCACGAAGGCGCGGCTTCCCGTGGCGATAAAGGCGTTTAAGGAGAGTGAGAAGGCGCTGCGCGAATCCACAACGAAAGTGACTGTCTGGAAGGCGCACCAGAAGGCGTTGAAAGCAGCTGCAGAGGGATTTGATAGAGTGGATGAGGTGCAGCGCACTGCTCAACAGCGTTTGCGTGCGGTGGAGCGATTGTTGAGTGCGCTGCCGATCACGTCGCAGTTGGCTCATGCTCGTGAGGGTTTTGAGTCATTGGCGTATCTGCCAGAGCTTTCTGGAGACTTTGCACAGCGAGTGAACGGCGCTCGGGAGCAGATTCGTGAGCGAGAACAGACTGTGGTGGTGCGTGAGAACCAATTGGTGGGTTTGCGTGAACAGTTGGCTTCCGTGACGACACAGCCAGAAATTTTGAAACGAGCGGCGGAGATCGAGCGCTTGCATCAGTCGCTTGATTCACACCTCCGTCGGATGCGTGCTTTGCCAGAGTTGCGAGCCGAGCATGAGACGATGTCGACGAAACTGACGCAGGCGCAGGACAAGCTTGGCCTCACTGCGGTTGATCTCGCTGGCTTGCCCGAAATCACAGTCGATTTGGTCGAGAAAGCAGAGGGTTTGGGTGAGGAGGTGGCCGAGGCGAGACGTCAGGAAGCCCAAGCGCATGCTGCTTTGGCGCGGGTGACGAAGGAGAGTGCGTCTCTAGCTGAAGAGCTGTCCGGGGCTTCGGCCCCTGAAAGTTCAGCGGTTTTGAAGGCGCTGGGAGAACGCGCGCGCTCGGCAGAAGCGGCGATTGGTCGGAAGACTGAGCGCTCGACTGAACTTAAGAAGCTGTCTCGGGCTCGAGGGACGCTGGTGGCGCGGCTTAGCCTAGCGGAAGTTGCCACAGATAAGGTTTCGCGGTTGTTGCCACCGTCAGCGGAGACGATTCATGAGGAGAAGGCACGCCTGAACGATCTTGAGAAACGGATAGGCCGGAATCAGGATGAAGTTTCGAATCTCGATCTTCGGATTCACAGTGAGGAAACCGCGCTGGCAACGTTGCGTGACCAGGGCGCTCGTTATACCCAGGAGGATCTTGCGAACAAACGTCGAGAGCGTGATGATCATTTGATTGCTGCGTTAGAAGGTGAGGCTGCTTCGCGAAAGGTCTTGCCTAACGAAGTGCGTGAAGCGGATGAGGTCGCAGATAGTCTGCGTCGTCATGCCGAGCAGATTGCGCGGGCAGAGAATCATGCGGGCTCGATCGCGGATCTACGAGGGAGGCGTGATCTTGCTGTCTCGGCGTTGGAGAAACTGGACGCTGAACGCAATCAATGGCAGGCGACGTGGGAGAAGCGTTGTTTGGCCATTCCTGCGCCGGTGCAACCGCCGCAGGATCTGATTGGGTGGGTAACGGATTGGCAAGAGCTTTGTGAGGTTTTTGTTAGAAGTGTGGAGGTTGAAGATGAGGTGGAGGCGTTGACTCAGGAAGTGGAGGGGGCCCATGAGGTATTGGCGGATACGCTAGAACAGCCAGATGTGGAGTTCGCCGCGCTGGTGGTGCTGTTAGAAGATCGTCTGGCGAGTCTCGCAGAGGCGGCTGGAGCGCATCAAGAACGGCTGAAGCGGCAGGACAAGCTGAAGCGTGACCTGGCCGATGCGGAGGAGACCATTGCGAAGATCAGAGTGGTATGTGAGGGCCAGCAGGCGTCGCTCGCAGAACTTACGGCCCGCTTTCCTGGGCCGATCGAGGGGCTTCAAAGGGTGCAGGGCTTGGCGGGTGGCGTGACGGATTTGATAAAACAGCTCGCGCAAGAGGAGTCGGCGATTCAAGACATGAGTGATCGTCTTGTGACGGTGTGTTCTGAAGCGTCTCGAGAGGATCACGAGTCGGAGGTAGGGCGGCTTTGGTCAGAACTCGAAGCCGCAAAGGCCGCGGCGAGTCAAGCGAAGGTGCTTCAGGAGAATATCGACGACGCGGAGGCGAAGCGCTCCAACGACAAGGCGGCTTTGGAGTCTGCTGGTAGTGCTCTGACAGACTTACGAAATCTTTGTGGGGCGGCGGACATGCGCGCTCTGGAAATGGCCCTTTCTGGGATTGAGAGGAAGTCAGAGTATCGAAAGGCGATCAGCAAGGCTCAGGCTGATTTAGCGTCGATGTCAGGAGGTCTGCCCTTGGAGTCGTTCATTGAGGAAGCGACGAGTCAATCTGAGGACACTCTTCAGAGCGAGAAAGCGGAGCTGGAACGTGTCCTGCCAGAGCACCAAGCGGCCCGAGATGCGGCTCTTGAGCAATTGAATACGCTGAAGGCAGAAGACACTCGGCTTCAACAAGCGAGTGATGCGGCTGCAGGTCACCAGCAACAGGCGGAGCTGCATCTTTCGGGCATGGTGTCAGACGCGCGACGTTTCAGAGAACTCCAGCACGCGATTCAGTTTCTTCGGCAGCAGATTGAGACTTATCGCGAGAGGACGCAGGGGCCGATGATCGAGAGTACGAGTGCCTACTTTGCGGCGTTGACGGACGGCGCCTTTGCGAAGGTGGCAGCTCAGCTGACTGACAAAGGACAGCCTCAACTGGTTGGTGTGCGCGCTGACGGCACCTTTGTGGGGACCTCGGCGATGTCGGAAGGGACTGCGGATCAACTTTTCTTGGCGCTGAGATTTGCGGCGATCGAACTGCACCTGGCGACCTACTCGGCCATGCCACTGGTGTTAGATGATCTTTTGATGACGTTTGATGACGAGCGGACGACGGCGTTGTTGCCGATCCTGGCAAAGCTCTCACAGAAGACGCAAATCCTCGTCTTTACGCATCATCAACATCTGCTAGATCTCTTTGAACGAAACCTTCCTGGTCAGTTCGGCTCTCATCGCCTCTGAATCCTATTACTCTCACATGCCCGAAGTCTGGAAGAAACTCATCAGCCCTGAAGACGAAGCTCTTTGGGAAACTCGTTTGGAAGTCCTGGCCGAGGGCCGCTTTGTGATCACGTCTCTTGTAGTAAGACAGCGTCTGAAGGTGGAGGTCTTTCTGGAGCAGGGGAATGATGGGGCCGACTTGATCAAGAAATTTGGTGGCAGTGTGGATACGTTGGCCGACGAAGATTGGCAGTCGGTGCCGCTGAAGCCGATCCTGGTGAAAGTGAGAGATAAGCTCGTCATCACGTCGACGACGGAGCCGGATGCGCAGGCTAAGCTGCGCGAATTGTATCCTGGCAGAGAACTTATCATCATTCCGGCTGAGCTTGCCTTTGGCACGGGTGATCATGACACGACGGCGACGTGTTTGCGCTTCCTTGTAGATGTGGCGAAGGAGCGCGATTCGTGGTCGCTTCTAGACCTTGGGACGGGGACTGGGATTCTTGCCATTGCGGCGAAACTGCTTGGAGCTTCGAAAGCGCTGGGTTGGGAGAATGATCCCTTGGCCGTGCCTGTGGCTGAACGGAATGTGCTAACGCACGGGCTGCAGGCGGAGGCTGTGACGATCGAGGCGGAGGATGTGCTTGCCTGGGAACCTCAGGAAAAGGCTTGGGACGTGATCACGGCGAACATGTTCTCAGAGATCCTGATCGCGACTTTTCCGAAGATGCGTCGCGTGCTGAAGCCTGACGGCACGCTGATTATTTCCGGCATTCTGCGAGAGCAGGAAGCGGAGACGTTGGCGGCGGCGGAGAAGGCAGGCTTTGAGATGAAGGAAGTGAAGCGCGTGGGCAAGTGGGTGACTGCTCGAACTGCTTAACTGAGGTTACGGCAGGCGAACCAGTCGGTAGAATTGCAGTGGCGCTGTGGCGGCTTCTTCTGGGAGCATGCCGATCCAGGTGGTGATTGTTTGACCAATGCCAATGCCCTCACTGATGGGAGTCCACTCTAATAGAGTGTCAGCTTGCTCCAGGCGGAGATCGTCCCGGTTATCCCAGGTAAGGGTGATCTCGTTTCCTTCGCGTAGGATGAGGAGTTCTGGAAGAGGGAGCACGCCGGGCTCGAGCACGGTTAGAGTGCCATTGGCCAAGGTGATGGTGTAGTTGGCATCGGAGGCATTTGACAGCGTAATTGGGTAAGTGCCAGGATCGCTTTCTGCTGTTGCCGTGGTGCTGATGGTTGGCTGCTGATCGATGGTGGCCGAAGTGTCACCATTGACAAAGCCGACGTAATCGAGATCTAACGTAGGGTTCTCGTCACCTAAGGGACGCTCTAGGTCGTGGGCGCGGATCGTGAGTGGAGCGGGTAAGATTTCAAGTGAGACGGTGGCACTGGTGCCTTCGAAGGCGAATAGATTGTCTGGAGTAAATGTGGCGGAGAGAGTGTGGCTGCCGGCTTCTAAGATTGTTCCAAAGGCTGGTTGGTAGCTCCATTGACCAGGGATGTCTTCGGTGATTGCCGCTTTTAGCTGGGTCGTTGAGAGGGCTTGACCGTAGGTGATTGCCGTGGGCGTTGGCCAAGATGAAGAGGAGACTCCCTTTGGCGCGATGGTTAAAGTGCCGGGGACGACGACGATTGCGTAGCGCGCCTCAGTAGCGATCGAGCCGGTGATAGGATAAGTGCCAGGAGCAGATTCGGTGGTGGCGGTGGTGGCCAGCGTGAGAGCGTTCGCAAGGCTGGCCTCGTTATCACCTAACACAAAACCGCTGTAGGCTGCTGCGAATGTAGGGTTGGAGACACCCGCAGAGCGCTGGGCATTGGCAATGGTGATTGTGAGCGGAGCCTTGTTGATTACAAGGGAGACAGAGGCATTGGCCGTCTCATAGTTGAACGCATCGTTTGGTGTGAAAACAACTTGTAGCGTAGCTCCTTGGGTCGGTTCGAGGACCGCGCCTAGCGGCGGTGTGTAGGCGAACGAGCCGCCGATATTCTCATCGATGGTTGCATTCAACTGGCTTGTGCCGATTGTGGAGCCGTAAGTGAGGGGTGCTGGGACATTCCATGTCAGTGAAGGTTGGATGCGTTCTTCGCGGGTTAAGGTGCCGTCTATATGAGTGATGCTATAGTTAGGAGATGAAGCGCCACTTGCTGTGATGGTGTAGGTGCCAGGCGTGCTAGCGGAAGTAAACGCTGTGGCTAGACTAACGGGCACGTAAAGGTTGCTGGAAGTATCCCCATTGACCAGCCCCACATAGGTCGCGGTGAGACTCACGTTCGGGCTCGTTGGCGTGAGGTCGTTAGCGGTGATCGTGAGCGGGGCAGGGATTACCAAGAGCGCGATCTTGGTCGTGACTGGGTTGTAGGTAGCCGTGTCCGTCGGTTGGAAGGTGGTGATAAGCGTGTGATTGCCTGCAGTTAATACCGTGCCTAGTGCGGGTTCGTAGGTGTAAGTGCCAGGAACGCCGCCTGAAGAGGCGTTGAGCTGAGCAGAAGAAAGGGCGTTGCCGTAGGTGGTGTTCGCTGGCGTGGGCCAGGAGATGGACGGGTTCGACTTGTGGTTGAGTCGGAGGCTGCCGCTTTCGTAGGAAATCAGGTAATTAGCGGCGAAGACGCCGGACACCTTGATTGGGTAGTCACCGATGCTACTCGTGGGAGTTGCTGTGGTGGTGATGCTAGGAGGAGAGCCAATCGAGTTGGGGGTGTCTCCGTTCACGAGGCCGAAATAAGAGACGGTAAGGTCTGGGATTACCCATTCGACATTGGAACCTGCTGGTCGGGCGACTCGGAAGCCGCGATCTTGAATCTCTTCTGGGAATGGACTTGGAACGCGGTAGCCGGAGATGAGGAAGCTCTCAGAGCCGTTCCAAGAACCGCCACGGTCGATGCGTGCCCAGTTGGCAAGCGCGGTGTCCGTCCATTCGCTGACGTTGCCTCCCATGTCGGCGACACCGTAGAAACTCACGCTTCCCGTGCTGCCAACGCTGGTGACATTGCCATCTTCTTTTCCGAGGATACCGTTGACGGTTTCGGTTTCAATAGTGCCGTTTTGATTGCTGTCCCAGTCTGCATTGTGTCCATAATTGGCCACGTTGGAGCCACTGTTGGTGACATTTCCTTGACTGTCTGCTAGTGCGGCGGCGGGTTGTGTGTCGCTCCCTGTAGCGTAGGTGCGATAACTGCTGGGAGCATTCGGATCATGAAAGGCTGCTTTGAACCACTGATCTTCGTTCGGGAGAAAGAAGCGAGCATCTGGCTTACGAGATACCGTATTATTGGAGACCACGTTGGCATCGGTAAGGTCGTAGGCGCCATCTTCGGTGGTCGTGGCAACTTGATCGCCGCTGGGGCGTCCGTTATGCAGCCAGTTACAGAAGCGACATGCGTCCCAGAAGCTGGTGAAATTGACAGGTTTATTTCCCATGCCGGGCTTCACCTGGTAGTTGAAGTTCGGGGCGCTGCCGGACCTGTTAATGCCGCCTCTTGCCGTGCGTTCCATTTCTGAATTGTAGAGGGGGGGATGCGGCGAAAATTGCCCATTGGTGACGGGATCATTCTTTCCGACGGCGTTGAGAAAGTTAGCGTAGAGGTTGTTGGTGATTTCAAACTGGCCGATCTCGAAACTACTGGAGACGGCACCGTAGCCGCTGGAATGGGCGGCATTGCCTGGGTTGTCGATAAGAACAAAAGACAGCGGGTTGGCGCCTTCTCTGAAGGAGGCAACCTTGCTATCAGCACGAATGGTGAGCGGAGCGCGTGTCACGCTTAGTGTCTGACTCGCGCCGATCGGCGCTAGATCTTGAGCCTGTGGGGTAAACGTCAGGTTTAAGGTGTGATTGCCTGCGCTGAGGACGGCGCCGATGGCAGGTGTGTAGGCAAAGGTGCCTGGAGTTTCGTTGGAAATACTGGCATTCAATTCTGCTGAAGAGAGCGGCGTGCCATAGACGATAGGGGGAGGTTGTAGCCAGTTAATCTCTGTGCTCGAATCGTTGGTGATAGTTAGGGTACCTGGTGTAATGGTGATGTCGTAGTTTGGATCGAAGGTTCCGCTCGCAGTGATAGGATAAGTGCCCGGGGGACTAGATGACGTGGCCGTCGCAGTGAGCGTAGGCGTGGCTGAGAGATTTGCTTCCCCGTCGCCATTGACAAAGCCGGTGTAGCTCGCAGTGAAAGTTGGGTTGGTTTCTCCGAATGCTCGGGTTGTAGAATCGATGGCCAAGGCGAGGGGCGCACGTGTGATTTGAATAGTCACGGTGGCGGTGAGTGGCGGGTCTGACACCTCAGTTGGGGTAAACGTGACCGTCAGTTCCTGGCCATTTCCCGCTGAGATAACCGTGCCTACAGGTGGATCGTAGGTGAAGGTACCGCTGCGCCCACTTTGGACGGACGCGTCCAGCTGAGCCGAGGAGAGGGGCGTTCCATACTTTATCGAGGCGGGTGTTTCCCAAATGAGGTCAGTCAGCTCCTCGAACCGCAGACGGATGAAAGCGCCACCGAGGGTCTGGCCAGTTGCCAACGTCGTTGTTTCTAGCTGAATGCTATGATTACCCGCGGCGAGTTCGTAGGTGGCTGAACTCCAGATTGAAGAATTAAAGGCGACATCAGCATCCCGGGTAAACTCACTGCCCGAGGTAAGTGGCGTGACGCCCAAAATCGTGCCGCCATCGGTAAGAGTGAAGCTATCGCCCACTTCGAAGGCGTCGGTGACATCAAAAACTCCAATCTGGCCATTGGGCACAGTGAAGGTGTAGGGACCATCTAGGCTCTCGAATGATCCTCCGCCTCCGAACCA
>CALLLI010000293.1 GCA_938082635.1 uncultured Verrucomicrobiales bacterium
GGACTGGTTAACGAAACTGTTGAGTTCTGACGAGAGTTCCGCCTCAAAAAGCAGTTCTTGCCGAGCAGAGTGATCGGATTCTGTTGGTGGTAATATTCTAAAAGTCAACGGGTTACGTTGGCCAACGACTAACAAAACGCTATCTAATTCTTCAAGAAAATGGGTTTTCGGCGAAGGTCTAGCTCGCTTAGCCGTAGATTCGACTGGCAGTCGAATTCTCTTTAGCCTCCGTAGACTACCAGTCGAAACGACAGCCTAACCAAACAACTCTATCACCAGATTGGCGGTTCCGTCAGGCGTGATGTAGAAGGTACACGGATTGATTTGCAAGGAAGCAGAGAATAGGTGTTGATACGGTGTGTTTACGTCACCGCGTTTACTTCGAGCGGCATTCGCCATCTTGTTTGCGAGTTCGCCGGTCAGTTTCGCCGACGACTTGCCACGCGTCTCTCTGAAGCTGGAAACGCTGACTACGATCCCCGGCCGCTCCACCGAGTTGGATTGGTGGCAGGCGCGCACCGCGTTCGTGCCAGGGGAGGGTCCGCTGTGGGTGACGACCATGTCGGAAACGGGGCGCGACGGTGTCCACAACTTCCATGACATTTACCAATCCATCAGCCGCGACGCAGGGAAGACATGGAGTGAGCCAGCGATCATTCCATCCTTGAAGCGCACGAAGCAGGAAGATGGCTTTGAAGTGGTGCCTGGCGATCTGTGCCCGTCTTGGCACGCGGTATATGGAAGAGTGATTACAACTGGCAAGACGTTCAACTTCGAAGGCGGCAAGCGCGAGACCCGCGTAAGCGAGAAGGTCTCGTATGCGGTCATGAATCCAAAGACGAACGGGTGGGGACCGATGAACGTCCTCGTAATGACTAACAAAGATCACTCCCGAAAGGCGATTTCGGCGGCCAATGCCGGGACCACGCAACGTGTCGATTTGCCGGACGGCGGCATCCTCCTTCCGGTGCTCTATCAGAGAGATCCCGAGTCTTACAATTACACCAGTGTGGTCGTGCGTTGTGGATTTGACGGCGAGACCCTTACCTACAAAGAACATGGCTCCGAACTGAATATTCCGCAGAATCGCGGACTCTATGAACCATCACTCGCCAGATTTGGCGACCGGTTCTATCTCACCTTGCGGGCTGATCACTCTGCTTAAGTGACTTCGGGAACGGACGGCATTCATTTCGATCCGATTAAGGAGTGGCAGTTCGACGATGGAACGCCACTCGGCAACTACAACACTCAGCAGCACTGGGTCACGATTGGGAAAGGCCTCTTTCTCGTCTACACGCGGATGGGGGCCGACAATGATCACGTCTTCCGGCATCGCGCCCCGCTCTTCATCGGGCAGGTGAATCCGAAGACGCTTTGCGTCCTGCGCGCTACGGAACGCGTCCTCTTGCCTGGCAATCACGCCACGTTGGGCAATTCAGGTGCGTGTCGGATCAGCAATAACGAATCGTGGGTTACTTGTGGAGAAGGCTTGCTTCGGCTCGGAGACCGGAAGGGGGAGCAGAATCAGGTGCTCTTCGTGCGTATTCGCGCTGAGTGATGGGTGGCTTTCCGGCTCAACTGACTAACGACGTCTAAATTTGCCATTAAACAATCGGCTCCAAGGAGCGGCGGTTTTTGACCGCCGGGCTAGCGTGGGGCGCTTGAAAAGCGCCGATCCTTGAGGCTCCGTCCTTCGTAATCGTAACGCCTCTCCTTCAAGGAAGCGTCTGTTAGGACTCAGCTACAGAAAGTGATGGAGGCGACAGGAGGCCAAGCAAGCGAGAGCGTCCTGATCAACGCAGGGCGATTTAGGATCTAGGATGGATGATCTAGGCTTCGCTTTTGACACGATCATTTCGAGAGCGTTGGCAGGACGCGATCGGTTAGCCAGCCTTCAATGCGACCGTAATAAGGCGGCCGCATGCTCGTCCTGAAAGGGCTCGTGAAGTGCCCCGGGGAGCAAATGGTAGCGCTTGTCTGGACAAGGCAACCGATTGAAGAGCGCCCTGGAGAACGACATGCCCCACCGCGCTCGAGGGTCAAGCCCTGCTTGACCGCCATCACGAATCCACCATGATGGGGGCCTGATTCATCCATGGACGCTATCGAATTCCGCAACAAGCTCCGCCAAGGCGACCAACTCATTGGCACCCTGCTCGTGGCTCAAACGCCTTTCTGGCCCAAGATCCTTGGCGATTGCGGCCTCGACTTCGTCTTCATTGATACGGAACATATCGCGATTGGCCGGGAGAGTCTCTCGTGGATGTGTCGGACTTATAGCGCGATGGGATTGCCGCCGCTTGTTCGCATTCCCAGTCCCAATCCTTATGATGTCACCGTGGCCTACGATGACGGGGCTTGTGGTGTCGTGGCCCCTTATTTGGAACAGGTCGCGGAGGCGACGGCACTAGTCAGTGCGGCTCGAATGCGTCCATTGAAAGGGAAACGGGTCGCTCAAGGAATGGCGGATCCTCCTTTGGCCGATCCGTTAGACAGCTACATCGCCAAGAACACGGAGGGGAATACGCTCATGGTGAACATTGAAAGCTTACCGGCCATGGAGAATCTCCACGCCATCCTGGAAGTGAAGGGGATCGATGGCGTGCTCATTGGGCCGCATGATCTTTCGTGTAGCTTGGGCCTCCCGGAACAGTATGACCACCCTACGTTTCTCAAAGCGGCTGAAACGATACTAACTAAAGCACGAAACGCGGGTATCGGCGCGGGGGTTCACTACTGGGGGACGACGGAAGAATCCACGCGACTTATTGGGATGGGCGCCAATCTGTTCATCCACAAGGCGGATGCGATCTTCTTGCGCGAAGGGCTCCACCGAGAGATCGAGGCGCTTCGGGAAGCGTTAGGCGAGGAGTCCGCAGATGGAGGGAGGCAGGTGAATATCTGATTCGGTAGAGCAGACGGGCTGACCTTCGGGCGTGTCCGCCTCGCCCCTCATCGAACCGAGTAGACAGGTTTCCAGTTGACGGCTCTCCCGCATTTTCCTTTGGCAGTTATCCTCATAATGTCTCATTACAGCCGAAGTATTCCACAGCCCGTCGACGCTACTTTTCCGTAGTCACGATGAGGTGGTGAGCGCCCACTTCCTTCCCGTCCTCAATCCGAATCGCCTCGAGCCCTGCGACGCTCTTTGTCAGCTTGATGCAATCAAACTAAATCGAGCCAGCCTTCGAGTTCCGCTGAAGAATCTTGTCGCCCACTTTTAGCGTGATGGTGGCCTCGTTTCCTGTCACGACGTTAGGGAAAAACAGGACTTCGATTTGCACCGTCACTGGCTTGGCAACGTCGACGACCCAGTGACCCATCGCACCGTCCAAGCCAGTCCTGACGAGACAATGCGGTGGGATTCTCGTGCTCCGTGCCAACGATCACGCGTTGATATCATCCGTCAAACTGCGCATCGCGGAGGCAAAGGAGTCACTGTGGTAAAGAATTTCCTCGGCATCGGCCTGCCGGAGAAACAGGAACTGGCCAAGAGAATGCAGAGAGCCTGTGGTGTCGGGGAAACCGTGAAAGACGGCTGCATCGAGATCCAAGGTGACAACCGCGATGAAGTGAAGTGCATCCTAATTGAGGCAGGTCTTCATCCAGGTTTCGCCGGGGGCAATCCACTCATGTCCGACCCGTTCGCCAGTGCGTATAAGGCCAAGTGAGGAGCAAAGAAAGGGCTGACTGTCAGCGTGGAAATCATCGGGTCCTGACGTCAGAGTGTGGATTGGTTCTCGCAAGCGGCGGCCTACTGGATTGAACGACGATTTGGTCTCTCTGTGAACAAGAATTAGAAGAAGAAGCTCGAAATCCTCGAAGACGCGGCAGGAGCCATGGGCGATCGTATTGTTAGCGAGGAGACCGATGCCCCTGCCATCGGCCGCCAAGGTGCAGAGCGATCCGATTCGGAAAAGAAGGTTGCATCATCGGAGATGTTGCCGCCGCTTTATGAAGAGCTTCGGAAACTCGCCATGCGAAAGATGGCCAACGAGCCTGCTGGCCAGACGATCAGCGCCACGGTCTTGGTCCACGAGGCTTACCTCAAGATCACGAAAAGCCAGGAAGACGCTCGCTGGGACAATCGCGGGCACTTTTAACCTAGAAGCGTGAATGGAGAATTTAATGAACCGGCACAACTCGTTTACCTTGAGGGTGATGAGTGCGCTTTTAGACCAATTGAGCGCTCACCCTGAGGGTGAGCTCGCCAACACCCCTCTTTCGAGCCTCCAGCCCTGGCCGGTAGACACTCCGGGCGGGCGATT
>CALLLI010000294.1 GCA_938082635.1 uncultured Verrucomicrobiales bacterium
GAGAATCGGCTCCCGACCATTGCGAAACTGAACCCCCGTGTAGGTTGTGGGAAGAAATCCACTCGACCAGAGTGACGTCCCGCCGCTCAGTCCCCCACCAGTGCTCATGACCACAAACGCGGGAAGATTCTGCGTCGCTGAACCCAGCCCATAGAGAGCCCACGATCCTAACGAAGGTCGACCGGGCTGCGAGAAGCCTGTATTAAAGAAGATCTGGGCCGGTGCATGATTGAACTGATCCGTGGTCACGGACCGCACAAAGCAAAGCTTATCTACTACTTTACTCAAATGGCTCAATGGAGAACCAAGGACAGCGCCTGACTGACCATGGGTAGCAAAGTCAAACTGTGGACCCATGACGGCAGCATCCGGCTGAATGAAGGCGTAGCGCTGATCTCCAATGACCGAATTCGGCAACGGCTTGCCTTCCAGCCGCGAAAGCGTCGGCTTCGGATCAAACAGTTCCAACTGGCTGGGGGCTCCGGCCATGAAGAGATGGATGACCGCTTTGGCTTTCGCCGCATGATGTGGAAACTTGGGAGCGAGGGCGTCAGAAGCAAAGCTTGATCCTGTAAAGGCATCCGTTAGTAGGCCAGCTGCTGCAATTTTACCAAGACCGACACCGCATTCCCCTAAAAAGTAGCGGCGAGAGATCTGGTTCCTTGGATCAGTTAGGTTCATGGCGCTAGTTTTTAGTAATCGCTTCGTCAAGACTGAGGATGACGCGAGCGAGAGCCGTCCAGTCATCATGCTTCTGATGGAACTCTTCCAAGAGGCGAACTTCATCAGGTTCAGGATGACGCGTAAGCAACCAACGGAATCCCGCAACAATCTTTGAAGGCGCTTGGCCGTCAACAGCCGCCATCCGCTTACCATAGGCCTCCGCGATCTCGACAAACATCGGATCATTCATTAAGGTCAGTGCCTGCAACGGAGTGTTAGACACATCGCGCTTGGCCACGCAGGCTTCGCCTGAAGTCGCATCAAAGGTCGTGAACATCGCAAACGGCGCTGTGCGATTCTGATACGTGTAAAGGCTGCGGCGGAATCGATCCACTCCCTCACTCGCTTTCCAGGTCGACCTCCCGTAGTTCGCCCCCTGTGCAGAATCAGGCTGGGGAGGACGAACGGGCGATCCATACATCTTCTCATGAAGAAGCCCCGAGGCTGCTAACGAAGCATCACGGATGATCTCTGCTTCCAAACGGTTGCGGGGGAAAACTCGCAGCAGTTGCCGATCACGTTCAACCGGCGACTGATCAGATGTCTCAGACGACTGCTGATACGTCTCGCTCGTCACGATAAGTCGATGAAGCACCTTCATCGACCAACCACTCTCCATGAACTCGACCGCTAGGTAATCGAGCAACTCGGGATGACTGGGCAATTCGCCTTGCATGCCAAAGTCATCAAGCGTGCTAACCAAGCCTTTTCCGAAGAAAGCTGCCCACTGACGATTGACCACGACCCGCGCCGTCAACGGATTCTCACGCGAAACCAACCACCTGGCGAACTCCAGCCTATCCGACGGTGGTGCTTTGTCTTCTGGCCACAAAGCCGCAGGCAAACGCGGAGACACCCGCTCCCTCGGTTGAGTAAATTCACCGCGGTTATGAAGGAAGGTAGGTCGCGTCTGTCCCGGAGGGCGTTCACGCATGACCAGCGTACTCGTCCCTTTGTCAGGACGTTGCAACTTTAGGATCTCTTTGCGTGCTTCTGCTAGCTCCGGCGTTTGCATGAGGAACGCTCTGCGCAATGGTGATCTTGTCTTGGGGTCATCATCAGCAAGTAAGGCGACATCTTCCGGCGCTAGCAACGAAGCCCTAACTATCTCCTCGACACTGGTCGCGCTAAGACGAAACTTTCCAAGTGAACTCGCATAGTGACGCCCGAAATGCATGGTCAATGTGAAGGCCGCGCCCGGTGGAATAGGAGTCGCCAGATTAAACACCGCGACGTGCCTCAAACCTTCACCTTCGCTGACTGACCAACCCGATTGAAGATCACCATCGGTAGCCAATTCCGCCGCCACCCGACTGCTTCCAAACCGGTTCTTCCCGTAGGTTTCTGAGGCACTCGCGAATAATTTCCGCCCTCCTTCAGAATCTGTTAGCACAAACTCTGTCAGATAAAAATCCCCTTCCGTGCCTTCGTAGTAAGTCATACCCGGCCCACTTCCCGGCAACCGCAGATCTGGCAGGGCCTCCAGTCGAATCGAAGCGATCTGTCGATCACTCGCCGCGAAGTCCAATGTGTATATGTCATGCTTAGACGTGTCGCCCGCTGCAAAGATGACGCCATCAGCTTCTTGAGTGAGATAGGGAACATTCGATGCCATTTCTTGAGGCACCAAGTCATGCCACTCTGCCAGGCTCGCCCGCTCCATCTCGATCCAGCGATCAAAGACCGCCTCCATCGGCTCACCGTCCTCAGACCACTTCGAAGGCAACGCTTCGATCAACCGATCTGCTTTCTTCTGTCGCCGAACATCCTCGGCCTCACTACCCGGCTTTGAGATGAAGAGCTTGGGCTCATCGACATTGTTCAGATAGGCCATCATCCCAAAGTAGTCATGATGCGTGATGGGATCGTACTTGTGCGTGTGGCATTGCGCACAACCGGTCGTCAGGCCTAACCACGTCGTTCCTGTCGTGGCGACTCGATCCGTCATCGCATGGTAACGGAATTCGAGGGGATCAATACCACCTTCCTCGTTGAGCATCGTATTCCGGTGAAACCCCGTCGCAATCAACTGAGCCTGGGTGGCTTCTGGCAGCATGTCACCAGCAAGTTGCTCGATAGTGAACTGATCAAAGGGCATACCCGCATTGATCGCCTGAACGACCCAATCGCGATAGGGCCAGATGCTTCGATCACGGTCTTTCTCATAACCATTGGTATCCGCATAGCGCGCGAGATCGAGCCATCGCCGCGCCCAACGTTCACCATAGCTTTCCGAGGCTAACAAATCATCAACGATCTGAGCATACGCCTCAGACGAGGGAGCAGCAGCAAATGCATCCGCCTGTTCTGGAGTAGGGGGAAGGCCGACCAGGTCAAGAGAGACACGCCGCAGTCTTGTATGAGGATCAGCGTGAGATGAGCGTAAGAGTTCTTCAGCCCCCAGACGTTTGTCGATGAAGTGGTCCACGGGGTGCACGCCCCCTGGCACCACCACTCTCTCCGGAAGAAAAAATGCCCAGTGCTTCTCATAAACGGCCCCTTCAGCAATCCACCTCTCCAGCGTATGAATGTCTTCTTTGGAAAGCACCTTGTTCGCTTCTGGAGGTGGCATGACCTCATCAGAATCGGCCGAGCCAATCCTCGAAATCGCTTCTTCCAAGTTGGCCTTACCCGGAATGTTGAGGCGGGTCTTGCCCTTCACCTTCGACTCGTCAGGACCATGACAAGCAAAGCAATTCTTCGAGAGTATCGGGCGAACATCACGAGAATAAGAGATCGGTCCCGACTCAGCACGCACACCATGCGGAGCCAGTAGCAGTATGAATGCGATGTAAAGGCGTTGAACCACAGACCAATGAATCCAAGGTCCCAGCAATTGCAAGATCCCACCCTCGGAGATTGCGGCCCAGGCCCTGTTCCGACACAAACGTTGCAGATTCATTTCACATGAGCCTAAGGCCTGAGTGAAACTTGCAATCGAACAAAGAATTCACCACCGCCGCCTTCTCCCAGTGGCCGGGTTGCAATGGTCTCGCCTCCTTCGGTCGAGATAGTAAAGCCTTCCGATGTCCAATCACTTAGATCACTCGCAGCCTCTGGCTGCAGAATGACATCCGCAGCGGCCTCGTGCATCGGATAGCGTATTTCTAAATGTGTCGACGTGCGCGCTACCGAAACGGGGGATGAGGATGAAACTAGGGGCGCTGATCCGAAAGCATACTCAAAGAGATTCGCAATGCGGTCTCTGTCAGGATCGGCTAGTGGGCCAGACACAGTATCATCGGCGCGAGCCGCTTCTGGGAAGGTCGTCTCCCGCCAGCCAGCGTACCCTCCGCTTACGGGAGGCTCGCCGCCTTCCACCACGCCCGGACTGCCACCAAGCTGGCTACTCGCCACCCAACTACCCGGCTCGTTCAAACTCGCCGCACTGCTAGGATCCTGATTGATCAACGAGCGGCCAGCACCATCAGCCTCTTGCGGCCACCCCTCACCGTCACCGTAGGAGAAACTCCACAGCTCGGTTCCTTGAGCATCTTCCAACGAAAGACCTTCTCCATTGTTTGCGAGCTGACTGCCGCGTTCAAACATGCCGATGATGGGAAGCGCGTTCCCATACCGCATCGCCATAGCCGCAGGATTCTCCACAAGCAAGACATAAGCACCCGGTGCCAGTTCAGCAGAAGCCCCACCGGCAAAGTGATAGCTAATCCCTCTACCAAACTGCAATCCTTCCAAGATGACCTTGCCGTCACCCGTATTGAGCAGCTCAATGTATTCGAAATCGCTCCGACTATCAAAACCCGCTGCACGTTCAGCCTCGCTTGGCAACGCTGGGTTGTACATCAATTCACTCACCCGCAAAGCATCCGCCCCCACAAAGCTTCCCACTCGGAAGGTGGCTTCAACCAAGGGGCTCCAATCGCCATCGGGCAGGAAGATGTTTCCCTTTCGCTGCAGACGCGCTTTCACGGTGACGGACTCCGCCAATTCCACCCCATCTCCATCGGGCGAGATTGAATTCGCACTATCAGAAACTTTATCCCCGAACTCGCGAGGGTCTGAACCATCCAATGTGTAGAAGAATACATCCGAATTCCTAGTTTCCCCTGCTGGGACCAGTTTCATATGGAATCCCTCAGCGACCACGCCACCATGGTGATTGAAGCTCGGTGCTGGCTCCGGCGGCCAGAGTTCTTCTCTCTCAAGCTCATTGAGCAGGGCATTGTTATTAGAGAGATCATGAATTGTGGGAATGTAATGATTGACCACGTTGTCTCGCTCGATCACCCAAGAATCTTCTCTCGTGAAATAGAAGTCAGGCCCATGAGGTGCTGGAGGGTAAGCTAGATCATCGACATCATTGGGATCACGGGGCTGATCAATTCTGTTGCCATAGGGAGTGCTCATCTGAGTGTCTCCCCAACGCGCCGATTCCGCCACAATAGCTTTATCAATCTGATTCGCCAAAGCCATGTAACGGTCCTGGCAAGGCTTCACACTAAGAGCACCACCATTGAAGAGGTGCTTCTGCACACGATCCGCAAAGACCAGACGGAACTCTTTACTCTCACGCAGCTCTTGAAAGAGCCCACCAGGACGACCGGAATCATTCGAATCGTAGCGTGCTACTCTGAAATTATCTAACACTATCTCTTGATCCCACACATAAAACTTGAAAGGCTCCCCGGCTCCACGATTGCGCATGGCGTGACCGTTGTGGTGCGGCCAATCCTCCGCATCACCAAAGAAGTGCAAGAGCATGTAGTCCGCGAAGTTCTCCAAATCGAGTATCTCCTTTAACGCAAGATAGTTCTCTTCCACCTTAAGATCGCGTCTCGAGCGGCTGTGCATTTCAGTCCAACTAGCTGAAGTGCCGTCAATCGGAGCGGTATCAAAATCATCATTGATGTCATAGTCATCTTCGGTTCCACCAAGGTGTGTCACCAGGGTCTCCGCCTCCATCTTCTCGGCAGGATTGAAGAGCCCCCAGTAGAGGCCATTCACATAGAGGTGCATGAAATTGCCGTTAGTGAAGTCGTGCCCCATGTCGCGCATGGAATGCTTCATCCACATATCGCGGATGTACTGCGAATCGTTCGGGCGATAGCGGCCTGCTCCCCAGCTAGCAAGCCCCCAGCTGTCTGTGAAGCACGCACGCAGAATGAGCTTGTTGTAGTTCTCGATTGGCGAGTCTTTGAAGAAAGGAAAGCGTAGTCTTGAAACACCATACTCCGCCTTAAACGAGACCCGCAGCGAATGCTTCTGCATCCGAAATGGACGCCTGCTAGAATTCCCATGAATCTCCACGCCGCAATTCTCCTGGAAGCCCTGCTCGCCATCAGGATAGATCAGTTCCAGGGAACAGGCGCGCTCATAGGCGGCCCGATTCGACGGATTCGGATTCGTGTAGATGCCATCACTTCCCACGAAATCATCAGGGTCCATCGCAATGGAAAGCGTAGGAATGTCTAACAAGGCATCACGGATACTATAGTCAGGAATGGTTCCGGCAATGACACGTGGGTCCATCTCGTAGTCCGACGGGATGATTCCTCCTACTTCACCATCGCGTCCCCAGTCTGAAGGCCAGCCTTCCGGATCCGCGGGTTGTTTGGCGACATCGTCAATGAAGAGATAAGTGTGCGTGTCAATATTGGTCGGTTCAGAACCGCCCTTGTAGGCCAAGGCACGAACCGTTGTCGTCGTCTCAATCCGAACGGGCCCTTCATAGGCGGTGCCATGATCAGGGGTGAACAGCGACCCACGTTCAGGAGCGCTGCCGTCGAGCGTGTATAGAATGGTAACACCTTCCGTCGCGGTGGTGATCTCCAAATCGAACGCTTCTTCATAAAAACCGCGATCCGTAGAGAACTGGGTGTCCGCGACAAAGCCTGCGATGCTGGAACCATTCTTTGAACTAGGAGTGGGACGTTTGAAGAACCCTAACTTGTCCGTGTTGTCGAACCCATACGACACATCGGACCGCTGCGCTTCATAGGCTTTGAATTCACTCAGCAACGTCACGCCATCAGGAGCGACCAAAGCAAGGTAGCTTCCAGCCGAACGCGAGAGCTTGAAACTCGCATGCACTTCATCGCCAACCATCTCACTCACACCAGACGCCCGGACGAGCAGAAAGCCTCCCGGTGCCAGACTCGTTTCAGGAAAGGTCCAGACAATCTCGCCTTCCGTATCCGTTAGACCATACCCTTCCAAATTGATCGCCTCTCCAGTCGGATTCCATAGCTCGATCCAATCGGAATACTCCCCATTCGCGTCGACCAACTGATCATTGTTAGACGCCAGAAACTCGGTGATAACCAAGGTCTCCCCTTCTGGTGTGAATGGCGGGTCGGGATTTCCACCACCTCCATCGTCAATGCCAGCAACGACGGAGGGCGATTCGCCACCGGCCAAATTCGCCAGCATCGCTTCGTCTAACACTCCCTGCCACAGCGACACATCATCGATGAGACCAGTAAACCAGTGGGAATCTCCAGAAGAACGTCGAATGCCACCAATCGACGTGATGTCCACATCCAGTCCTTCGGCCGCATCAAAATTGGTTCCATCCTCCTCACCATCGATGTAGAGCCTAGCACCATCACCTTCCTGTACCCACGCGACATGATGCCAAGCATCGTCGAAGGCCGGGCTATCAGATAGAAGATGATTCGATCCAGGCCGAATGAATATATCCACCAAACTACCACTGCCACCAGCTTCCGTCCCAATATTGAAGAGTGGCGTTCCGCTTTCCGTACTTCCTTCTGAGAACACTCGAAGATCATTCTGCCCTTGGCCATCCCCCTTCACCCAGAGACTCACACTGAAGTCACCGTGCTGATTAATGGGCAAGTCATCATCTACCTCATGCGTCCGCGCTAAGAGGGTCTCATCGCTTCCGACAAACGCGAACGCCTGTCCTCGCCGACCCGTTTCCAAGTCACTGTCCGAGAGATTGACCAACTCTAACGGATAACGCCCCAGCGCATCCGGCGTGGATCCATTACTCGCCTCATCAAGCGGCCAATGAACGATCAACTCGGGCTCTGCCAAGGCAGAAGCCACGCACAGAAATGAGAACAGCAGGGGTTTAGCGGGGGTCATAACCTGTTACTCTAAACAGGCGGCCCATGATGTCGACCCCTTCTGAGGCCAGAGCAAACTAAGCCAACGCTTTCGCGGCAGCCACCACATGCCCGGAGGTCATTCCGAGCTCTTGCATCGCGGTGTTCCCAGGCGCACTGATCCCGAACCGATCAATTCCCAAGACGGTGCCTTCATCACCCACATACTTCCACCAAAGCCCACTGACGCCTGCTTCGATGGCCACCCGGCGTTTGCAATCCTTTGGAAGCACCTCAGCACGATAGTCATCGGACTGACGATCAAACCGCTCCATGCAGGGCATGGAAACCACGCGTGTTCCGCCACCCAGTTCCTTGGCAGCGTCGACCGCGTGTTGCACCTCACTGCCGCTCGCGATAAGAATCGTTTCCAACGGACTTGACTCTCTCACAAGAACGTAACCACCTTTGAACACGCCCTCACGTCGCGTCTTGGCACTCGCAGCATTCTGCATCGGCACACCCTGACGTGTCAGCAACAGCATCGTCGGACCACTCGTCTTCTCAAGGCCAGCAACAAAGGCCCCTGCCGTTTCTTCCGGATCCGCCGGACGAATGACGTCCAATCCAGGAATCACGCGCAAGCCTGAGCAAGTCTCCACAGGCTGGTGCGTGGGACCATCTTCACCCACGCCAATGGAGTCGTGCGTAAAGACATACAGCACTGGCAAATTCGCCAACGCGGCGAGTCGAATTGAGGGACGCAAATAATCAGCGAAGACAGCGAAAGTCGCTCCTGAAGCACGGAAGATACCGTCGTAAGCCATGCCATTGAGCAACGCCCCCATTGCGTGCTCACGAATCCCAAACCAGATGTTCCGGCCTTTAGGATCCTCATGCGAGAAATCGCCCGCACCCTTGAGGTAGTTCTTGGTCGAGCCGTAGAGGTCAGCGCTACCACCAACTAACAATGGCATCGCATCGGCAATGGGTTGAAGAACCTCGCCGCCAGCTGCGCGCGTCGCGAGTTTCGCATCAGCAGCAAATTCAGGAATGCGATCTAACAAATCTCCCGGCACGGCCTGAGCGACACCATCGTCTAACTGCTGTGCGAGAGCAGGATTTGCCGCTTTCCACGCATTGAATGTTGTTTCCCAAGTCGCATAGGCGTCCGCCAGCGCACTACCATGGTCCTTAAAGAAGGCCCGAATGTCGTCAGACACATAGAAAGTCTCTTCCGGCAAACCGAGCCCCTTGCGAGCGGACTCCGCAAAGTTCGCGCCGCCTTCGCCGTGACCTTTGGCCGTGCCGGCAACCTCGGGGATGCCACGACCAATCTCGGTCTTGGCAATGATCAACTTAGGCTTGCCGTTGTCATTGGCCTTCGCATCAGCAAACGCCTTGGCGACGGCTTCCAAATCATGTCCATCCACCGTGACCACATCGAATCCGTACGCCTCGTACCGCTTGGCCGTGTCTTCACTCTGTGTCTTGTCAGCCATCGCATCCAAGGTGACATCGTTAGAATCATAAATCAGGATGTAGTTGTCCAATCGAAGGTGTGCGACCAATGCCGAAGCCTCTTGGGCAACCCCTTCCTGCAAACAGCCATCCCCTGCTAACACCACGACATGCTGATCAAAGATTGTGTGCTCGGGCGTATTAAACCGAGCAGCCGCCATCTTGGCAGAAACCGCGTAGCCCACGCCATTGCCTACCCCTTGGCCCAACGGACCACTCGTCGCTTCCACACCAGGCGTCTCCCCAAACTCAGGATGCCCCGGCGTCTTGCTGTGAAGCTGACGGAAATTCTTTACCTCATCTAGCGGCAGATCATATCCAGACAGGTGGAGCCAGCTGTAAAGAAACATGCTTCCATGGCCCGCTGATAAGATGAAGCGATCACGGTTGATCCATTTCGGCTTGCCCGGATGGTAGCTCAAACCCTCGCCAAACAGCACCGCCCCGACCTCAGCAGCGCCAAGAGGCAGTCCCAAGTGACCTGAACTGCAGGCGTGGATCGCATCAATGGCAAGGCCCCGAGCCTGGGCAGCGGCTTCAGCAAGAATCTTCTTATCCATCCTGGCAGATAAGGAGAGAAATGGCGTCTTTCAAGTGGAGATATTTCGAGGTAGCTAGACCTTCGCCGAAACCCATTCTTTTGGAGAATCAGATAGCGCCCTGTTAGTCTTTTATTAACGTAACCCGTTGACTTTTAGGGCATTACTACCAACAGAATCCGATCACTCTGCTCGGCAAGAACTGCTTTTTGAGGCGGAACTCTCGTCAGAACTCAACAGTTTCGTTAATCAGTCCATCGAAATCACCTATCAATTCCCGGAGCTTGTTTCTGAAGTTGATCGCGATCTCGATATCCACGACCTGAAGAAGAAGGCCATACGCGATGCGGATAGCCGCTACTTCGAGCAACTTAGCCCCAGCTTCGATGCGTTCGCGGATTTGCCAAAGACAGACGTTTTGTTCTCTCCATTTGGAGCAAGGACGTCCGCGCATGCCGGCCA
>CALLLI010000295.1 GCA_938082635.1 uncultured Verrucomicrobiales bacterium
CATTAACTCGCGGCCCATCACCTGACACCGAATGCCGCCCGCCATTCGGACTGTATTCCTGTGCCCATTTACGTTTCTAGGATAAGCGATAGGATCGGTACTGAGGGAAAATTCTAGCAAATTAACAAACCCATCGCTATCTGGATCGTCCGTCTTGGCGGCAGCTGCGCCACCGGTGATGTTGGCAGCGGCCCATTCTTCATAGGTCTGACCCACGGGTGGTTCGCCACCGACGGTAGTTCCTGGTGTGCCGCCAACTGCCGTGGAGATGGCTCAAATAGCCGCCATGTTAGGATCTGGGTTGGCTGTGAAGCCGATCAGTTCGAGTGAGAAACCGTCGCCATAGGCTTCAGTTGGCCAAGGCGCGTTGTCGTTGTAGTCGATGGCAACGATGGCTTCGCCGGTAGCACCTTCGAAACCAATCTGGTCGCCCGAGTTGGCCAAAGAACCTTCGTAGACGCCTGCGACGACAATGGCATCACCATAGCGGCTGCGGAAGGCTGCCAAGTTCTTCGCCAGAACGACTGAGGCACCTGGTGCGACGACAAGCGATTCCGCCTGGATGTAGCGTATGCCGTCGTTGGCTGTTAGGCCTAACAAATCGACTGCTTCTGCGCCAATGTTGGTGAACTCGATGAATTCGAAATCATCATCGTTCGCCATGACGACGGACTCGGGATGGTACATGATTTCGGAAACGACGAGGTTCCCTGCGGCGGCGGGTTCGGAACCTACCACAAACTGCACATTGGCAGGGGCGCTCCATTGTTGCTCTGGACCTTCAGTCCTTGGACTTGTAGTTCGGCAGGTGCTCGCGCACGACCAAGTTTGTGGAGGCGTCTAAGGTAAAGACCCCATCGTACTTGATTGCCGTCGCGCTGATTTCTCCGCCAGGCAGGCGAGGGTCGGTTCCATCCGTGGTGTAGTAAAGGTCGGTCGGACTGAAGAGGGTACCACGATTAGCCTTGAGCCGGATCGTTTCGTCAGCAGCCAGCGCTCCACCATTCGGAGTGACGCCGGGAGGGCGGACTAACTCTTTGTCTGCCCAATCGGCGCGTGTGGTTAGCCAGTCTTTGAAATGGTCAATCTCTCCCTGCCAACCGCCATACTCAGGAGACACCTCAGGCCAGCGCTCTTGGTTGCGTGGCTGGGCCTCGCGAATTTCGTCGGCCATCGAGTCAAGGAGTGCGATGATGTCCTGGTTGCTGAACTCCGCTGAGCGAAGTTCATGCCATCGGTCGCAGTACTGCTGCTGGAAGTCGCGGTTCTCAAAGAGGTCTCCCCACCAGCGTTGGGTGCCATTCTCAACGGATATAGTGCCTATGTCAGAGCTGTTGCCTCGCCAAACTTCCGGCTCGCTGGCGCGGGGAGGATTGCCAAAGCGGTCACTTGATCCTGACGGAATGTTAAAGTCCCAGACCGGGCCGGCGAAGACCTTTCCGTTCCGCTCTTTGTAGAAGAAGGTGCTCAAGCGCAGAGAATCAATGTTTAGCATGAGCATGTTGATCAAATGGTGATCAATCCAGGCAGGCACATCAATGAAGGCGGGGTAACCCGTTTCTGAATCCGTGGAGTCGAAGGAGTCCCTCATGTCGTCGAGGTAGCTCTCTAAGGAGTCTTGCTGTGGATTGGTGAGGGCACTTCTCGGTGGGTCTGTGATGACAATCGATTGCCCGCCGGCATTCGTGACGGTGTCGTTAGGGCCAGAGCGATCGACCATAAAGATGTAGCCGCCCGTGATCTCAGGACCGGCGTTCTGGTCTTCGGTGAGTTCCGCGATGTCGATGCGATCGGCGTCTCGCTTCCATGAAGCTGTAGACGCCTACGTAGTCGTCCACGCTGACCGGGCCATCGCCGCGATTGACGTAGACTTCACAGTAACGTGTCCGCGCGGCATAACGGCCGATATCACGGCTCAGCTGGTAGGTGAATTCGTTGCGGACTAAAGCGCGGTCTTCTTCGTAGCGTGCACTGAGAATCCAGTCTGATTCGGAGGGCATTCCGAGAGGCTTCTTTACTTTGTCTTCGCCTTTCTCATCTTGGAACTCAAGACGGTAGGACTTCTTGGGGAAGCCCTGCGTCGATGAACCTCGCGTCCTAATCGGTAAGGCTAAATGGCTCATTGGCGTTAAACTGCGTGCGGTTCTCGTCGCCACTGGGCCTCTTGATTGCTAAGAGCATACCGTCATAGGTCGTGCCGATGGCGCCCGGGTTCTGCACAATGACCAGCGGCAAGTTGCTCGAGGCAGATGCTAGTTCAGAGGTGACCTGAAAGAACACTTCCTGTGTAAGCGGGCCGCCTGTGATTTGCGTAATTAAGATCGTAGTCTCTGTTAGTAAAATGGGTGCTGTATACGATGTGCTATTGAAGAGGGTCGGCCTATTTCCATCCGTTGTGAAGCTGATCTTGCTTCCCGATCGTGTGGAGAGGGCCACCTCCAAGGTGTCAGTGAAGGCCTGCCCTGAGACGGAGAATTCCACGGCTTCGGCGACTTTACCGCTTCCATTGGCCGCGTTCGGTGTCGGCGCAGAGAAGAAATTGAGAACCCAGAGGTTGCCTGAAGCTCGTACGCCATAGCTTTCGTCCTCGTCCAGTTGCGGGATCTCTGGATCGAATTGATCGAGGATCGTCGTCTTGTCCGGATCGACTAAGGCCAGGAACTCGCCGCCGTTTCTGAGCTGGAAGTTGGCGTGCAAGGCGGAGCCCGCACCGCCACGGTCTTTCCCTGAGGCGAAGATGATAAGGTAGCCATCAGCAGCCAATTCTACGGTCGGGAATTCCCATTTGTTGAGGTCGTCACGATTATCTGCTAGGAAATGGCCGCCCAGATCCACCGCTGTACTGCCGTCGTTATGCAGTTAGATCCAGTCTGGCGATTCGCCGTCTTCGTCGAGAAGCGTATCAACGTTGTTTGTCATGAATTCGGATAGAAGCGCCTCAGCGGACGCCATTTCGGCGAAGCCGGTGGCTAGAACAGCTGCGCCACAGGCGAGCCATCTACGAGAGAATGGAAATTTCATTGGGGGTCTCAGATTGGGTTGAGGTCAATACATAACGTCGCCCATCTCCCTCTGAAGCGCAAGATCGTACAGATCTTGCAGACGTTAGGCCCCTGTGGTAATCGGCAGGATGGAGATCAACGGCTACTTCCTCTTTATCGCCATCACTGTCATCGGCTTCTACCTTCTCGAGGTGGTTTCCAGTTTGCTCAATCTCAAGGCACTCAAGCCCGAGTTGCCGAGCGAGTTTGAAGATGTCTTCGACAACGAGAAGTATTCTCAATCCCAGGCTTACACACGCGAGACGACTAAGTTTGGGTTAATCGAATCGACGTTCTCTCTCATCGTCTTTCTCCTCTTTTGGTGGCTGGGCGGCTTCCAATGGCTCGATGCGCAGGTGCGAGGCTTTGGGTTTGGGTTTGGTCCGATCGCAACTGGCCTCGCGTTCGTCGCAGCGCTCATGGTTGGTGGGCAGATCCTGTCATTGCCCTTCAATCTCTACGACACCTTTGTCATTGAGGAGAAGTTTGGCTTCAATAAGATGACGGGGAAGACCTTCGTCACTGATTTCGTTAAGAATCTCATTTTAAGTGCGGTGCTAGGATTGCCCATCTTCGCGTTGCTTCTTTACCTTTTTCAGAATCCCGCCTTCGGCAATGTGGCCTGGCTTGTTGCTTGGATTGCCACGACGGTCTTTCAGCTCTTCCTCCTCTTCGTCTATCCCAAGTGGATCTTGCCGATGTTCAACAAGTTTGTCCCCCTAGAGGATGGCGAGCTTCGTCAAGGTATCGAGGTGATGGCTAAGAAATGCGACTTCCCACTAACGGGAATCTTTGAGATGGACGGCTCCAAGCGTTCTACCAAGAGCAATGCTTACTTCGCAGGCTTTGGGAAACACAAGAAGATTGCTCTCTTCGACACGCTCATTAAAAAGCACACGGTGCCTGAACTCGTCGCCGTGCTCGCGCATGAGATCGGTCACTTTAAGAAGAAGCATATTCTGAAGACGCTCATTCTGGGCATTCTACAAATGGGCTTCATCTTCTACTTGTTAGGCCTATTCCTCAATAATCGGAGCCTCTTCGATGCGTTCGGTGTGCGGGAGACTTCGGTTTATCTCAGCTTTATCTTCTTCTCCTTCCTTTTGAGTCCTTTGAGCAAATTGATAGGTGTGGGCATGGCGATCTTCAGTCGGAAGAATGAGTTCGAAGCGGACGCTTTTGCTGTGGATGTCACTGGTAGTGCTATGCCGCTGATCACGGCGCTGAAGTCGCTCTCGAAGGAGAACTTGAGCAATCTGACGCCGCATCCTTTCTACGTCTTTATCAACTACTCGCATCCACCGATGACGGAGCGTCTTGCAGCCTTAAGAGCGTTGTAGCATGGCCAAAGAATTCACACACCTGGCTGCGGATGGCACCATCTCCATGGTAGATGTCTCTGACAAGGACGTCGTTTCCAGGGCGGCGACGGCACGCGGCCATATCAAGTTAGAGGGGGAAACGATCCGCCTGATCAATACGGATGGATTGAAGAAGGGCAACGTGTTGGCGACGGCTCGCATCGCAGGGATCCAAGCGGCCAAGCAAACCGCGACGCTGATTCCTCTCTGTCATCAACTTCCTTTGCGTCACGTCAGTGTTGATTTCGAAGAAGTGTCAGATGGGTTTGCTCTCCAAGCCACTGCGAAGACTCAAGCGCAGACGGGGGTGGAAATGGAAGCCCTTACCGCCGTGAGCATCGCGGCTCTCACCATCTACGACATGTGCAAGGCGGTGGACACGAACATGGTTATTTCTGACGTGACCTTGGTGGAGAAAGTGAAGGGATAGGAATTCCCATGCGACACGTCTGGTATATCTTCCTGCTTCTTGTTTGTTGGTTAGGAAATGGGTCGGTAAGTCTAGGGCAAGAGCGGAATCGTCTTCCAGATCCCGTGCGGCCGGAGGTCGAGGCGAGCTATAAGAAAGGGTTGGCTTACCTTGTGGGAGCGCAGACACCGGATGGGTGTTGGAAGGATCGCTATGGGCGTTACCCGGGCGTGGTTGGCTTCGCGATCATGGCGATGCTCGCTCATGGTGACGATCCAAGTTCTGGTCCCTATCATCGTCATATTCGGCAATCTCTGACATTCTTGTTGAGCAAACAGAAAGCGGACAACGGATTCATCGGCGATAGCATGTACAATCATGGATTCGCGACGATTGCTCTGGCAGAAGCCTATGGAGCGGTTGACCTCGACGGATTGGGGCTCGCCTTGAAGAAGGCAACGGAGCTGATTCTCACGTCCCAAGCGCAGAATCCACGGGGGGCGTGGCGTTACAAGCCCGAGGGGAAGGATGCGGATACGACAGTGAGTGGGGCGCAGCTGGTAGCTCTGTTGGCCGCACGCAATGCAGGTATCCAAGTGCCGGATGCCGCGATTGATCGTGGTTTGGCATTCTTGGAGGCGTGCCAGAGTCCCGGAGGAGGTTATGGTTACAGCAGTCCCGGTAGTCCTAATGTGCCACGCACGGCCATCGGGCTGTTGGTGCATGCCTTGGCGCACAAACGGGACGCGCCGGGGTTGGGTCGTTCTTACAAGTATCTTATTCAGGATCTGGATTACCGTGATCAGACTTACCCATACTACTACGAATATTACATGGCGCAGGCTCTCTTCCAGTGGGATGTGGCGATCTGGGAAGAATGGGATCGTCGGAACGTTCGCTATCTTATCGAGAACCAGGCTGCCGATGGGTCGTGGACCTGTTCTCAGGGGGAAACGTTTGCGACGGCTGCAGCGCTTCTTTCCATGGCTTTGAACTATCGCTATCTTCCGATCTATGAGCGCTAGGGCTCTAGGGGTTCTGTTTTTGGTATGGTTAGTCGGTGTGGCCTATGGGCAGCTCTATTTCCCCGGGAGTGATGTTCTTTCTGGCGATCTCAAAGACTTGGACACCGAGAGTGACGCACTTCAATGGAGCTATCCAGGTGTCGACGAGCCCTTTCAGTTTAAGACGAGTGCGGTCTCTCACCTGGTCCTCAATCATGAGGAGAGCGCCGCGAAACGTCCTGGCAATTACCGCATCACTCTAACGCAAGGCGATGTAGTTCAGGGAGATATCGTGGACATCGACGACACGGCAATCACCGTCGACGCGGGATTCGCTGAACCGTTCGTTCTTGCCAAGACGGCGATTCATCGGATCGACCGCGACTGGGATCGTTCTCAGCTTGTTTATTCGGGCCCAAACGAGCCTGAAGAGTGGAAGGTGGGTTTCCGTGGTACGAATTGGAAGTTTGAGCCGGCTGAGAAGGCGTTGATTTGTTCAAGCTACAGTAGCACGGGGCGGGTGATTGAGAACATGCCTAGCAAATACCGATTCGAAGTGCAGCTGACGCTGAATGATGAGCCCATTCTGCACCTCTTTCTAGGTGCAGACAACCCACGCAATGGCGGGGACGACTATTATTATCTTAAGCTGACGTCGAACGTGATCGACTTTGAGAGACGTCTCAAGGACCACCATCCGCGTGCGTATTTCAGTTTGCCCAAAGAGGGCGGCGGAGCCGATACTCAACAGCTGTTCAAAGGTAAGACCGAGCTGCACTTGGCAGTGGAAGTCGATCAGATGGCGAAGCAACTGAAGCTCTTTCTGGATGGGAAGCTCTACGCAAATTATCGTGACTCATCGCCGAAAGCTCCTGAGGGTTCTGGCATCATTCTGACGAGCTATGGATCTGGCAGCCTCGAGGCTCGTGACATCCGGGTCTATGGACTGGATCGCTTGACGGTGCTGAATCATGAAGTGCCGTTAGGCAATGCGTTGCTCGAAAGTGGTGAAACACTGGCAACGGAAGTGCTAACGAAGCATCAGTTAAGTCAGTTGCTCGCAGCGCGATTTCATCCCCTGGGAAAGGTTTCGACGGATCAGCCTCGGTGTGTCTTGCTGAATGGTGGGCGGTTGGGCGGGGAGATTCAATTGAAGGAGGCCGGCATGCTCGCGGTGCAGCACGAGATCTTGGGTGCTTGTGCGTTTCCCGTCTCCCGGGTGCGTAGGCTTACGTTTCAACCGGGTGCTCCTGCTGCTGCGACGAGTCGAGTGTTTTTCAAGAACGGGGATCAGTTAGGTGGTGTGCCGGTTGCCTGGGATGAGTCTAACGGGCTCCTGTGGCGGCGGCCTGGGAAGGAAGCGTTGCTACAGTTTCCAGCCTACGCCCTGGCGGAAATGCGCTTGGAGTCTGAGATGGAAGCAACTCCGGCTCAGGCCACGCTTGGCCTTGTTGGTGGCGACGTGCTCCCAGGCAAGGTCACGAGGATGACGCCAGAGACGATCACGTTGGAGACTAGTTTCTCCAATCCCATGGAGTTGAAAGCTGCCGTGGTGCAACGTGTGGACTTTGGCCAAGCGGGGCATCTCTACGCGATCGGTCCTGAACAACCGATCACCGCCTGGACGAAGAATGGGGTCAAGGCCAACTGGCAGTTTGACGAAGAGGGCGTGTTAGTAGGGAGAGGCTTGGGTGGTATCGGTCAGGCGGTGCCGATGCCAGAACGCGGCCGGCTCGATATGGACGTGAGTTGGAAAGGCTTTCTCGATGCATCGATCACGCTTTTTGCTCGCAGTCTTTCACGGGCCTCACAGCCTCAATCCTATCGTTTTCATTGTGAAAGTGAACGGATAACGCTTTATCGTGGCCTGACGGCAGCAGAGGTTCAGCTTGATGATGATGATGACGTGGATCCGTTGCGCAATCGGCGCTTAGAAGAACAGTTAGAGCGATTCTCGGCGCAGTTTGGCGGTGGAGCTTCGCGTAAACTTGGAAGCCCCGTGGCGGTGGACTTCCAGCGCCACGAGCGCGTGCGGAAACTAAGTGTTTGTTGGGACCAAGCGACGGCCGAGATCTCTCTCGTGCTCGATGATGTGGTGCTTCGAACTTGGAAGGATCCCGCAGGTCTCGTGATGCCGGCGTCAGGGTTGATCTTGCAACAGCACAATCAGAGCACGACGTTTCGCATTCATCGATTCCTTGTGGAAGAATGGAATGGGGTTCTGCCAGAGCCTTCATTGACGAGGCAAGAAAGCAAAGAGCTAACAGAGACACGTCTCCGCTTGCGCAATCAAGATGAATTTGCCGCGACGTCCTTGAGTTTAGAAGACGCAACCGCGCCCCTCATGCTAGGATCCGAATTGGGACCACTCGCCATTCCGCTCGATCGGCTGCGCTGGATTCAGTATCCCGAGAGAGAGTATCCGATCGACTTTGAGAAAGGCATGGCTGTGGGAGCTGAATTGGCGCCCGCAGGATCATGCCGTTTCTTTCTGCATAAACTGGAGGAGGGCGTGCTACACGTTCGGAGTCCCTACTTTGGTGAGAATACGATTCGATTGATCGGGATTAGAAGTCTGACCTTTGATCTCCAGGACCGGCACTTTTGGCAGGAGCGGAACCGCTAGGAAATGAGGCCAAGCGATTTGTGAATCTCGATCAGGACGTTTCCTTGGGCTGAAGTGTTCCTGATTATCCTAGAAGCGTGAATGGAGAATTGAATGAACCGGCACAACTCGTTTACCTTGAGGGTGATGAGTGCGCTTTTAGACCAATTGAGCGCTCACCCTGAGGGTGAGCTCGCCAACACCCCTCTTTCGAGCATCCAGCCCTGGCCG
>CALLLI010000296.1 GCA_938082635.1 uncultured Verrucomicrobiales bacterium
CCTCCTGAGGAAGAAGCTGAAACTGAGGAAGAAGCTGAAACTGAGGAAGAAGCTGAAACTGAGGAAGAAGCTGAAACTGAGGAAGAAGCTGAAACTGAGGAAGAAGCTGAAACTGAGGAAGAAACTGAAACTGAGGAAGAAACTGAAACTGAGGAAGAAGCTGAAACTGAGGAAGAAGCTGAAACTGAGGAAGAAGCTAAAACTGAGGAAGAAACTGAGGCTCAAGCTGAAGAAGAACAACCAGCCCACACGCTGGACGGCCCCACCTTTCGGCTCCTCCAGCATGTCGTCGAGAGCCTCATTATGGCATCTGAGTCTCCAATGTCGGAGACCGCTTTGTTAGCCACGATCAATAAGGTCGCGAGTGACCAAGAGGCCATGGCCGCAGAAGCCGCTCAGGCAGAGGAACCCTTTGCGGGACCGGATATCTCTTGGGTGAAGTCCTTGAGAGAATCTGCTATTCTAGCCGCCATTGATGCGTTGAACGTTTCCTATGGCGAGCAAGAGCGTGCCTTTGCCATCGCAGAACGTGCCGCAGGGTTCAAGATCTACACTCGGCCTCACTATGGCATGTGGGTGCGCGGGCTCTTTCCTGATCAGAAACCTCAGCGCCTTCGCCCGCCAGCACTGGAGACACTAGCAATCATCGCTTATCGCCAGCCAATGACAAAAGCAGATATCGAAGCCGTTCGTGGCGTGAGTGTCGACGGCGTCTTAAAGATGCTGTTAGACCGTAGCCTCGTTCATATCGGTGGACGCGCAAATGTCCCAGGCAGACCGCTCCTCTACGAGACGAGCGAGGTGTTCCTTGATCACTTTGGCATTCGCTCGGTAGATGATCTACCAAACGCTGAAGAACTTCGTGCAGTGAAGTTGCCCACGGCGGAAGAAGAGAAGCCTGCTGACGGTGAAGCGTCGAAAGCCGCTGAGGGAGAATCAACAGAGGATGCTGAGATGCCTACTGACGAGAGTGGAGACGGTTCAATTGAGGGTGACCAGACTTCAGAGGATTCGGCTGATATCGAAGAGGGCGATTTAGGTGAAGAGGAAGAGAACAACAGCGAAGAAGACGTTGAGGACACTTCTGATGAGGACGGCGACAGCGAAGAAGACCTTAAGAACACTTCTGAGGCAAACTCTGATGAAGACGGCGACAGCAAAGAAGATGCTGAGGACGCCTCTGATCAGGAGGACGGCGACAGCGAAGAAGATGCTGAGGTAGACTCTGACGAAGAAGAGGTTCAGGACGCTTCTGACGACGAGGACAGTGAAGAAGAGAGTGGGGACGCTTCTGAGGTGAACTCAGACGACGAAGAGTAGCCGATACGTTGACGGAGGGGCCCGAGATCGCTACGCTCAGGCATGCGAACTTACCTCCGGATTTTAACTATCCTCCTCATTGGGCTCGGCCTTGCCCAAACTGCCGAGGATTCGAAGAAGAAACTAGCCGACGGCAAGCAACTCCAAGTCCTCCTCATCACAGGCGGGTGCTGTCACAACTACCTATTCCAATCTCTTGCACTAACCACGGGTGTGGAGAAGACCGTGAATGCCGAGTTCACGGTGATCAACGAAGGAGGCTCTGGCACCCGCGGCAAGATTGATCTCTACAACAATCCTGATTGGGCGAAGCCTTACGACGTAGTCATTCACAATGAGTGTTTCGCAGAAACGGATGATCCTGATTACATCAAGAAGATCACGGCTGCGCACAAAGCAGGCAAACCCTCTGTTGTCATTCACTGCGCGATGCATACTTACAGAGCAGCGAAATTTGATGACTGGAGAGAGTTCCTCGGAGTGACAAGCCGTCACCACGAGCATCAGAGCAACTACCCAGTAAAGATCGTAAAAGAAGACCACCCGATCATGAAGGGCTTCAAAAAAGATTGGGTCACGGCCAAAGACGAACTCTACATCATCAAGAAACTCTGGCCCAAGGCAACGAGTCTAGCAGTGTCCAAGAGTGAGAAAACCGGAGAAGAGCAACCTGTCGTTTGGGTCAACGACTACCACGGCACGCGCGTCTTCGGCACGACCTACGGACACTCCGATGACACCTTCCGCGATGAGACATTTATCGATCTCGTCACACGCGGTCTCCTCTGGGCCGCTGGCAAAGACGGTAGCGAAGCTCAACCAGAAAGCGTCAAGCCAGGCATCAACAAGAACTTCCTCGATCCCAACTTGATCGTCAAAGATTGGTTAGGCAAGTTTGAGGTCGAGAGTCGGGAAGTCTATGATTATCAAAAGGAGATCATTGCCGCACTCAAGATCGCTCCCGGCACGGCCATTGCTGACATCGGCGCCGGCACAGGCCTTTACATGGGGCCGTTCTCTAAGGCCACCGGCGATGCCGGGAAGGTCTTCTCTGTGGACATTGCTCCAGCATTCATCAAGCACCTAACAGATCGCAAAGAGAAGGCTGAGTTGGCCAATGTCGAAGTGGTCCTCTGCGCTGAGGATTCGGTAAAACTGCCAGAATCCAGTGTCGATCTCGCCTTTGTCTGCGACACCTACCACCACTTCGAATACCCTGCAGCCACACTTGCTTCCATGCTTGCAGCAGTGAAACCAGGCGGACGATTGGCCTTGATTGATTTCGAACGCATCCCAGGTGTCTCGAGAGATTGGCTCCTTGGGCATGTCAGAGCCGGCAAAGAAGTATTCTGTCAGGAAATTGAATCCGTCGGCTTCAAGAAGGTGGAAGAACTCAAGATCGACGGACTGAAAGAGAACTACTTCGTCATCTTCCAGAAGCCTGAGTGAAAGCAGGCACCTATGGGCTGACCTCGCTCACGGCGCTCGTCATCGCCAACATGATTGGCGCAGGCGTCTTCACGACGTCTGGCTATGCTCTAGCAGATCTTTACACACCCGAGCGCGTCTTGCTCGCCTGGGCAGTCGCAGGCGGCATCGCTCTCTGTGGGGCTTACGCCTACGGCGCGCTCGCTGAAGTCCTGAAGGAGTCGGGAGGTGAGTACCTCTACCTGTCCCGCCTGGTACATCCTGCGGCGGGCTTTATCGCAGGCTGGGTGTCTTTGTTAGCTGGCTTTACCGGAGCGATCGCCTTCGCCGCACTAACCCTCGAGGCTTACGTCTACCCAGCCCACGGCTGGCTCGCTGCCGGATCCATTGTTCTCGCCGCCTGCCTCCATGGCATTCACAAAGCTCCGGGTGCCTGGGTGCAGAATGTCATGGTCGGGATCAAGCTCCTACTGCTGCTCTGGCTCCCGCGGGCTGCCATGGGATCGTTTGGCGTAGGCTCTGCTTCATTAACGGAGGCACCGCCATTCTCTCCTAGCAGTTTCGCGGAATCCTTGCTGTGGATTTCACTGAGCTATGCCGGATTCAATGCGGCCATTTATGTGCGAGGTGAAGCGGCCTCAGGTAAGGCAGTGAGATGGGCTCTCCTCCTCGGAACGGCTATCGCCACGGTCTTCTATCTCTTGCTAAACCGTGTCTTTGTCGACACGGCGCCTTACTCAGCCATCGCTGGGGAAGCGCAGGTCGCCAGCATCGCAGTCGAGTCTCTGAATCAGCCGTTCACCACGACTCTCTTCAAATTTGTGGTCCCGCTAGCGCTGTTCACTTCAGTGTCCGCCATGATACTCGCTGGCCCTCGCGTCTACGCCCAGATGGCCGCCGACGGGCGCTTACCGCAAAGACTCCGCTTCGCCGCCGATGCCGCGCCCCCTGGACAAGCGATTTGGTTTCAAGCAGCGCTCGCTCTGGCCGTTGTCGGCATCTCCACCATTCGAGATCTCCTGACCTACCTCAGCCTGACATTGGCCTTGTCCAGCGTGACGGCGGTAGCCAGTCTCTTCGTGGTCAAGCGACGCCAACTAGCCACCATCAGCTACCTCTCACTCGCAGCAGCGGCCATCTACATCATCATGACCTTGCTGACAGCGAGCATCGGAGCCTGGCTCAATCCCTGGCAGGGACTCGCCAGCCTAGTGACTATCGCGACAGGCTATGTTGTTTATCGCGCGACCGTTTAACGCACTACAGCTTGTAGTATTCTTCCCAGCCCTTGCGAGGTGGTGGCCCTTCTAACAAAGCATCGGCGACCTTGTTGTTCGTAATCCGTTTCGTCTTGCGGTCAAACTCCAGCTCGCCGCCGAGTCGCTGAGCAATGACGCCTAGACTGAACATCTGGCTGAGCGGCCCAGAGATGTGGAAAGGTGAACGTGTCTGCTCTTCGCCTTGGGCGCCGCGAATGAAGTTCAAGTGGTGGCCCGAGCCGCTCTCAAACTTCGGCAGGTCCTTGCCCATCTCCTTCATCTTGGCTTCTGGAATGATTCGCAGAGGACTTCCATGAGAGGTGCCCTTAAACGTGAGGTCTTTGCCATAAATGATCTTACCCGCATTCTCGATCTTACGGCCTTCTTCTAGTTCCGCAGGACGCTCTGGGGTGTTGCCCTTGCCATCGTACCAAGTGATGGCACAGGCGGGCTCGTCACCGCGCTCCGGGAAATCAAAGCGAATCGTCGAGGCTTGCGGGAAGATGTAATCGTTCGGGCCATCTCGTTTCTCCGCCGTGATCTTGTTAGGCATGCCGAGATCGAGGAAGCGATGACAGGTATCGAGAATATGCGGGCCCCAATCACCGAAAGCGCCATTCCCATAGTCAAACCAGCCACGCCAGTTCCCAGGATGCAGTTTCTTCGAGAAAGGATGCTCGGGTGCGGTGCCTAACCACGTGTCCCAATCCAAGCCTTCAGGCATCGGATCTTCTGGATAGCCATCCACATCCCAACCATGCCAGCGGCGACCACTCGTCATGTAAGCCGTGATCTTGGTCACCCCCCGGATGATACCTGCTTCTTTCCACGCTTTGAATTGATGATAGTTCGCACCCGAGTGTCCTTGGTTGCCCATTTGGCAGGACACCTTGTACTTCTTCTCCGCCGCGATCATGAGTTCGATCTCTTGAAAGGTATGTGCTAGAGGCTTCTCCACGTAGCAATGGATGCCTTCAGACATGGCCCGCATGGAGATGGGGAAATGCGCATGATCTGGCACGCCAATGGTACAGGCATCGATCTCCTTGCCCATCTTATCGAACATCTGGCGGAAATCCTTGAACTTGGGAATGCCAGGAAACTTCGCCTCGATCTCGGCGGTGTGTTTCGACCCAAGCGCCACATCACACAAAGCGACAGGATTCACCTCACCTGTGCTAAAGACACTCTTGGCATCACCCGCGCCCATGTGACCACAGCCGATGAAAGCCACGTTCACCTTCTTGCTCGCGCCCATGACGCGGCCAGGGATGAGGCTGTAAGCCGCGCTAGCAGCCGCGACCTTGGTGAATTGACGACGAGATAGGGATTTCATGAAAGTCCATAAACCCCACGACTGATCAATCTCTCTCGGAATCTAGTCGATGAGATAGGTGTTGGTCCAAGATGGCCGCGGCGGCAGCTCACCGTTCTCAATCCGCGTCTTCCACTCACTATCTGAGAGGCGCTTCGGATAGGGCTCGATGAATTCGTAGTAGCTGAAGACGGGTCCCGCGAAGACGCACCCCTGGTCACCGTGCTCGACACCCACCATCATGAAATCTATGTTGCCCACAGCTTCGTGCAAGATACGGCCGCTGTGCGTGACGCAATCGGACGGCGCGTCGGTGTGTACGTCGGTGACGAGGGCATCCCAAACATCGGACGGGTGCTTCTCTGTCACAAACTGCACGTAATCGTCATTCAAATACAGTTGTGGATACCATCCCGAGTACGTCCTCTTGCCCGCATACTCGCCGAGATCTTCTGCCAGGTTCTTCATGAAGAGCAACTGATCGTCAGTCATGGGTAAGCCGGCGAGTTCCTGCTCACTGATCTCCGCTAGGGTGTTCATCGTTTCGGCAAAGAACTCCAAATGAGAAACAAATCCTTGCTGGGCCGATTCCCGCGAGAATGATTTTTCTAGCACTAGACTAAGTTCGTCCCATGCGAACGGATTCAGCCTTCGTACCGTAACGTCTCCCGACATACTCAAGGCCGCGAATCGCTCGGCAAAGGACCTTGCCATCGTTCCTAACGCACGCCAGAACGCCACGCGAGGTTCTACATAGCCTGCCGGGTAATCGCAGAGAAACGGCGGTGTGACGGACTGCTTTGCATAGAGCACGGTGTCGTGGCGCAACTGTGTCCACGAAGCCAACTGCGTGTTCAGATTCTTCATGGCCCATGCGTTCGTCTGCATGGCTTGAGGAAAGGCTTCTCCAGTCGTTGGGGCCGACAAAGCTCGCAGTGAGCCTAACCAATGCTGGTAAACATTGGCCGTCCAGAATGCCGGTTCTTGCGATTGAAATGTGGCGTGTGCTGCCGCGAGGTAGGATTGATAGGGAAGACCATCACCAAGAGGCACGCCATTCGCGTCCTGCATTCGCGCGATCAACAATGGTACCGAAGCACGGTTGTCCAGGGTCGCCATGGCTACGTCGAGACTTGTCGGCAACCGCCGCATGATTGGCAGTCGATCATAAGTCACCTCTGCTAGGGTCCAACTATCCGGCGTGAATCGTTGCCCAAAGAAGGCGAACGCTCGCGGTGCTACAATGGTTACTGGATCACAGTTCTCGATGAAAGAGCTGTTGATCTCTTGCTTTCCATAGGAGCCATTGAGAAGTGCCGCCTGAAGATGCGAAAGATCCTGACTGTCGTCGAAGGTATCAAAGGAGGCGAGATTCTCCGCTTCTAACAAACTCAACATCTGAGGCGGCGTCATGGAATCGGACAATCCAACAAAGGTCGACAGGACACTTTCAACCTCCTTCCACCGTTCTTCCTGCCCTGAATCTTTTAGAAGCAGACTCAACGTGACTGCCCCCGCCAGTTGTCGCAGAGTCCCCGCCTCGTGGCTGCCACCACCCATCCGAAAGTCGGTGCGGCCCAGCCACATCATGAGGCGAAAGTAGGTCGCCAGGCTCGCAGAGCTTTCATAATTCCCTCGAACAGTGAACTGTGAGAAATCAGTTAGTCTCCCCGGGGTGCCGAAGGGGCCCTCACCTGTCTTTAGAAACTCATGCTCCTCAATGTGGCCTAGCCACTCAGCCAGCCGCTGGGTGTTTGATTGCAAGTAAGGCGTCTGCGCTTGCCCAAGAGTGGCTGCGTCTACGGGATCCACCGGTTGGGATGCCAATGAAGCGGCGACGGTGAGATAGAAATCCGCATCACTCAGCCCTTCTGCTAGGGGTCCGTCACCGTGGGCTTCCCATACCGTTGGAAGGGCGCTTCGCATCTCCGTGATCACTTCAGCGACGGTCTGTTGGAGATAGATTTCCTCAAGCTCTGCCAGCATGGGTTGAAAGGTGCGATGCCAAGCATGCAAGGCCGCATCAGTAGAGAAATACACAGGCAGATCATCCGTCCAAATATCATAGAGTAGATCGACGAAGGTATTCCGCTGATGACGAGAGGTGACCACGAAGCCGTTCTGTTGCATCACGGCTTTCTCATTGTCATTCAGGCGGAAATCATAGAGTCGGCGTTCTGGATCATTGGCAGGCCTGTTTGCATTGTGCTCTTCGGGCGACATCGCAAACTGATCCCAGTACTGCGCCTTCGTGACATCCCAATCGATCTGCTCTCGATACCTAACAGACGGACCATAACTTTCCTCAAACGTATCGACAGACAGATCAGCGACTTCGTTATAGTGAAAGTCACGTTGATCGCCGTAGCTCACGACCGTTTCGGTGTTCTTATCGAAGAACTTGAACTCAGGAGCCACCTCAAGCCGGTAGTAGCGTTGAGGATGCTCTGCTGAAAGTGCCAACTTGAGCTCGGAGGCACCGTCGCTCGTCTGAGGTTCGCCGATCGGTTCCCATGTCTCCAAGTCGTTACTCTGATAGACCTGGTTGCGCATTTCCAGCGGTGACCCGGTCCACCGTGGAATCTTCGGAGTCCAAGTCAGCTCGTGCCCCCCACCTGCCTTTTTTGATGAAATCTTCAGGGGTTCCGTTTGAGCGACAAGATCTCCAAAACTCATCCATACGAACGCCGACCCTCCCATGAATCCAGCAACAATCCTCTTCATGACAAGCAAAGTGCCAATGACATTACCAAACGTCAAGACATTATGGGTTGATTTAACAACCTTTAGTTGTCAGAGCCGCGACAACGACCTCCTATTCGTTCATTCGGCGACGACTCGGTAGAAGCGGATTCTCTCCGTCGCACTGTCAGAGTCGACCTAACGCACATTGCCATCGCCTTTGACCTGAGTATACACGACCTTCCAACTCTGGAGATCACCAGAGGATTCGATGCGAAGTTTGTCGTTGGCCTCACCACCTGCTACTTCAATTTGCAGCAGTGCCCCCACGCGCTTTGTCAGGACAGCATAAGGAGGCTGCACCAAACCACCAGGTGGGTCTCCTCCGCCGCCGTTGCCCGCGCTACCAGAGGCCGTGATGCTTATACTAACATCGCCCGAAGCCGCGCGATTGCCCGCTAGGTCATAGCCCGCCGCCACGCGTTGGAAACTTCCTTTACCCAAAGCTGGCAAATCGATGGCAAAGGGGGCGAGGTTGTCATCGCCTATCAAAGTGCCCTCGACGTAACACTCGACGTTTCGAATATCACTGGCACTGACATCTAATCGGATCGACGTACCCTCCGTGAATTGCGCATTATTGCTAGTACTCGTGATGCCTACTTGTGGTGGCGTGGTGTCGCCACCACAAGTTGCCCCGACTCGGAAATCGACAGGAGCCGAACCCCCAACGGCACCCACGTTGTCGTACGCCCTTACCGTATGCCTATAGCCACCCGCAGCGACATTATCCAGACGCAACATCAAAAGGGCTAGATCGTCCTCAACCAAGAGCTGTAATCCCAAATATAAGCCGACTTTCGAGATAGAACCATCTGCATCACTATCATTCCCGTTGATTTTCACACTGGAGAGTTCGGCAAACTCGGCACCTGTGGATGGCGAAGTCACGCTGACCTGTGGCGTCTAATTGGTTGCCGTGTACTGGCCGCGGCGGTAGACGGCACCAAAGACGGCATCGCTGAGCCAAAGCTGAGCATTTCCCATCGGGGTGACCCCGTCAGACTGAAGCGGCTGGACCACCAATGAGCCGCGTGTGGCATTCGTATCGCGCGAGGAGAAGATGATGCCAGAGTCATCACCGATGTAGGCCAGCACAGCAACTAAGTTGGGCTCCTTCAGCCGAGTGATATGAGCCGTCGCCCCGGTCGAGAAGCTTGCGGTGTAGATCTCCGAGATTCCTGTATCTTTGGGAATGACCCCATAGGTTAGGAGATCACTTCGCGTGTTTGAGAACTTCGGATTGCCGAAGTCAAGACCCTCATTGAGCTCAATGAGCGCGCCAATCGTACGAGAATTCATGTCACAGCGATAGAGCGTCTATCCGGCGAATGGCGGCCTCCCTTGCACTGGCAGGGAGACAAAGGCGTCATAGATGACACTGCGCCCGTCTGAAGCAAAGTCGATGGCATCGCCAAACTGCACGATATCTAACAGGGCGCCATTTATCGTCGGCGCCACCAGATGAACCGTCTCCTCCATTTGCGGAACCAGATCGACAATTGTCATCTGATTCGTCACCGCACCGGTGAAGCTATTTGCTAGAATTATCGCATAACGAGTGCCATCAGGCGACATGACTGCCGTGGGAACTTGGCCAGGGACGCCCGCAAACTCTATGGACTGCCCGCCCGTCGAGAGGAAGGCGAGATCAGCAGACGCCATGACGAAGACCGCGAAACTTCCATCACCAAAAACCGAGATACGTTTGAAGCTGGGTAAATCACCCGTGACCAAGAAGACGCCCGCGAGACCATCATTAAGGGCAGCCTCGCGGCGGCCCATGAAGAAGGCGGCATTAAAAGGCTCCCAGCGAAAGAACAAGGTCGAGTCTAGAGCATTCACCGAAGGTACCGGAGCTGGTGGCGGAAAGGTCGATCCGTCGTAGATCTCGACGAAGTCAAAAGCCTCCTTCACTTTCGTAGTTTGCATAGCATCAGCACCGAACAGATCGGTAAACGCCATCACAGCCGCCAACCGAAGTTCAATAAATTGAGATTGCTTCTGTAGGTAATTTGTCAAGGCTCGGCACCAGAGTTGTTCGGTATCCAACAATCCAATGGCTCCATTCATGCCGATCGCCAACTGACCGAAACAATGGTTCGTGATACTGCTATTAATTTGCACACCACCGGCGTCCGTATCATAAGCTAGTTGGTGAAACTGGCTCATCGTCGCCGGATTGAGAAAGGGGCCTTGGCTCACTGAGTTCGGATTGGCATAGTTTTGAA
>CALLLI010000297.1 GCA_938082635.1 uncultured Verrucomicrobiales bacterium
AGCTTCTTCCTCAGTTTCAGCTTCTTCCTCAGTTTCAGCTTCTTCCTCAGTTTCAGCTTCTTCCTCAGTTTCAGCTTCTTCCTCAGTTTCAGCTTCTTCCTCAGGAGGTGCAGGCAAGTCGACGGAAACTTCTTCTTCGAAGGTCGGTTCCTCTTCGTCTTCCTCTTCAGGCGCGGCATCGCAGACGGTGACGAAAGACTTGCTCACATCAGAGCCGAAGTTCAGCTCTTTGCTGAGCATCTTGTCGTCGTCGAAAGTGAAACGACCTTGAAAGCTCTCGCCTTCGAGAACTTGTGGAAGCCAGAACTTGTCGTCCTCCCACATCTCGTCATAGGGCACCTCGTCGGTCTTCATCCACATGGGGATGGCTTCGTCGGTCTCGGTCAGTTGTCCCTCGTAGAGATCACTGGTAAAGACAGTGCAGTGAATGCTCAGGCCGTCGGCAAATTGGAAGTAGAGCTCGCCTTGGTGTTTGAGATTTGTTGGCGTGAGCCCAACCTCTTCCTGAGTCTCACGGATAGCGGCTTCCTCAATGGTCTCGCCTTCGTCGACCTTGCCACCAGGACCATTGATCTTTCCTTCACCGAGACCACGTTTCTTGCGTATGAGGAGGACCTCGTCCTCACGCCGTACAAATACCAGCATAGACCGCATCTTGGCGGTCCATTTGTCCCAATTGACGTCGATTCCTGGCTGGTCAGGCATGCTTTGCCTCTACGTACGAATCGATTCCGTCGCAAGCACAAACCAGAAAGCCAGGTCTCAACGATGATAAAGTTCTCACTATCGAAATACGACCATGCGGAAACGTCCTTGGGCCTACATTAGATTCATTGAATGCATGATTTATCATAATTTCAATACTTAGGTGAAGTCGTGTTGCGGGATAACTATCAGAATCACAGAGCGCCTCGATTGCAAGCATTATGAGAATTCAGGTCACTGCTAGCTTCACGGCCGAGCCTCTTGAGCGGTCTCTCGCGTTCTTACTTGAAGCACTGGGTCATCAACCTCGGGTCGGCTTCTCGCCGTTCAATCAGGTCGTCCAGCAATTGCTGGATCCGCGCAGTGACGTGAGAACGTCCACAGAAGCGCACCAAGTCTTTCTGATTCGCCCACGCGACCTCGCTTCCGACAACCCGTCGGAAGGGCTCGGAGCCTTAGAGCAAGCGCTTGAGGAACAGGGCAATCGGCTAGGTAGTGCCGCCTTGTTCGTATTCTGCCCTCATCCGATCGCGGATAGTACCGATACTGATCTTGAAGCGAAGGCTCTCGTTCGTTTGTTGGCCTTGGGTCACGTCGTCGTTGGGAGCCAGGAATTCCTAGATCTGGTAGGCACCCATGAGACTTTTGATCGAGAGGCTGAAGAATCGGGAAACGTTCCTTTCACTGAGGAGGGCTTCGCTGCCTTGGCCATTCGCGTCGCCCGTCAATTGCATGCGTGGCACAGTCCCTCACGGAAACTGATCGTTGCGGATGCCGACAATACCTTGTGGCGCGGCGTGCTGGGTGAGGACGGCGTTGACGGCATTGCCGTCGATGAGCCTGCGAGGGCGTTGCAAACATTCCTCCAAGTTCAGCGCAAGCGAGGCTTCTTGTTAGCTATCAGCTCCAAGAACGATGCAGATGATGTGACCAAGGCCTTGGAAGATCATTCTGACATGCTTCTGAAGAATGACGACTTCGTCGCACAGAAGGTCAACTGGGAGCCCAAGTCTGGCAATGTTCGCGAGCTTTGTCAGGAACTCGGGCTGGGCCTGGATAGCGTGGTCTTCATTGATGACAACCCTGCCGAGACTGCGGAAGTGACGTCGGGATGTCCTGGAGTTCTAGCAATCACACTGCCGGAAGATCGAGCTGCGATCGAGTCGACCCTGACACAAAGTTGGGCCTTCGACCTTGGATCGCCGAGGACGGAAGAGGATGCGCACCGTAATGAACTTTACGCAGCCCAAGCGTCGAGGGAGAGTCTGCGAGAAGAAAGTGATAGTTTCGCAGCCTTTCTTGAAGGCCTCCAATTGGAGGTCGATCTATCTGTGATCACCTCAAAGGAGCGTGAACGCGTCGCCCAGCTCAGCACGCGCACAAATCAGTTTAATGCCTGCAAGTCGCCTTTCCAGGCGCATGAACTTGCCGAGCGACAGGCTCATGGGGCTATCGCTCATCGCGTGATCGCTGCCGATCGATTTGGTCAGTACGGCGTTGTTGGTGCTATGATTTCAGAATGCGCGAAAGAGGCGCTTGAGGTGTCTGCATTCTATCTCAGTTGTCGCGCTCTGGGCAAGGGTGTGGAGCGCCACATGATCCGTCAGCTCGGGAAGGATGCTTTAGCTGCTTCGGTAGTCTCCATTCGTGTGGCCTTTAAAGAAGCGGAGCGAAATGGCGTGTGTCGGGCCTTCTTTGAAGAGATCGGTGCGGTAGAGAAAGAGGGCTCCTTTGTTCTCGATGCCCAAGTAGCCACAGACATCAATCTTGTTCCTGTAGCTGACCTGACAGCAGCCTCAAAAGCTGTTCCTGTGAGCAACGTCTCAACGAAGAAGAGCCACGACGTTCAGCATGTCATCGCTCAATGGTCGGATGTTGGTCGCTTGGCTGAACATCTGGCTTCTGAGCGCCTTCCGCGACCTGATCTTAGCGAGCCCGTTGTCGGCCCAAACACAGCGTTAGAGAAACGCTTGCTCGATCTATGGGAAGCTGTGCTGGGTCTAGAAGGGCTGGGCGTGGAAGATCGTTTCTCCGCACTTGGTGGAAAGTCGCTTCACTTGGTGCGGCTCCACGCGCGACTCGTGCGCGACTTTAAAGCGGACGTTACCCTAACGGATTTGTTTGAACTCCCTACGGTGCGAGCACTTGCTCAACGTATCGAAGGCGAAACCACATCGTCACGCCAACCGCTCAGCTCTTCCGAACGTCCACCGAGTGAACCCATTGCGATCGTTGGGATGGCTGTGCGTGCACCAGGCGCGAATTCCGTTGAGGATTTCTGGGCAAATCTTCGTGATGGTGAGCGTTCCTTACATTCATTCAGCGATGAGGAACTGGCGTCTGATGGAGTCGATGTGGCCGACGTGCGTCAAGATCCCGTCTACGTGCCGGTTAAAGGATGCCTCGATAAGATTCAGGAATTTGACGCGGCCTTCTTTGGTATCCTGCCCAAGGAAGCGAAGCACATGGACCCACAGCAAAGGATCTTCCTCGAACTTGCCTGGGAAACTCTCGAGCGGGGTGGCTATGATCCGAATACCTATGCCGGTAAGATTGGGCTTTGGGCAGGGTCTTACTTGGACACGTATGTTATCGCGAACCTCCTCACGGACAAGGCGTTTCATGCCGAATGGATCCCTTCCATTCAGGTCGGCTCTTTGCAGACGGAGCTTGGAAATGACAAGGACTACCTTGCTACGCGTGTTTCCTTTAAGCTAAATCTGCGAGGCCCTAGCATGACCGTACAGACGGCGTGCTCTACTTCCATGGTGGCGATTGCCCAGGCGATCCAAAGCTTACGCGCTGGTGAATCTGATATGGCCATGGCCGGTGGTGTCACCATCACGCTGCCGGAGAAGAAGGGCTATTACTACACGCCCGATGGCATGCTTTCCAAAGATGGCAGAGTTTGCACGTTTAGTGATGAAGCCACCGGAACAGTCTTTGGAAATGGGGCAGGTATCGTGCTGCTAAAGCGACTGTCAGAAGCGCAACGGGATGGCGATAACATCCACGCCATCATTCGCGGTGCTGCCTTGAACAATGACGGTGGCGTCAAGCACAGCTACACCGCACCCAGTGTGGATGGGCAAGTCGAGGTCATCACCATGGCGCAACAAGACGCTGGCGTGGAGCCTGAGACGATCAGCTACATCGAAGCGCATGGCACAGGAACGCCGTTAGGCGATCCGATCGAAGTGGCAGCACTCACCAAGTGTTTCCGTCGACAAACGGATGCGAACTCCTTCTGCACCTTGGGTTCGCTTAAGCCTAACATTGGGCACCTTGATGTGGCCTCAGGCGTGTGCGGCGTGATCAAGACCGCGCTTGCACTGGAACACGCCCAGATTCCGCCGCTCTTGCACTATGAACGTGCCAATCCGAAGATCGATTTCGAAACGAGCCCTTTCCGCATCCAAACAACCCTAACGGATTGGGTGAGCGAGAATGGACCGCGTCGGGCGGGAGTGAGTTCTTTTGGCGTCGGTGGCACCAATGGCCACGTCGTCTTGGAAGAAGCGCCTGCAGAAGCTGCACGGACCGTTTCCAAACGCCCTGTCCAGCTCTTCCTTATGTCTGCCCGGACTGAAACGGCGCGCGATGAAGTGGCAGCACGTTTGTCTAAGGTAGACCCAAAAACCAACTTTGCAGATGCCGCCTTCACGACAGCGATCGGTCGTCGGGCCTTTGCCAAACGCCGGATCTGCGTGGCTTCCGATTGGGCATTCCTGCCAGATGTCAAGATCCACGACGGATCCCCCGGAAATGCTGCCGGTCCTTTGAATTTCATGTTCCCTGGGCAAGGTGCGCAGCACGTGGGCATGGCCCGCGAGTTGTATGAGTGTGAGCCCATCTTCCGAGATCACATCGATTTCTGCGCAACCTATTTGCAGAAACAGATTGGCGCGGATTTGCGAGACGTTCTCTATCCTGAAGTCGCTGACGAAGTCGCCACGGATCGCCTGAAAGAAACGGTCTTTGCGCAGCCTGCCATCTTTGTCATCGAAACCGGTTTGGCCAAACTCTGGCAGTCGTGGGGCATTTTACCTGCGGCCATGATTGGCCATAGTGTGGGGGAATTTGCCGCTGCGTGTCTGGCCGGTGTCTTCTCTTTGGAAGAGGGCCTAACTATTCTTGCCACGCGAGGGAGGCTCATGGGGGACTTGCCTGGAGGTGCCATGCTTTCGGTGCGTTTGTCAGAATACGCCATTCAGCCCTATCTCGGCGGGGCTGATCTTGCTGCTGTGAATGGGAAAGACCTGTGCGTCCTCGCAGGTAGCCATGAGAATGCCGCGACCGTACAAGCCCGGCTCGAGGCTGATGGGGTGACCGTGAAGTACTTGCACACGTCGCACGGATTCCACTCACGCATGATGGATCCCGTGATTGATCCGTTTGCTGCAGAGATCGCGAAAGCCACCCTGCGCAAACCAGAGATCCCCATCTTCTCGACGGTAACCGGAAACTGGCTAACAGAGTCAGATGCTTGCGATTCTCAATACTGGGCGCGTCATCTGCGCCAGCCTGTGAAGTTCTACGATTCGATTCGTGCTCTAGCGGCTTCGCAAGAGAATCAGACCTTCCTCGAAATAGGCCCCGGCCAGACCCTAGCAACGCTGGGACGCCAATCTGTCGGACGCGAAGGCGGGCATGGTTTCCACGCCAGTAGCGCTCACGCATCAGGCGGCGCTTCAGACTACGAGCAGCTGTTGACCACCCTGGGCCGCCTGTGGCTTAACGGTACCTCCGTTGACTGGCAAAGTTACTACGCGATCGAAACGCCTCGGCGCGTTGTGCTGCCACCCTATCCCTTTGAACGCAAACGCCACTGGGTCGATCCTGTGCCCATGACTGCTGATACTAACGTTTCTTTACAGTCTTCCCAAACGATTCATTCTCCTGTCGCAACCACCACCACACCAGTAATTATGCCCACCACACCATCACGCCGAGATCGGCTCGCTGCCAAGATGCGCGAGAGTCTTAGTGAACTGTCTGACATTCCGGAGGAGGAGCTTGATGGCGATGCTTCTTTCATAGAGCTAGGCTTCGACTCACTCTTACTGACCCAGGTGAGTAAGGCTTTCCAAGATGACTTTGAAACCAAGGTCACGATGCGTCAGCTCATCGATGAACTGCCTAGTATCGATGCGATGCTCGAACATCTTGATGCAACCCTTGATCCAAGTGCTTTCGCACCTGAGGAAGCAGCTGCCCCTGCTCCCGTCGTTACTGCTCTAGTAGCCCAAACGCCCGTCACCGCGCTTCCAGCCGCTGCTGTCAGCATGCAGGCAACACCAGTTCCGTTATCTGTCATGCCCGCTGTGAGTGCTGATAGTGACTTATTGGGAACTGTCATTCATCAACAAATGACCTTGATGCAGCAACAACTTTCATTGTTGCAAGGCGGTGCGCCGCTAGCCGCAGCCCCTGCTGTTCTGCCAGTGCAAGTGCCTGAAGCGGTTGCTCCTGCTGCCCACAAGCCAGCACCAGCACCGACTCCTGAGCCCAAGAAGGACGCGCCAGCACAAGCTGCTCACGGACCTTACAAGCCCATAAATCGTACTCGTGATGAAGGGCTGACGGATCAACAGCAAGCGTTCATTGCAGATCTCACTAAGCGCTACAACGCCAAGACCGCGGGCTCGAAAGAGCGCACGCAGAAGTATCGTCACTGCTTCGCCGATCCTCGGACAGCAAACGGATTCAATCGATTGTGGAAAGATATGTGTTATCAAATTGTTGTCGAGAAGGCCAAAGGCCCACGTCTCTCGGACATCGATGGCAATGACTACATTGATATTGTGAATGGCTTTGGTCCTGGCTTCGTGGGCCATTCCCCAGACTTCGTGACCGAAGCGCTCAAGGAGCAGTTAGACAAGACTATCGCCGTAGGCCCTCAGTCGGAGTTCGCCGGAGAAACGGCCGAGCTAGTCTGTAAGCTGGTGGATGCGGAACGTGTGTGTTTCGTGAATACCGGATCAGAGGCCGTTCAAGGTGCCATGCGCTTGGCGCGCACTGTGACTGGCAAAGACAAAATCGTGGTCTTTTCAAAAGATTACCACGGGAATTTCGATGAGGTCTTAGTGAGGGGCTCGAACAAGAACGGGAAGCTCAAGTCACTCCCGATCGCACCAGGCATTCCTCGTCGCGCCGTGGCTGACGTCATCGTGCTTGACTATGGCACTGACGAAGCGCTGCAAACGATCCGTGAGATTGCTGGTGACATCGCGGCCGTGATGATCGAGCCGATGCAAAGTAGGCGCCCGGAGTTTCAGCCCGTCGAGTTTGTCAAAGAGGTACGTAAGATCACGGAAGACGCTGGGTGTCTCTTCATCTTCGATGAAGTCATCACAGGCTTCCGCACGGGGCCTGGCGGCGCGCAAGACTATTACGGCGTCAAAGCTGATCTCGCTACTTACGGAAAGGTCATCGGTGGTGGGATGCCGGTTGGCCTCGTTGCAGGCAAGGCTGAATACATGGACACCTTCGACGGCGGCCATTGGCAGTATGGAGATGATTCCTTTCCTGAACAGCCTGTGACTTTTTTTGCGGGCACCTTTGTTAGGCATCCGCTGACGATCGCAGCCGTGAACGTCATGGCGAAGTTCTTCCTCGAGCAGCCTCAGTCTTACTGGGATGACGTTTATGCTAAGGCCGCTCGCTTAGCAGGCACAATCGATCAGTTCTTCGCTGACGAAGGCATCGGTATCCGTATGGTTCAGTTTAGTTCGCAGATGTATGTTAGGGTGTCTGATGAGGAGAAGTATGGCGGTCTCCTCTTCTGTCAGCTCCGTGAAAAGGGTGTCTTCATTCTTGAAGGCTTGCCATGTTATCTAACAACGTCTCACAAGGATGAGGACATTGATTTCGTCATCAATGCCGTGAAAGAGGCGGTGGCAGAGATGCGCCAAGGTGGCTTCTTCGGAGGGCCCAACGGCGGTGAAGATCGCCTGAGAAAGTCCTTGGAGGCACCGCGTCAGACGGAGGCCGCTCCGATCACTGCGGCTCAACAAGAGATATGGTTAGCCTCCCTTCTTAAGCCAGAGGCGTCCTGTGCTTTTAATGAAGCAACGACCTTGCACATCCAAGGCCGGGCGAATCTACAGTACTTGCAGGCTTCGTTAAATGAGGTGATCGCACGTCACGACGCGTTGCGTGCTACCTTCAGCGAAGACGGCACCGCGATGCAGTTTGCTGACAAGCTCACTGTCGACCTGCAAGTTCGTGACTTGGCCGACTTGGATGCGGAGACTCGCGAAGCTAAGCTCGAGGCCTTCAGGCGAGAAGAAGCGACGCAGACGTTCGATCTGGTCAACGGTCCGCTGATTCGTGGGTTCGTTGTTCAGTTAGGCGAAACGGAATCTATCTTGTTTCTCACCGCTCACCATTTGGTATGCGATGGCTGGTCTTACAATGTGCTATTAGAAGAATTGAGCGAACTCTACGGTGCCAAGGCACGTGGGGAACGTCCTAAGCTGGAGCCTGCACCTAGCTTTGGCCGTTATGCTCAGGATCGTGCTTTCAAGAAGAGCAATGACGAAGCCATGACCTTCTGGGAGAGTGTCTACGCGAGTCCGCCAGAACCGCTTGCGTTGCCCACGGATCGTCTTTATGGCGCCACCGACACGTTCACCGGTGGCACGGAACGCCACGTCTTGTCCAAAGACATCTCTAAAGCACTCAAACGCGTGGGCGCCAAGCAGAAGTGCACGGCCTACCAGACGTTGTTAGGCACGTTTGAGATCTTCTTGGCGAAATTGACAAGCCAAGACGACTTTGGAATTGGCACGCCAGCAGCGGGCCAGACTCTGGAAGAGGACGATGGCATCGTTGGCCATTGCGTGAACTTCCTTCCGATGCGCGCGGATGTTAAGCAAAGCGTGAGTTTTAACGAGCATCTTAACGGCGTGCGGGAACGTGTGCTCGAGGCTTTTGAGCATCAGGACTTCACCTATGGAGAGCTCCTGCCCAAACTGAATCTCCCTCGTCAGGCCGGTCGCAAGCCCCTTGTGGAAGTGCAGTTCAACGTCGAGCGCACCGACTACCACGACGAGTTTGAAGGGTTGGTCACGACTTTCGACGCCGTCTCCAAACGGTTCGTCAATTTCCCGCTCTTCTTCAACATCATCGACTCTCGCGAAGGCTTGGTCATTGATTGCGACTACAAGACGGAACTCTTCGACGCGGACACGATTCAGCGTTGGTTCGCTCACTTTGAGACACTCATCACGACCTTAGCCGAATCTCCGGAACGGCCGCTTGCTGAGGTCTCTTTGGTTAGTGAGAATCAGTCAAAGAATCTGTTACAGGCGTTTAACAACACCGCGCGGGATCTTCCATCAGCACCCTTGGGAACCTGCGTGCATGATCTCTTCGAACGTCAGGTGACTTTTAGCTCGGAAGCGGTCGCCCTTCGTAGCGACGATGAGACGGTGAGTTATGGCGCTCTCAATGCGCGTGCGAACCAGTTTGCTCATCGCCTGGTAGAGATGGGTGTGAAACCTGGTACCCTTGTGGGGGTGCTACTGCCACGTTCTTTTGATCTCGTTGCGTCGTTGTTAGGTATCTTGAAGGCTGGTGGTGCCTATGTGCCCATCGATCCAAACTACCCCACGGAACGGATCGCCTACATGCTAGAAGACACTAAGGCTTCTGTGCTTATCTCCACAGAAATCGAAGATTCCGAAGGCACCCAAATCCTGCACCCGGACTCGCTCGATGGCGATAGCGCCACGGACAACCTTGCTACCAAGACCTGTTCTGAAGATCTCGCCTATGTGATCTACACGTCTGGCTCTACTGGTAAGCCGAAGGGATCCATGATTCCGCATCGTGGCATTGTCCGATTGGTGAAGAATACGGATTACGCGGAGTTCACTGAAGACGACGTCTTCCTGCAGGCTGCCGCCATTTCGTTTGATGCGTCGACGATGGAGCTTTGGGGACCCTTACTCAATGGAGGTTCGTTAGTCCTGCCTCCGCCAGGTGTGCCGTCGCTGGAAGACATTGGTGCCCTGATCAAGAAGCACGGGGTGACGACGCTTTGGTTGACCTCAGGTCTCTTCCAGCTGATGGTCGATGAGCATTTAGAGGCTCTCGTGGGCGTAAAGCAAGTGTTAGCGGGTGGAGACGTTCTCTCGATGGATCATGTGCAACGGGCTCATGCTAAACTCACTGGCAAGCTAATTAATGGCTACGGTCCAACTGAGAACACGACCTTCACGTGTTGCCACACAATCACCGAAGCAGATCTTTTGAAGCCGTCGGTGCCCATTGGAAAACCTATAGCAAACACAACCTGTTATATTCTGGATCCTAACCGAAATCTCGTTCCTGTGGGAGTCTGGGGAGAGCTCCATATCGGTGGTTGCGGACTGGCCACAGGCTATCTAAATAGCCCGGAACTCACTAAAGAGAAGTTTGTGGCGCATCCCTTCTCTCGCGATTCCAAAGCCGTCGTCTATCGCACGGGCGATCGCTGCCGTTGGCAAGCTGATGGCACGATCGAGTTCAGTGGGCGGCTGGACAAGCAGATCAAGATTCGTGGTTTCAGGATAGAACCGGGCGAGGTCGAGACGGCGCTGAATGCGTTGCCTGGGATCGGACAAAGCTGTGTGACGACGCAAGGCAGCAACGCGGGTGACCGCATGTTAGTAGCCTATGTCGTGCTGTCGGAAGGACGGTCCTTCGATACAGCAGAGACCAAAGGAAAGCTTGCAGAGCGTTTGCCGGCGCATCTCGTGCCGTCCGCAATGATGGCGCTCGACGCCCTCCCTGTGACGGCAAATGGCAAGGTGGATCTTCGCGCGCTGCCAGACATTCAAGGGAGTCACACGACGCCAGAGACACGAGAGAAGCCTTCTAGCGAATCAGAGAAACGCCTGGCTCTTCTGTGGGAAGAATTGTTAGACTGCAAAGGAGTTGGTCTAGATGACAACTTCTTTGACATTGGTGGGCATTCGTTAGTTGGGCTCCGTCTGTTTACCCGTATCCAAAGCGAGTTTGGTGCGAAGCTGCCGTTGGGCACGCTCTTTGAGGCACCCACGGTGCGGGGGCTGGCATCGCTAATTGAACGTGAGGGACCCGTCTTAGAGCCGCTTGAGGTTGCGACGGCAGATGGGAAGGCCAATGGCAATGGGCATCATTCCAATGGAAAGAGCCAGACGAATGGAACTAGCAACAAGGTGTTGGAGGTGAAGCCCACCGTGGCTAAGGTCTCATCCGTCACGACGATTCAAGAAGGGTCTCCGGACGTGACTCCCATCTTTGCCGTTCATGGTGGCGATGGAGGTATTCTATTCTATCGGGAGCTGGTGCGTTGGCTGCCTGAAGAGACGCCGTTTTATGCCATAGAGGCACCGATGTTGACGGATTCTTCTAAGATATCAGATCGATCTAGCATTGCCGAAATTGCAGAAAACTACCTTGACCTAGTCGAGAGCGTACGGGCAGAAGGTCCTTACACCCTCTGCGGCTATTCATTTGGCGGTGTGGTGTCGTATGAAATGGCGCAGCGTCTCTACACTCGAAAGATCGAAGTGGAGAAGCTGATCCTCTTTGACACGCCCAATCCTGCTCAGGAGCTGGAGAACAAATACTCGCTGTTTCAGCGAGCGCAGGTGAACTGGGAGTTTCTTGGTGAAGATAACGTGGGGAAACGCATTGGCACCATGGCCAAGCTGGCTGGCAAAGGCTTTGCTAGTAAGCTAAAGCATCGTCGGGAAGTGAAGCGCGCGATGACCTGTTTAAAGAACGGTAATTTGACGTCTGATGATGTTAGGCTTATCCAGATTCGTGAAGTCCACACCAGGATGATCGAGCGCTACGTGCCCATACCCTACGCTGGTAAAATGACACTCATCCGCGCCACGGGCCCTAATGATTACTGCTACTACAGCCCGCAGTTAGGCTGGGAAGATGTCGTCGAAGGGGGAATCCACGTTGTAGAAACACCTGGAACGCACTTGGAGATCTTCGATGAGCCCTACGTCAGTTCGTTGGGTGAGCGCATGAAAGAGATCCTCGAAAACTAATAGCCCTTGGAGAGGAGTGACAGCTCCGGACTACTCCACCCTTTCCATGTGTTCAGGTGTCTTCCGTGGTTCTCCATTCCCTGCCTGCCAGACGGCTAGGAATGGTCATCCAGCCTTGAGCGTTCAGGTATCCGTGAGGCTACGCGGACTCGGCTGGTCCCATGGACTTGCCACCGGACTCTTCCGTGGGGCTCTCTGAGGAACCACCGTCACTGCTATCGCTTTCCATGGAAAAACCTTCTTTCGCGGCAAAGTCAGCCAAAGCTTGATCTTCCATCGCTGTCTGCTCTAATTCGAGCTCCGCGATCTCGGTGGTATCAATGCTATCCTTGGCCACGCGATTTCGGCCACGGGCTTTGGAGCGTTCATCTTCGACCATCTCTTGGAGACGGTTTAGGGTGTCGCCAGAGCCGCCGATTTCATTGACCATGCCCGCAGCCATTTCGTTCAGTTCCGCCATGGCTCCCTGAACTTTCATGTCATCGATCCCACGGCGAAGTTCTTCGATCTTGCCACGGGCCTCCTTGATAGAAACGTCTCGTGCATTCATGAGTTCGCGATACGTCTTCTCGGCCTCTTCAAGCTGTGCCGTGTTCTCGTCCAACTCGGTGGTGACAGACTGGAGGCGCATGGCCAGCTGGCCTGCCATCTTCTTATTTCCGGCTCTGAGATGCGCCGTGGTCTTCGCGCGCAGCTCGGCTTGTTCGTTCTCCTGCTTCTTAACCTGCACCATGAGGCGCTCACAAAGGCCAGCATGGGCCGCGAGCCCTTGATTAAACTGCACGATGTTCTTCCGGAGATTCTCTTTCTCCACTTCCAAGAGAGCTTCTGGATTGCGTTTCTCCAAGCCGCCTACGAAGAGGCCGAAGAATCCTTTAATGAGGTTACCGAGACGTTTAAACATAATGTGATCTAACGAAGTTTCGCGAGTATGTGCGCGCGCTGGAAGGTTCTCAAGGGTGAAAGCAGCTCGAAGTTGTAATCGACAGTCAACCTACCTACGCTCCCATCATGGCCGACGTCACTCTCGCGACCCAGCACCTGCTCCGCTACCTCAAGCACCGGCAGGATGAGGGGGTGAAACGTGCCCTCCTCTCAGACGAGGCCAAAGCCGGGCTTCGCGCCGTCTACTTTCATGCGCGGCAACCACGAGAAGCGGTGGCCGCCACGCCGGTTCCCACACCCACACCCACACCACAACCCGTTGTGGTGGAAGAGAGACCGTTGACCCCGCAGCCGCCAGCCGCTCCGGCAGAGCCTGTCTCCAACGAGCCCACGATCGCCTACCCGAAGATTGCCGTGGCTGAAGCCCGGACCGTCATCACCGCGACTGGCGCAGACAAAGCGGCCCAAATCGCTGACCTCAAAACTCGCATCGCCAAAGACAATGAAGCCCGCACCGCTGATCTCCGAGACACCATGGTCTTCTCCACTGGAAGCCTCGATGCCGAGATAATGTTCATTGGCGAAGCCCCGGGTAGTGAAGAGGAGCGCCAAGAGGAACCTTTCGTCGGACCCGCAGGCCAGCTCCTGACCAAGATTATCCAAGCCATGGGCTTGCAGCGAGAAATGGTCTACATATCTAACATCGTCAAATACGGTCCCAACGCGTCTAACCAAGATACTGGGAATCGTAGTCCAACGACGGCAGAGATGCACGCCTGCCTCCCCTACGTCGTGGCAGAGACCGTCATCGTGAAGCCCAAGGTCATTGTTGCCCTAGGCGACACCGCCCTCGAAGGCTTGACCGGCGAGAAGACGCCCGTCGGCCGCGCCCGAGATCAAGTTCGCGCTTGGAATAACATCCCCTTCGTTGCGACCTACCACCCGTCCTACCTCTTACGAAACGACGACATCGCCGAGAAGCGTAAAGTCTGGGAAGATATGATGTTAGTCATGGAGGTCTTGCAAATGCCCATCTCGGACAAGCAACGTGGCTTTTTCTCTAAGAAACGGTAGCTTGCCGAGAGGGCCATTCGGCACCCGTCACTTCTTTCCGCTTTCCCCGTATACACGGGTATGAACGGATATTGGAGTTTCCAGCTCGACGGTCGAAAGCACACGGTGACAGTGGATATCACCACAGGATTCCCGCTTTCCCGACTCAGGGTGACCCTTGATGGCGAACGGATTTATCATGATTCCATTGTCTTCTTCCTCGGCACGCTACACACCTTCCACCGTCTCGGGCACCACTTCCGCGTGCGCATTTGGCATGCTGGCGAAGTTCAAACTGGACTTGGACGGAACCGGTGTGAATCAGGTAGATCACACTTCAGAACCGCCTCCATTGCCAGAGCCAAAGTTTGAAACCGAGCTCACTGAGGCGTCACGGGAAACGGAGCTTTTGGGCGAAGTGGTGCGCGAGGTTGACAACTCTAACAGCTCTGCGGACCTCACGCGAACCATCCAGTTGAGTCAGACTTGGAAGAAGACCTATCACTTGGAGAAAGAGAAGACGACGACGTTCTCCGAAGGCCTAGGTTTCAAACTGTCTTATGCCATTGGTGTCAAAGCGAGCGCAGAGCGTGCCATCCGCGACCATTACTCAATCACCCATGAAGAAGAACGTCGCTACAGCGAGGAAGTGACTATCTCCGTCGACGCGAAACAGCACGTGTTTGTCATCTTCAAGTGAAAGCAAATGTGGCAGCGGGGCATTGTTCTTGTGACGAATGAAGCGGGGCAGGAAACGCGTTGCCCATACCGAGTTCAGCCAGCACCAACGTTTGATCAATTCCAGCGAGATCACGTCGTTCACGGCGCCACTGGATAAGTGTATGGCCATGTTCCTGACAACTTAGCACAGAGGTCAAAGAAATGCCGCATCCGCGCGCCGCTGCCTAGGACCGCGTGGACATTGAGGCGGTTCGAACGGCTGTCTTCTACTGGGCTCGTGAGCGTGAAGTTATCGGTATCCATGAGTTAAGGAGAGACATCGATGTCTGTGTCGTAAGTCCAAATAGGGGCGGAGAATGGAAGGCTATCCAAACCGCGAAGGCTGAGATCGACGCCAGGAGGCATCACGGTGGGAATCTGTGAGAGCGGCGATAGATGGGGTTCGCCGTCAAGTTGGACCAGATCCAAGGTGCAAGCCGCATCGGACAATGGGTCTAGACCGAGAACGAAGGCTAACAGATTGGGAATGCCATCATTGTTGGGATCAGCGAACGGTCCGCTAATTAATTCGTTAGAACGATCACCGGAATCCGTGGAGTAGATGGCATCCCAGAGATCACGATGAGTGACCACGGTGAAGGTGTCTTCGATCTCGTTCTTGGGCTGCCCTTCGTTGTCTAGCAGATATATTTCAAAACGGTAGGGATCGGGATCGAACATGAGGTTGTGTGTTTCCACAATGTCTTCGATCTCAGACGGGAAGGGGACAAGGCTGTCGACGCTGAAGATCTGCCCTTGCTCTACGAGGTTGTCGTCAGGGTCGTAGATGTTGTATCGAATGCGTGCAATGAGAGCGGCGGTGAGTGCAGGCTCAGACACTAAAGTTGGTCGGGTTTAGGTGAAGGACCAATTGTCAGCGTCATCTTGGAAACGTACGCCAACATAGTAGATGCCCTCAGCATCGGCAGGGAACGCTGAACCAGGAATGACGGCGCTCAGATCGATCACTCCATTTATGGGTGAAGGGAGGTTGAACGCTGTTCCGGTACCGAGGGCAGGTGGGACAAGACTCTCGCTGTCAGAAAGAATGAAGTATTCGCCCCTGACAATGTTTTGAGCGACGCCTAGAACATCGTCGACGTCTGGGATGGTGAAGCTACGTGATTGGGGGATCGACCAATCGCCCTTGCTGTCTTGAAAACGGATGGTGATGGAATACGTTTTCGGATCGAGTGCGGCGATGTCTTCGGGAGGGAGCGTTGCCGTGAGTATTCTCACGCCAGGCAGCATGAGCATTTCACCAGAGCCAAGACCTCCTGGGATCAAGGAACCATTCATGTTGGAGAGCGTGTATTCCCTCTCACGACAGTGCCGTCGATCTCGGCTTCAGGGGCTAGCATGAAGTGACGGGTTTCTGTCATGGACCAATTGCCCAAGCTATTGCGGAAACGAATCGCCAAGCTATGGATGTCGCCTTTCGCGAGTGTGTTCGCGGGAATGTTGAAGGCCAGGTCTCGGTTACTTTTGGTCAGTGTCCCGAGATCGGTGATCTCGACCCCACTTCCAAGAGGCGTGATGACGGTGGACGAGTTATTGCGAATGACATACTCGGCGTAGTCGACTTCTCCGGCGGGTGTCGTCGACACCGGGATGACGAAACTTCGCGCGTAGACAATGGACCAGCTAGCACCGGCGGAAGTGTCATCCTCCGTGATCAGCGTGACGCCGGTCACAGCTCTAGTCATCGGATCCGTGGTGATAGTGATGCCTTCCAGGAACATGAGCGGTTCGCTAAGCGTGTTGTCTTGATAGCGTACGACGAGTGATGGGTGCCTGGACTGAGCAATTCCATCTCATCCTTGGGGACGGTGAATTCGAAACACGTGAATTCAGGATCATCGGGATCGAAGTCTATGGAACTACCATTGCCGACACCAGGTTCGGTATCGAAGAAATATTCCGCCTTGATCACCTTTGCCTGGGCAAGTGAGCACCCAAGTAAAGAAACCATGACGAGCGTGAGGACTCGCTATCATGAGATAGTGAAGTGGATGGAAGTCTTAAGGAGCAGGTTCGCTGACCGTTACCTTGACATTGAGCCCGCTTGTAGGCGAGGCGAGTCCTGGCACGACGAGATTGGAAATCTTAGGAATGCTAGGCTGGCCGGCGAGGCGGTAGGTAACCGGTCGCCCAGTGAAGCCAATGTTCGTTCCATCGGAAGCGTTGCCGAGAGAAGGGTTCGCTCCGTCGCTAGTGTTGAGCGACCAATGCAAGTCAAAGTTAGTGTTAACTCCTGAAGCGGTGTCGAGGATGACCGTACTGCGGTCACCGGTAGCGATCAAATCGTAGTTGTTGTTGATGTCTGGTGCACCAGTGCCAGTCGGGGGCAGATCAACATTGACACCCACGCAGAGAGTAACGCTGCCAGTAATCTGTGGAGCCGAAGTATGGTTCCATGCTATGATCACAGAGTTGGTAAGGGCAGACTCGCTGTCAATTAACAGCCATGACCCGCCGTTGATGTCGCGGATGGTGCAATGGGAAGCCACGGCTCCGTGATAGAGTCTGATATGGTTCATGCTGCAGCCAATGGCAGAGCAGTTGATACACTTGGAAGCGGCTAAAGTGCCGGCGATGACCAGAAATCCGCCAAAGTCGCAGCGGGTGGCACGGAAATCGGTCTTTCCACTCCAGGCAATGTTCCCAGAGAACCGACAGCGATCCCAGAGGATGTCTGTATCGAGAACGGCATAGGCAACGCTCGTGATCGTGAGTCCAACAAAGCGAGATCCTTTGATTGTGCTGTTAGAAAAAGACAAGGTCATGGTGGCTGGCTGATCATCGACACCCGGCGTGACGCCCGGCACATTGTTCTCAGCGAGAAAGTAGCCTGGGCCAACAATCTTGAGCTGCTTGTCCAAGATGGCGGTTCCGTAGTTCGTAGCAGATTCAGCGATGAGTAGCGTATCGCCTGCGGAGGCGGCAGCGCTGATGCTGATGCTGTGATCTGCCACGGAGCCAGCGTTGTTATTACCGTGATGGTGGCGGCTTGAAATAGGAGTGAACTGGCCAGCAGAAAGAGGCTGGCCCAGGCTACTTTGAAGGGGTTGGCAAACTTCATGAAGGCAATTCAATCACACTCATTCCCCACTGGTGGTGCCTGTCGGCACTTCTTCTCACTGTTGCTCTACGAGGAAGCAGCCACCTTCATGGCCTCAAACCATGGTGTGAAATCCAGGCCATGCGCTTTGGCCACGGCTTCATAGGTGCACTCACCTTTGTAGACGTTCAACCCTTGAGCCAATTCTGCATTGCCCTGACAGAAGCCTTCCACGTCCTCTACTGCGATGCGTAAGCCATAGTTTTGCGTAACACTAGTTAGAGCAAGTGTGGACGTCCTCGCGACTGCCCCTGGCATATTAGCCACGCAGTAGTGGACAATGCCATCAACCATGTAGGTCGGGTCATCATGGCTCGTCGGTTTCGAAGTCTCGAAACAGCCGCCTTGATCAATGGCCACGTCAACGATGACGGTACCCGGTTTCATCATGGCAAGATCTTCACGTTTCACGAGTTTTGGAGCCTTGGCACCTGGTATCAAGACGGCGCCGACTAATACATCGGATTGCCGAAGCACTTCCTCAATGTGGTGAGGCGTGCTGTGCAAGGTCGTGATCTGTGAGGAGAAGATGTCGTCCAAATAGGCCATCCGATCTAACGAGAGGTCTAGCACCGTTACGTCGGCACTGAGGCCTACGGCCATCTTGCAAGCATTCAGGCCGACAATGCCACCGCCGATGATGCCCACATGACCGCGCCCAACGCCCGGCACGCCGCCTAACAAGATGCCTCGGCCACCGTAGGCTTTCTCGATTACTTCGCGCCTTGTTGGATGGCCAAACGTCCGGCAATCTCGCTCATCGGCCGAAGACAGGGCAGGCCTCCGCGTTCATCTTCAATAGTTTCATAAGCGATGGCTTTCACTTCCCTATCTAACAAGATCACTGTTTGTTCTTTGTCTGCTGCCAAGTGGAGGTAAGTGTAGAGAATCTGATCCTTGCGCAGCATCGCGATCTCTGCCACTTGAGGCTCTTTCACTTTCACGATCATGTCTGCCGTAGCAAACACATCGCCAGCGGTGGGTAGAATCTCTCCGCCGCTATCGACATAGTCCTGATCAGAGAATCCGATGCCATCTCCAGCGCCAGTTTCCACCAGCACCCGGTGTCCCTGGGCCACGTAGGCTCTAGCGCTCGCGGGTGTTAGACCCACCCGATATTCATGAATCTTGATCTCTTTGACGGTTCCAACGATCATGGTGGGAACGGTAGGCCGCTAGCGTCTGGAGGCGAGGATATTTCACCGTTGGCAGTACGCTAGCGCGGGTGTGCGCCCCCTCTAAAAAGCACACACCCGCGATCTGAAGCGACCCGTCCATACCCTCTTAGTAGGGCGGGACCGCAAAGCGTCTGGCGGGGAAGGGATTGGCCTCTTCCCGCTTAGGAAATTCGTCAGGTAAGACCCAGGGGTTCTTGCCGTTCTTGGTAAAGATGGCGACGCCGATGACACCGACGTTTCGTGTGTCTCCGTGGCGTAGAGCTGTGTAGGAATCGCTTACTTGGCCAAAGCGAAAGGCGGCGACCTGGCTGGTGCTGGTGCGGAAGCCCTTCACTTCCATGGTACGTTTGGGGCCAACGATGTAGCCACGTTTCGAATAGGAAGCGGGTTTACCGTCCATGACGTCAAGGCCATCTACGGAGACGACGAATTCTAACGATTGTCTCGTGTTGTTGCGTAGCACGACGGCGTAGCGATCTTGCTCTGCGCCTTTGAGAATGAGCTTTCCATCCACGAGATAACCTCCTAGATGCTTGGCCCTGCGAGGTGACTTCAACCCCCAATCGAGCACGCCTTTGGCTGTGGTGACGAGACCGCCTTCAAAAGGAATGGGGGTTCCCAAGTAGTTCGCCATGGACGAGGCCCCCTGAGCATCGTTGTAGTGGAGCACGCCGACGGCGAAGGGCTTGGCGAGGAACCCGCGCTTGAAGTCCTCATGGTCGATGGCGGAATCAATCTGTTCTCCGAAGGTCGTGGCCAGCCCACCGCGCATACGGGGCTTCTGGGCATCATGGGCCGCAGGAATGGTTTCGCCCACATCATAGGCCGCGCGCCGATGGCGATTAGCATCGCGAGCTCCTGGATGCGTGATCGTCTCGGCTCCCATGTTCTCCCCTGTCGGGGGCAACTTTGCCGGGCTGGGCGCGACGGGTAGGTTTGTCGCGCAGCCAATCAAGCCGAAGGCGAGACTAGAGCAGAGAAGGCGGTGAATTAGGGCTTTCCAGGCACTCATTGATTGCTAGAAAAGTAGCAGTTAAAAGAAAGGTCAACCACTTTTATCTACAAGATCCTGAATATTTCCTGAATCCTCTGTGCGCTTTGCCCCTTGACGCCTGTATGAAGTGCAGACAAATTAGCATCCATGCAAGCCGATCAATTGTCGCGTCGCGAGCGCCAGATCATGGATGTCGTCTACCGGCTGATTGCGGCTTCGGCGGCTGAAGTCCAGGCTGCCATGCCTGATCCACCGAGTTATTCTGCGGTTCGTGCCCAGCTGACCATTCTAGAGGAGAAGGGTTATCTGAAGCACGAGAAGCGGTCTCGGAAATATATCTACTCGCCCACGGTGGCCCCTTCACGAGCCAAACGGTCTGCTTTAAAGAATCTGTTAGCGACCTTCTTTGATAACTCTGCGGAGAATCTGGTGGCCGCGTTGCTGGATCCCAAGGATCAGAAACTCACGCCTGATGAGATCGAGAAGATTCACCGTCTCATTGAAGAGGATCGTGTTGAGGAAGAGAGTCAGGAAGGGGCTGTGTCTGTATTATGAATTTCGAGGTTTGTCAGGATCTGTTCGTTAGTCTTGCGATCAGAAGCACCGTCCTCGTGGCCATGATTTGGTTAGGACTGAAACTCAGTGCCCATCGTTCCGCGCCGTTCCGATGCGCGCTCTTGACTACCGGCATGGTGGGACTGGCTCTGCTGCCACTGAGTTGGTGCCTGCCTCGTGTTGAGGTGCCGTTTCTCCCTGCCTTGAGTTCTCCTTTGAAAATGACGGCAGGAGTTCCTTTGGCGGCTGCCAGCCAAGGTTGGGCCAGCAGCTTGATGGCGATTTGGTTTCTTGGGATGGGCATTCTTGCTCTTGGGCAAAGTGTGGGGATTTGGCAATTGCAACACTGGCGGGACCGCAGTGTGACCTTGGACTCGGGTTACTGGCGTGGTCTGGTCACGGATGTGTCTACGGCACTCGATTACCGTGGGCAGGTTTCCTTGTATCGCTGTCCGATGATCCAGTCTCCGGCAGCGGCAGGCTTGTTTCGCCCTTGTGTGTTTCTGCCCGAGGAAGCGTCCACCTGGGACGCTGAGCGTTTGCGTATCGTCTTGCTTCACGAGATTGGGCACTTGAAACGCCGTGATTTGTGGACCCAATGGCTCAGCCAATCTGTCTGCGCGCTTTACTGGTTTCATCCGCTTGTGTGGATGCTCAACCGCTCGCTTCATCAGACTCGCGAGTTTGCGTGTGATCATGCCGTACTCACGAGTGGCACTGATCCCTCACAGTATGCGAAGCATTTACTCGCTCTGGCCAAGAACTTTAGTCAGCGCTCGGACACTCCTCGGCTGGCCATGGCAAACGGCCTTTACCTGGCCATGGCCTCGCCCAACACTCGGCAGAGTGCCCTTGAGCAGCGGGTCCGCGCGATTCTTTCCTATCGAGGCTCTCGTAAGCTATCATTGCTCTTTGGTGCACTTTGGGTCAGTTGCGGTCTCACGGCTGCTTGGGCGACGGCGACCCTAGCACCCGTTCATCAAGAGCTTGTTTGGCCGAGCGACGGTGGTGTGCAGGCAGAGCCGACGATGGTGCACGAGCCATTGGAAACGCATCTGCGGCTGACGGCTGATCCGTTTCCTGGGAGCTAAGCTGCTAGAGTCGAGGTCAGCTTGGAATGCAAGGTGGCATCCTTGGTCGGTCTACTCTAACTTTGCCCTTACGGATGAGCAGTTTTCAGTAGAGATAGGTTTTTACCTGCGGCGGGGACGGCCAGGAATGGTCATCCTACTTCGGTTGGCTACGAACCGCTTAGGCTCCAAGCGCCGCGTTTGGCTTTCTTGGCTTCGCTTTCGATCTTCCGAAGGTACTTCTCAAAAGCTGCTCTTGAGCGCCCATCGGCGAGTGCGGTCCCGCGTGTGTAGATTCGAGCTAGGCCTGCTTGGACGAGGCGTTCGCAAAGCCATTGCTGGCCTTCGGGGGCTTGTGGGAAACGAACCATGGCGTAGAGGCGTTCGCCATTCATGACGCGTTCGCCACGGGTGTAGATCTCAAAGGGTTCTTTTCCTAACCATGTGAGGGTTTGATCGCGGGCCTGTGCTCCGAGATCGAGGACGTCCCGTTCTTTGAGTTCTCCAAAGTAGCGTGCCTGGTGCCCAAGCCGGCTGCGGAAGCGATCACTTTTCTCGCAGGCGTCGACAAAGTAGAGTCGATAGACGTCCACTTCGGTGCTGTGTTGGATGTGGAAACTATCGCCATCGTTCCCGGGATTCTCCTCGAGACGGACGGCCCCAAGAATCTGAAAGTCTCCGTCGATTCGATCATCTCCAAGCGGTGCTTGGGTGTGATTCCATAGGTTCACGATGATGACGATTGCCACCATGATGAGTACGGGACCGAGAAAGAATCCGGAGAAGCTGCGACGCGACATCTGACGTACTAGCTTATTACGCAAAGAGCCGCCCTAAATGATTAGGGCGGCTCAAAAGCGATTAAACAACTGAGAATCCAGAGGTTTTAGGAAACCTCAGCACCTTTATGGCCGAGGATGCGAACGGTGCGGTTGAGCTGATCGAATTCGATCGGCTTCTTGATCACAGTGACAGGGCCACTGGAGAGGATCTTACTAAGAATTTCACTATCTGGGTAGCCCGTGATGATTACGATGGGCATGTCAGGGTGGAGCTCTTTTAACTTTGCATAGAGCTCGTCGCCAGCCATGTCAGGCAGCTTGAGGTCGAGGAAGACCAAGTCAAACGACTGGCGTTCAGCGAAGCTGAGGGCCTCTACAGCTGATCCGACGACGATGCGACCGAAACCAGCTTTCTTGAGGAACTGTTTGAAGAGAGTTTGCAACGCGGGGTCATCGTCAACGACGAGAACCGTGGGCTGGCCGGACTCTTCATTCCGAAGAATGTCGCGATCGAGCAAGCTGCGTTTGATGCGCCAGCGCCCACCAATCTGAATAGCGGGCAATTGGCCGCGCTGGACTAGATAGTAAACCGTAGGAAGGGGAATGCGAAGATACTCGGCGGTCTCTTTAACCGTGAGCAGTTCTGGTTTTACTTCGTCGGACATAGTGTTTCTGTTTTTTGGCTTTCGTTGCTGCGACTAATCGCAATTGTGAAATTGCTCCCTAGTAGAATATATAATAATTGCAACACCGGTTTTCAACAACAATTAGATGTTTGTGTAATAAAGCGGGAATTCGCATAATTACTGCGCTCATTTAGTAATGAGTCACCTGATTATGACTGCGATTCGCGAATCTGAGACCAGCAAAGCTCCGCTACCATCACATTTCTCAAACTTGCGTCTAACTCAGCAGCGTTACACGCAGGAGGTTAACATCACTGGGTTCGGAACCTCTTATTGGTCGTAATGATACTGATAATTATGAGGTTCTGATTTAACTGGAATCAGTTGCTTTAATGCGCGGCATTCTTATCCTTATTGTCTAAATATGGAAATTAATCTAAAGTTGTGCAGATTATTCATATTTATTAACATCTTTGCATCGCTTCTGTCCTATTCCTTTGCCGTAGGGCCAGTGCCCTCGAGGCCGCCTAACGGCATCTATGATGAGGCTGATCTCTTTACGCTTGAGGAAGAGGTATCTCTCGCTGCTGAGCTGCGTCAGGCTCTGGAGAGTCATTTCCTCGAAGTCTACGTCGCGACCTATCAGCTCGTGAAAGGAGAGAATATGGCCGAACGTGCCGCCCGCCTTCGCAATACCTGGGCTCGCAATCCGTTCGCACTTGTCTTGGTCTATGATGAAACCCTCGGCCAGATGTCGTTCGTTGGGAGTCGGGATCTTGAGCTGTTCGTGGACAAGCAGCAGCTTTCGGGGGCCTTTCAGAGGGCAGCCGAGACAGCTCGCAAGTACCTGGCCGAACAGGCGGCCGCCAAGGAGAAGCCCGTGCCCTCAGCGATGATCCGTCGCACGGTCAATGCTCTCGTCCGCGATCCGGTCCTGATTGAGCGAATGACGCTTCCCGAGAGCCAAACGTTCACCAAGCCCGTGCTCGCCCTTATGGCGCTGTTTCTCCTTCTGATGAGCGGTGCCGGAGCGTTCGTCTGGTGGTTGGAGAAGCGCCTGGTACGTTCCAAAGAGATGAGCCAGCGGACAGATCATTTCCCAGTGATCCACATGCCCCAGCGTCTGGGAGCGAATTACTCAGGTGGTAAGAGTGTCACGATTGGCGAATGACGCGTGCACTTCGCTAGGGAACCGGTTAGGGTGCAGAAACGCTAATTAGATCATGTGCTTGTTACGCCTTCTCTTTCTTGCCCTTCTTGTTTCTGTTCTTTCCCTTCATGCCCAGCTCGTGATCAACGAGGTCGACGCGGATCAGGCTGGTTCAGACCGCTCTGAGTTTATCGAGCTCTATGACGGCGGTGCTGGAAACACCCCGCTCGATGGCTTTGTCATCGTACTCTATAATGGGAGCGATGATGCTTCCTATCGGGTCATCGATCTAGCCGGCCAAACGACGAGTGCTCAGGGCTTCTTTGTTGTGGGTAATCCAGGTGTTCCAAATGTCAGTCTTGAGATCGATCCAGGAGGCAGTGGCGTGTTCCAGAATGGTCCGGATGCCGTGGTTCTCTTGCAGGCGAGTCCTGACGATTTCCCTAACGACACGCCAATCACGACGGAAGGTCTCATCGATGCCATGGTCTACGGCACGAATGACGACGACGACTTCGAATTGCTCGATGGCCTCACGCCGGGGGAACTTCAACTCAATGACACCTCAGCGGAGTCGATGAGCCGCATCCCTGATGGTGGCGACGCCTTTACTAGTTCCATCTATGCGTTGCAGGTGCCCACACCAGGCATTGCGAATGTCATTACGGAAGCTCTGACATTGACGTTGTCTGCGCCATCTGTTCCTGAGAGCGCGGGAGCTGAGGCCTTGGAAGTGACCGTTTCAAGATCCGGTCCTACAGAGGTTGCGGTGACGGTGAGTCTGACGCTAATCGATTTCACAGAAGCGCAGGTGCCTGCTGAAGTGACGATACCTGCAGGTGCCGAGTCGGTGCTTTTCTTCGTGGCGACGGTGGATGACGCCTGGGCTGATGGGGCGCAGATGCTGACCTTAAGTGCGACCGCACCCGGTTTTATGGAAACGAGTGGGGACATCGAAGTGACGGACGACGCTACGGATCCGGTGGGTCTTATTGTGAACGAATTTTATCCGGATGACCAAGACGACCCGAATGAAGATGGTGAAGGCGCTCTTGATGGGCCTGGCAAGGATGAGTTCATCGAGTTTGTCAATGTCAGTAAAGCAGCGATCGATCTCTCGGACCACACGCTGAACGACGCGGTCGCTTCTCGGCACCGATTTCCTGCGGGCACGGTGATCGAGCCTGGGTGCGCTTTGCTCGTCTTTGGCGGCGGCGATGTTATCGAGGGAAATAATCCGCTCTTCGGTGGAGCCACGGTGCAGGTGGCCAACGATTCGAACGAGTTTGGATTGGGCCTCAATAACTCCGGCGATTTCATTCGCTTGCTCAATCCCAATGGCGTGGAGATTTCGGGTTTGCGCTATGAGGCGACGAATGGCGATCTCGGGTCACGCGTGCGCGAGCCTGATCTTACAGGCGACTTTGTTTTTCATATCGACGTGGTGAATAGCCCGGCTCTCTTTATCTACACGCCGGGGTTCACGGCTCAGGCTGAGTCATTCTGTGTCCTAACATTTGAATTGAGCGCAAGTGTCGATCCGAACATAATCTCCGAAGACGCTGGCGAGGGCGCGTCTGTTCTGACGCTGACACGCACTGGGCCAACCGACGAAGCGCTCACCGTGACTTTGGCGAATGGCGATTCATCCGAAATCAGTCTGCCGGCGACCGTCGAGATTCCAGCTGGTGCCGCGTCTATTACGGTACCGGTTACTGCAGTCAACGACGCTGCCGATGATGGTGATGTCGTGGTGACTATTACCGCCACCGCACCAGAGTTTCTCAATGGCACGACAATGATTCAAGTGTTAGACGATGGCGACGCTCCAGCCATGATCGTGATCAACGAACTCGATGCTGACCAGCCGACACATCCAGAGGGCGGAGAGCGTGGGGAATTTGTCGAACTGTATGATGGCGGTGTAGGCAATCTCCCATTGGATGGCTTCGTGCTCGTCTTCTTCAATGGGGCCAACAGTGAGTCCTACGCGAGCTACGAACTCACAGGCACTAGTACCAATGCGGATGGCTTTTTCGTCATCGGCGATGCTGAAGTGCCGAATGTGACGCTCGCTGTGAACAATTTCAGTCTGCAGAACGGAGCCGATGCGGTGGCCCTCTATCGAGGATTTCGTTCGGACTTTGGCAATGGTTCGTTTCCTACGGAGAACGACCTGGTGGATGCCGTGGTCTACGGCACGGGTGACGACGATGCGGTGGATTTGTTAGAAATATTCACACCTGAACAACCGCAGATCAATGAAGGTGGCTCGAACAACAGCGACTCCATCGGCAGGGAAGCCGAAGGCGGCGACCCGCGTGACACGAGTACCTTTGGGACCATGGTGCCCAGCCCGGGAGCGGCAAATGGCTCTGTCCTAGGCGCGTCCTATACCGCCTGGGCAGCAGATTTCCCTGGCCTCGGCGAGCCCAACGAGGATCCTGATGGGGACGGTTTCGCCAATGCTCTAGAATACGGGTTGGATTCTAACCCGCTGGAAGCTTCGACTGAACAGCGCCTGACGGTGGCCGTGGTGGATGGCGGCGTGATCGTGTCCATCCCCTTGCAGAATGAGTTTCCTCCAGGGGTCGCGATCACCTTCGAACGCTCAGCCACTCTAGACGGTTGGGAATCCCTCGAGGGGTCTGCCGGCCAGTTGGAAGACGGCTTCTTTCGAGTTCGTTTCAGCGAGGCCTTGACGGAACCCCGTGCAGCCTTCATTCGGATAGTGGCGACTGTGACGCCCTGACCATCCCGATGCCTCCTGCTAAGAAGAAACGCGCCGCCAAGAAGAAAGTCGCTGCTAAGAAAGCTAAGAAGGCAGACAATCTCTTCGTCTTCGTCGGGACCGACGAAGGCCGCGTACGACAGGCCGCGCATGATTGCTTCACCAAGCAAGGCGAAGGGCTCGATGAGTTCGGCGCGGAGACGGTTGATGGCACTTCCGAGAACTCCGAGGACGCTAGTCGCATCGTTGGACGAACGTTAGAAGCGTTGCAAACTTTGCCGTTCTTTGGGGGGAACAAAGTTGTCTGGTTGAAGAACGCCAACTTCGTAGGCGATAGCGTGACGGGAAACTCGAAGACAACGCAGTCCGCACTCGAGGGCATCACCGATTTGCTCGTCCAAGGCCTCACTAAAGACGTCATCTTCATCCTTAGTGCTAGTGCTATTGATAAGCGCCGCGTGTTTTACAAACGGCTGAATGAACTCGCTAACGTCGAGACCTTCGATAAGCCCGACACCTCACGAGACGGCTGGGAAGAGGCCGTCATGCAATATGTCAGTGCTGAGGCGAGTAAACGTGGTTTGCGATTCCAGCGCCAAGGTTTGGAGCTTTTCGCGATGTTGTTAGGTGCAGAGACGCAGCAGGTGGATCAGGAACTTGAGAAACTCGATCTCTTCATCGGCGAACGGCGTGATGTCACTCCAGAAGACATTCGTCAGGTTGTGTCGTTGAGTCGCGGTGGCGTGATCTTTGAGATTGGGAATGCCCTATCTAAGCGCCAACTTACCCGAGTGTTGCATCTCATCGATCACCTTCTTTACCGAGGTGAGTCCGCTGTTGGTATTCTATTGGGCTCCATTGTGCCTCAAGTGCGTCGACTCCTTCAGGCCAAGGATCTCATTGAGCGCTTCCGCATTCAGTCGCGCAACTATCAGGACTTCAATAGGCAACTAGCACGGTTGCCACGCGAAGAGGTGGCTCATCTTCCGATGAAGAAGGATGGCACGCCGAACGCTTATCCCATCTTCCTGTCGTCGATGGAGGCGTCGAACTTCCGTGTCGACGAATTGCGGCGTGGGTTGGAAGCTTGTTTGGAGGCCAATCTACGACTTGTAACGACCGGGCTTGATCACAAAGTCGTCTTGAACCAGCTCGTAATTCAGCTGTTGGCTCGCCAGTCACGTTAGCACGTTGTTCTAACGATGCACTGCAATGATCTTGTCATTGGGCCGGTGCATCACGTCCTTCGTTGGATTCAGCGTCAATTCTTTGAGATCATAGGTGTGCCGGTTCATGTTGCGGATCAAGATCACATCCATGCAGGCCCAGTTTGTGATGCCTCCCACTGCCGCGATCGCATCTAGAAGCGTCATTTCCTCCACAAATAGAATCCAGTTCGGCGTTTCTTCTTCACCCACTACTGACACGCGTTCGAACTGGCGGATACCGCAGCTGACTTCTATCATATCAGTATGCGCTAACGCTTTGTTGTTGGCTTTGAGTTTCATATCTTCACTCGGGTTTGCTCGGAGATACTTTACATCGTGGTAGGTTGTGCGCTGCCCTTCGTCGATTGCCGAATCTGTTTTGCCGCCGCCCAAAGCGATCGCTTGTAGTAGGGTCATGTTCTCCGTGAGCTCAAGTCGCTTGAGATCCTGCGCCACGTCGTAGAATCTGACAGTTTGTTATTCTGGTTCTGGTCCAAGCCATAGTGCTAATACTTGTAGCGTCATGGTAGTCAGGAGAAGGCAACGCATGCTTGATTGATTGGGCCACAGTGCCTGTCATTCGTTCAAACGGTAGAACGATCTCCCCTGCTGCTTCCGAGTGTGTCGAGGTATAGCTAAACTGAAGCGCATCCTTTGTCTCTTTGATCACTTTTGAAAAAGCAGATTCCGAATTCAGCCATGGTGATCACAGGACGGCAACCGCTATAGCGGAGTGAGGGGTCAACGTGTAATGAGCGTTTGCAAGAAGATATCGGTATGAGAATTTGCGCTAAATGACCAGCTATCGAATTGGATTTGATCTATGTGGCACAGACGCGGGGAAGTCTGGATTGAGTTCCGTGATTCGAAACTTTCTCCCTCAGTTTGTGGTCCAGGCTCCGCATCATGAGTTTCATCTTGTGGGGCTCCGAGAGGACTTTGATGCCTATGTGGCAGGTATTTATGAGGATACGGCAAACGTGCATTTCCACGAAGTGCCAGGCAACTACGGCAGCCCTTCCAAGAACATCTATTGGCATCTCCAGCATTTGCCCAAGCTTGCTCAGTCCCTGAGGCTTGAAGCGTTCTACATCACTGCCGGGAATCGATGATGCACGCGAATCCAAGGTGTCCCTATCATTGCGAGTATTCCAGATCTTTGGAACAAAACTCTGAAGGGGAAGTTCGGCTTTGCCCGGCAGTTTTACTTAGACCACGTCATTCCTCGCTATATTAGGAAAGCCGAAGGCCTTACGGCCATCAGTGAGTACACGCGTGATGACATGGTAGAGTACTATGGGATTCCGGCAGAGCAAATCACTGTCACGCCGTTAGGTTGTGACCAGAAGCTTTTTAAGCCGGAAGATCCTGCCACGGCCGCAGCTTCTCTGGCAGAAATGCCAAGTGAGATTTCTTCACCGTTCATTGCGTATGCGGCGAGGATCGAGCATCCGGCAAAGAATCACATGGATCTCGTCAGGGCCTTTGAGATTCTCAAGCGGGAACACGATGTTCCCCATGCGCTTCTTTGTCCCGGGAAACGCTGGCCTGGGTCAGAGCCCTTATTTGAACTGATTGATAAGTCGCCGTACAAAGATGCCATGCATTTCCCTGGCTTGGTCTCGCCTGACTACATCGCTGCGATGTTCCAAGCGGCTGATGTGGCGGTCTCTCCAAGTCTTTATGAGGGATTCGGTCTTCCGGTGGTGGAGGCCATGGCCTGCGGTGCGCCAATTGTCGTTTCGGATATTAAGATCTTTGCCGAGGTCGCTGGAGATGCGGCCTTGAAGTTTATTCCTGGGAAACCTGAGCACCTGGCAGAGCAACTTTGGAAGCTGATTTCAGATGACGAATTGCGAGCAGACTATCGCAAACGTGGCGTTCGAGAACGCGTCTAAGTTTACTTGGGAACGTGCGGCTAAGCTAACGTTAGACGTGATTGAGCGCGAAGCGGCTAAAGTGAAGCGCTCGTCGTAGCTGGCCATGTGAATGAACTAAAAACGCGGAGCCGATAGACAGAGAGGTTACCTCTCTGCATCCCGAACTCCGCGTTGGGAAATGTTCTAGGTGAAGCGTGGCTTGGTTAGGCCGCTTTCTTCTTGAAGGAAACGATGAGTTCTCGGTTATCGCCGATCCATTGGGCCAGCCGCTCCAAGCCCATGTTGACTGAGGTGGTGGGCTCCCATCCTAGGACCTCTTTCAGCTTGGTGTTGTTCGACACAAATACCTTCTGATCTCCGGGGCGTTCCTCGTCGAACTTCAGCCCGAGATCACGACCTTCGCGTTTAGTTAGGAAATCCAGCAACTGAAGAAGGCTTAGGGTATTGTCAATACCTCCACCGGTATTGAATGCATGACCATTGGCTTTGTCCGGATTCTTGATGCAAAGTTCGTAGAGCCTCACCAAGACTTCGACCCAGAGGAGGTCGCGGATTTGTTTGCCGTCGCCATAGACCGTGATCTGTTGGTGAGTCATGGCGGCGATGGTCATCCAAGCAACCCAGCCCTGATCTTCCACTCCAAACTGGCGGGTGCCATAGATGCAGCTCTGTCGGAGCACGACGGTGGGAATGTCATAGATTCTACTGTAATCCCGGACATACTGATCAGCTGCGCCCTTGGAGCATCCGTAAGGACTGTGGAAATCTAGCTGTTCGGTTTATGGGATTCCGTTAGTACAGTTGGAGAGGCCCCAGCGTTCATTCTTGAGTTCGAGTTCGCCGTCTTTAAGTCCGCCATAGACTTTGTTAGTAGAGCTGTAGAGGAACATCTTGAGGTTCGGCAGGTGCTTGCGAGCGCCTTCGAGCATATTAAACGTGCCTGTGGCATTGATCTCAAAGTCATTCGCGGGATTGATAACACTTGTCGTGACAGCAACCTGTGCTGCTAGGTGAAGCACGGCATCGATATCTGTGTGCTGACTTAGCTCTTTGTCGATCTGATCCCAGTGGCGAATATCGGCGTGGATGTGTTCGATCTTTCCCGTGTCGCGGAGCCACTTAAGGTTCCCCTCGGTTCAGCAGCGGCAGAGGTTGTCGAGCACGATGACTTGATGTCCTTGGTCGCGGAAATAAGAAGCGGCATGGGAGCCGATGAATCCGCAGCCTCCTGTGATGAGAATTTTCATTTAGTCTACTTGTTAGCTATTGAGTTGGAAATTCGCGGTGTCGCTTCCAAAGGGACCTGGGTAGCTCCCGAACCGTCGCACGCGGTCCGCTGGACTATCTTGCTCTTGAAATCATAACTGATCAATTATATTGGTAACGTCCGAGAAATGGGGGCTAACAGGATTTATGGCCGGAATGAGTTGAAGGCTTGAGGCTGCGTGGGGTAAAGACACCCCTGACATTAACCACAGCCCCAAGCCCTTGCAATATACACTCGCTCTCAAAGTTTCTACCAGCATTTCCGATCAAGGTTGCTCTCTCGATGAACTCGTTTCCAAGGTCAGGGATCTCGTCGCCTCTGAAGGGTTACCCGGATTCGTAGTGCTTCTCCTCAGGCTCATTGACGAGTCCGTCAGTGTGGGTATCAATCGT
>CALLLI010000298.1 GCA_938082635.1 uncultured Verrucomicrobiales bacterium
CGCGAAATGGGGAGGAATAGGCACTGAAATCGGGTCATGAAGGCAGAAACAAGACAGAAATCGAAGAAGACCTAACCAAATCAACACAAATCCGGGAGAGACCGAAGATCGACCCGAAATAGCCGAATTCTAACACGGCCACGATTGCGGGCCGCTTTTCACGAAGTCCGACAGACTCCTAGCAGGACCGCTTCCAGTCGTCACACCAGAGACGCTTGGGCTATCATCTGACAAACTTGCTAAGATCGACGACGTGGTGGAGAAATTCATCGCAAAGAAAGAGCTTGCCTCAAAGCCTACGGCAAACGCAACCAGAAGACGGGCGAGGCAATGACGGAAGACACGATCTTCCGAATCTATTCCATGAGTAAATCGGTGACCACGGCCGCCGCACTCATGTTAGTTGAAGATGGCAAACTCGATCTCAAGGCTCCGGTCTACAACTATCTCCCTGCACTCAAAGACGTGCAGGTTGCCAATGGTAGCGAGAAGGTCGCGCCCAAGCGCCTCATGACCGTGGAAGACCTCATTCGACACACCGCAGGCTTCACCTATGGCCTCTTCGGAGAGACGGACGTTGATAAAGCGTATCAGAAAGCCGGCGTTCTCGCCGGCAACCTAGAGGATATGGAAACATCGTTAGGTGATCTCCCTCTGCTCTATCACCCTGGCGAACGCTGGGTCTACAGCGTGGCCACGGACGTGCTTGGTTGCCTGATCGAGAAAACTTCCGGCAAGAGCTTCGGCAACTTCCTTGAAAACGCCTTTTCAAGCCTCTAAACATGAAAGACACAGGCTTACATGTCCCGGCTTCCAAGGCCGATCGGTTCGCTGCCAACCACACGTCACGCTTAATGGTAATCGATCACCCGGAGAAGAGCAGCTACCTCAAACCACCGAAGATGGAATCCGGTGGCGGCGGCCTGGTCTCGACCACCTACGTTTCCTTCAGATGATAGCGAATGGCGGCACACTCGAAGGGAAACGCTACCTCAAGCAGCAGACCGTCCAACTGATGACCACGAATCAGCTTCCTGACTCCATTCCGTTCATCGGCATTGGTGACGAACGCCCGGGTGTCGGGTGTCGGGTGTCGGGTTCGGCCTCGGTTTCTCTGTCAGAGTCAAGGATTCCGATTGGGACTCCGGCGCAAGACTAGGCGAGTACGGATGGGGAGGTGCCGCGAGCACCCACTACTGGATCTCTCCCAAGGATGAACTGATTGTCATCACCATGGAACAAACCATGCCGTTCAACTTCAATCTCGAGTTTGGATTAAAGAAACTCATCTACGACGCCATCGAAGACTAACCAAGGAGACTAGCGTTTGCTAGCCTTCTGCCAAGCCGCTAGCCCCTCGAGATTCTCACGAAGGCACTCTTCAGTATCTCTTTCGCTACGATGATCGATGATACCAATGGCTCCATCATAACCCAGCCCGGCCACGATCTCTAGCAAGCACGCATCATGCTTACCTTCGCCGATTGAAAGTATCTTCGGCTCAGGCGTATCATTCATGCCATTCAGATTCAGGCAGAGCAAATAGGGCATTATCAATTTGAGAGACCCCTCAATGGTAGGAAGCTGCTCATGAGCATGGTGAAAGTTGTAAACAATGCCAACGTGATTCGCGGCGTGTCTCTCCCGCAACGCCTGACAAACAGCCACAAGGTTCTTCGGCTGCCCACCCCACTGCCCGTGGTTGTATAGGCCGAACGGACAGCCCAACACGCGAGTCTTCTCAACGAGTGGTAGGAGCGCGTCAACCGCACGACTCACCTTGATCGCATCCGACTCACCCTCGGGACTCGGAGCCGTTTGCCAAATCTGAGGCGTGAGTTTGTATTTCTGAAACAGCGAGAACGCCTCTTCATGCGCTCCCCAGAAGGCAAAGAAATCGATTCCATTAGCAGCATAAGCTTGGATCTCCGCCTCGAAAGTAGGCACATGTTCAGCTCGCCAATCGTAGGCACTGCGGGTGATCCCCAGCTTCTTGAGCATCTTGGCCCGGGCCTCGGGTCCACGCTTGGTCGCATCAAACGGGACAATGCACCAAGCCACCAAATTCTCATGAGCAAATCCGGCGAACTCGGCAGCAAAGGTGGATGCCCCAGAAAGAAGACAAGCGGCCAAACACACACAAAGGGATCGTTTCATGACTAGATGGGAACACACTTCACCCAAGGAACCAAGGTTGCAGAGTGCGTCATCTTGTCACACATTTTAGGTGAACAACTCGGAGAACAAGCACGTCTGTTGCACATGGCTGACCGGTTGCATCCTTTGCCGTGGCCGCTACGATAAATGTATCCTGCATGAAATCTTTCCGTAACTCACTCCTTCTAGCATCTGGGCTACTACTCCTAGGGACCAGTCAGGCTCAGGAGGCACTGCCAAGCGCGCAGCCAGAAATCACTGCCCCTGCAACTTTTCTCGAGATCCTCGAGTCCGCTGGGGTCATGCTCTACCCGCTCGCTTCCCTTAGTATCGCAGCCGTATTTCTCATCATTTTCTACCTGCTCACGATTCGCCAAGGAGCCATCGTCAGTGACAAGTTCATGAACGCCGCTGACGCGCTCATTCGCAAACAAGACTACCTAGGGCTGCTCGCAGTGTGTAATCGCCACAACGAATCCATCGCCAGAATTACGGAGAAGACCCTGGACTTCGCGACCAAGAATCCAACGGCGACCTTCGAAGACGTTCGAGAAGTCACCGAAGCTGAAGGCTCTCGCCAATCCAGCATTCTTCACCAGCGCATCACTTACCTCGCAGACATCGGCAGCATCGCTCCAATGATTGGTTTGCTAGGCACTGTCGTTGGCATGATCAAGTCATTCCGTAGCATTGGCAGCATCGCGGTGATGGGCGACAAACAGAACGTGTTAGCCACGGGTGTTTCTGAAGCCTTGCTCACCACGGCGGGCGGACTTGTGATCGGCATCCCAGCGATGATCTTCTACTCCATCTTTCGCGGGCGCGTCCAACGCCTCATCGCAGAAATGGAAGCCGCAGCAACGCATCTCGTCGCTTTGTTAGCCTCTCAGTACAAACGAAGCGCCGCAACGCCCGTTTCCCAACCTGCAGGCGGCCCACCATCTGGGCAGCAACCCGTTTCCCCCTACCCGACGCAGCTCGAGCCTGACTACTTCTCAGAGTATTCGATTAAGGATCGCACGATCGACCCCCAAGGACTCTAGCATGGCACCATGAAGTTCCGCAAAACGAACGAGACCGCTCCGGCCACACTACACCTGGCTCCGATGATCGATGTGGTCTTCCTGCTCCTGATCTTCTTCTTGGTCACGTGGAGCTACGCGCGCTTCGAGAACGAACTCGACATCAGCGTCCCAGCTGCAGATGAAAGCCAGGATCCCAAACGACGTTTCGGAGAACAGATCATCAACGTCACTGAGGACGGACGCGTCGTCGTCAACTCTGCGGAAATGGGAGACACCGAATTGTTAGATGCTCTCAAGCTCGTGGCCGAACTTCGCCCCGATCAATCGATCATCCTCCGCGGGGACCAAGCTGCCGACTACAAGCACATCGTCCGCGTACTCAACATCTGTCACAAGGCCAAGATTTATAACGTAGCTTTCTCTACGACGACAAAGCCCTCCACCAATCCATGAAGCGCCCATTCCTTCAATCCTCCCTCGCCCTCCCTGCGTCGGTCGTCCTATTGCTAGTAACCCATTCTTTGGGTCAAGAAAGCCCGCTCGTCCAAGACGACCAGACTTCTGAAGCTCCGCTCGAACAGCCCAAGGACCCTAGTGCAGCCAATGACGAACCTCTTCCTGAAGGAGAGGAAGACCAGGTGCCAGCTCTCCCCGAACCTACGGCTACAACTGACGGGGAAACTGCCGTTAGTGACGAGACCACGGCTCCAACAGCAGAAGTTCCAGACGGCGCAATCCAGTTCGACCCTAGCAAAAACGTCATACGCCCAGCCAAAGTCAAGCCGACGGCACCAAAGGTGCCAGCCAAGGTTCCACCTCCACCAAAGCACTCCGCCAATCCAGAAGCAGACCTCTTCGAACACGCCCAACTCGTGGCTAAGTACGAACTTTGGCCCCAAGCCGAAAGACAGTACCGAGTTTACGTCGAAACCTACCCACGCACACCCAACGCCCAGGCAGCCTACTATGGACTCGCGGAAGCACGCTTGAAGTTAGGCAAGTTAGCCGAGGCTGAAGCTACCTACAGCCTACTCCTCTCGAAATTCAAACGCGGTGAGCATGTAGGTGCCGCCTCCTACCGGCTAGCAAACATACATTTCCGCCGCCAGGAGTATGACAAAGCCGTCGGCAACTTCGAAATCGCCAGTCGCACCGCCACGAAGGAACTTGTTAGAAAATCCGCAGCTTACTTTCGGGCCCGCTGCCTTCAACAGTTAGGAAGTCTTCGTCGAGCCGAGGAAGTTTATCTCAAGCTCGCTTCCGATCCGGCTGAGCACCCCTACCGCGATGCCTCAGCGATCATTCTCGCACGGATGGATGTAGAGAAGAACCGCTTCCAACAGGCTTACGACACCTTCGTAAAACTATCGAAGCCTCCCACAGCTCCTAACATTCGCGCTGAGGCTGTCACCAAAGCCGGACTGATGGCAGCAAAGCTAGGCATGCAAACAGAGGCTCAGCAGTATTATGAAGAAGTCCTCGCCGTGGACACCAAAGACGCTAAGCCATGGCATCCCAAGGCCTTCTGGGGCCTCCTCCACTTATTCTACGAACAAGGGAATTACCAAGAACTCATCGACCAATATCAAAGTCGCCGAATTTCCTACAACGACAACCAAGCTGGCCTCGAAGATCAGGCACCGGTCATGCTCATGGTCGCCCACGCCTTTCGGCGCCTTGAGAAATATCGTCAAGCAGCCTCTCTCTACGATCAATCCGTGCGGCTCAATCCTAATAGCAAAGAAGCGCGCGAGGCAGGCTATCGCCACTTGTACTGCCTATACAAAGACAAGAGCCCTTTCTTGGATACGAAGACACAAGACTACTTAGCCAAGCAACGCAAGAAGGGCAGCGGCCACCAATACTATCACTTAGCACTGCTCCTAAAGGCAGAGTCTCTCTTCGGCCGCAAACAGAAGACTAGCAAGACCTACAAAGAAGCAGCTGATACCTATGCCGCGATCAATCTCGAAATGATCCCAGAGAACTATCATGCCATGGTCATCTACAAATTGGGTTGGGCTCAGACCGAAGCAGGCTTACCTTACAAAGGGATCACCTCCTTCTACACCTTCTCCACCAAATATGGAGAACAGTACCCAGAGCTGCTTCCAAAAGTTCTCGCCAAGCGAGGCGAAGCCTTTCGCAAAGTGAAAGACTATCGAAGTGCGGTGAAGGACTTCGATGCTCTAATCTCCACCAATACAGATGAGAATCTCGTCTACCTAGCTCTGCAACAGAAGGCCCTCATCCAGGTGGAACTTGAGAACCGCCCAGAAACGATCAACTCGTTCAACGCCTTGTTAGAACGCTTCCCTGATGGCCAGGGCAGCTCGGAAGCCTACTTCTTCATCGGTGACGCTCACTACAAGCAAGGCGAGTTTGAGGAATGTATCGCCCCCCTAGCCAAAGCGCGTGAGCTCGATGATGAAACTTACACGGTCCCTAGTATTCAGCGGATCATCGTTTCCCACTGGCGTTTGGGAGATCCTGACAATGCAGCAGCACAAGTGGACATCCTACTAGCAAAGGATCCCAAGACGAATCTTATCCCACCGAAACTATGGCTGTGGCTAGGCACTCGGTTCTTTCAACAGGACAAGTATGAAGCTTCAGCGCGCTACCTCAAGCAGGTGGCCAACCCCAATGCCCCAAAGGACACGTGGCCGCTAGCGTGGAGCTTCCTCGGCCGCGCTTACCTGAACTCCGGGAAATATGAAGAATCGATCGCACCATTCGACCACTATCTAGCAACCGAGCCAGCGGCAGATGAGCATGCGAAAGTCTTACTCCACAAAGCCACCGCGCTCAGCAAGACCGGCAAACTGAAAGAGGCCCAAGCAGCCGCAGAGGAAGTCCAGCGACTCCAAAAACAAGGTCGCACCTACGGTCAGGCTTGGATCCTATTGGGAGACATCGCCATGGCACAGAGCGAGCACGAGAAGGCCTCCAAGTACTACGTCATTCCTAGCAGAATGTTTAAAGACCCCCTCGTCACTCCTGTTGCTATCGAGAAAGCCGCCATCGCCTTCGAGAAAATGGGCGAAGCTCAGCGCGCTGCAGACCTACGCCGCAAGCTGCGCGAAGACTGGCCCACCTACCAAGCAGCCAGCTCCTAGGGGACCGGCCGCCTACAAACGGCAACAAATTCCTTCCTACGTTACGCTACGGTAGCGTAACGTAGGAAGTGATGGAAGAGCGCCCTTCGAAGAAGCCTAGAGTTCTGCTGGTCGAGGATGACTTAAAGCTGGCCGCTCTGGTAAAGGAGTACCTTGAGAGCGACCAATTCGAAGTCGATGTCGAGTCTCGCGGCGACAACGCAGCCAAGCGCATTCTATCAGAAACACCTGACCTGGTCATACTCGACGTCATGCTGCCTGGCATGGACGGCTTCGAGGTCTGCAAACGAGTACGCCCAGATTTTGCGGGGCCGATTCTCATGCTAACGGCTCGCAGCGAGGAGATCGATGAAGTCATCGGCCTCGAGATGGGCGCAGACGACTACATGAGTAAACCCGTCCGCCCCAGACTCTTGCTCGCCCGGATGCGAACCCTCTTGCGGCGTGTCCCGGCCAACGCGCCCCTGGGAGCGAGTCCAGAAGAAACCACAGTCATCGAACTGACAGATCTTCAGATCGACGCGACCCAACGCAGCGTCTTTCAGTCAGGCACTCCCGTTTATCTAACGACAGCGGAGTTCGATCTACTCTGGTTCCTAGCTCAACGTCCTGGCGAAGTGGTGACGCGCGATGAGATCTTCGAGAACGTGATCGGCATGCCCTATGACGGCTTAGACCGTTCTGCTGACCTGCGTATCACTCGCCTTCGCAAGAAGCTCGGCGATGACGGCAAGCAGCCTTCACGCATCAAATCCATTCGCAGCGTCGGCTATCTGCTTGCCCCCTAGTCATGACAAAGTTCTATCTCCGCATCATCGTGGTCATCTTCCTGGCCACGGTGGCATCGATTGTCGCCTTCATTAGACTAGCGGAAGTCTGGGAAGAACGCTTCTTCGAACCCAAGGCCATTCGACAGCTCCATAAGCTTGCAGGCACACTAGGAGAACGACTTAAAGGGATGGACGAAGCGCAGGCTAAAGAGGCTCTAGAAGAGATCGAGAAAGAGCGCGGGTTACCCATTAAGATTGTCACTGTAGATAACCTAGCCGAGGTCGCCGCTGACCGCCCTTCAGATGGCAAGACAAAACGTTTGTTCATCGATGTTGGGGACAAGCCATTCGGCGTCATGATTCAATCTGATGAAGAGCTGATCAAAAAGTATGAGGAAGATGGGGAGCGCTACATGGGACGCGGGATCGTCCAAATGATGCTCATCATTGGAGTTGCAGGCTTCTTCATCGTGCGACCGCTCGTGAAGAAACTTCGTGTCCAAGAGGCTATTCTAACAGAAATCGCATATGGCAATCTCAGTGCACGCGTCGACGTCAAAGGAAAGGATGCCCTCGGCCGACTAAGCCAACGCCTCAACTCCATGGCCGATAGAATTCAGGAATTGTTAGGTTCCCAGCGCCAACTCATCCAAGCCGTCTCTCACGAGATGAGAACCCCTACCGCGCGAATCGGCTTCGCCCTTGAGATGCTAGCAGAATCCAAGACCGAGGAAGATCGCCAACGGAGGATTGCATCCCTTAACGAGGATCTGGCGGACATGGACGCGTTGTTAGAAGAGCTCCTTACATTCTTACGCTTCGAAGACGGCGCCCAAGAGTTGAGCCTCGAATCCCTCGACCTTCTTGCCATGGTAAGCGATACCGAGCGTCGCGTGCAAAGGTTCCGCCCTGAGCTCAACATCAACTCACAAGCTCTTCCAGAAGGCACCGCCACAGTGGAGGCTCCCGTGAGCCGAAAGTTCTTCCCCCGCGTGCTCGAGAATCTTCTCATGAACGCCATGCGACACGCGAAGAGCCAAGTTTCCGTACAACTGATCCAAGGCGTCTCCCAAGTCGAAATTCATATCGATGACGACGGCTCTGGCGTCCCGGAGGATCAGGCGGCACGGATCTTCGAACCGTTCGTCCGCCTGGACCCAAGCCGTGACCGACAAACCGGAGGGACCGGACTTGGGCTGGCCATCACGAAACGCATCATCAATCAGCACCAGGGCACCATCGAAGTTTCAAGGTCTCCACTCCAAGGCGCGCGATTCACGATTCACCTTCCCCACCAGATCTGAATTCCGCGAGTGACTTTCGCTCAACACCAGGGTTAAAAAAGGTAAATCCGCCATGCCAAAAGCCCTCTCCGTTCTTCTTTGCCTGCATTTGCTGTCCCCTTGGACAGCACAAGGCGCTGATGACTCTGCAGCATACTTTGAGAAACACATCCGCCCACTCTTCGTCAGCCACTGCTACGAGTGCCACTCCCACACCTCAAGCAAGGTAAAGGGCGGACTCCGGCTAGACTCGCGAGAGGGATGGAGCAAGGGAGGAGACAGTGGCCCAGCCATCAAACCGGGCCAACCAGATCAAAGTCTACTTCTCCAGGCCGTCAGCTACGAGAACACCGACCTTCAGATGCCACCGAAGCAGCGGTTATCTAACAGTGATCGTGCTCACCTCTCAAATTGGATTGCGCAAGGTGCGCCTGACCCACGAGAGGCTCCCGCAACGCGCTCGGAACCTGAGAGTAAACCCATCACCACTGATTTCTGGTCTTTCCGCCCCATTGAACGCCAGCAGCCACCCAAGCTTGATGATAACGGCTGGAGTCACGGACCAGTGGATCGATTTCTCGTCAAAGAGCACCAGTCCGCCAGTATTGAGCCTGCTCCGGACGCTGACACTCATACAGCGCTTCGCCGACTGTGGGTTGTACTCACAGGCCTACCTCCGTCACCCGATGAAATCGATGCCTTTCTAGCTGACGACTCCATCAATGCCTGGGAGAGTCTAACAGACAGGCTGCTCGCTTCGCCACGCTATGGTGAACACTGGGGCCGACATTGGCTGGATGTGACCCGCTTCGCAGAGTCCAGCGGCGGTGGCCGCAGCCTCATGTTTCAAGAAGCCTGGCGGTTCCGGGACTACGTCATTGATGCCTTTAATGGTGACGTCCCTTACAATGAACTCATTCACGAACACCTCGCCGGAGACATCCTCTTCCGCCAGAGTCCTGTAGAAGCACCGCGCCAGAGCGAACGCCTTGTCGCCACAGGCTTCCTCGCACTCGGTCCGACGAATTACGAACTCCAAGACAAAGAACTCCTCCGCATGGAGGTCATTGATGAACAGATTGACACCATGGGAAGAGCCTTTCTTGGCATGACACTCGGGTGTGCGCGGTGTCATGATCACAAATTCGATCCCGTCTCCACCGAGGAATACTACGCACTAGCAGGCATCTTTCGCAGCACCAAGACGATCACGCCAGGCAATGTGTCAGGCTTTGTAGAAACGCCCTTGCCGGGACCTGAAAACAAAGCGCTGCTCAACTACGAAAGCGAACTTGAGAAACGACGCGCTGAGCTTGCACTCGCGGAACAGACCGATAAGCAACGAGCCGAGGAGCTGAAGAAAGCCCTCGAGGCCTTTAAAAAGACGGCTCCTCCAGGCCGCCCCAAAGTGATGTCCGTCCGGGAAGAGGATCCACAAGAGATCGCGGATTGCCACATCCATATCCGTGGAGCCATTCGAAACCTGGGCAAACCGGTCAGGCGTGGTTTCCTAACCGCAGCCACGTCGAAAGGCCACTCCCCCAAACCTGAACTTGAGGCTACCGCTAGTGGCCGACAAGCGCTCTCAGAATGGCTCACGCACTCAGGCAATCCTCTGACCACCCGCGTGTATGTGAACCGACTCTGGCATCACGTCTTTGGACAAGGACTCGTCCGCACGGTCGACAACTTCGGACAAACCGGAGAGACGCCATCCCATCCAGAGCTGCTTGACTACCTTGCCACTGAATTTCATAGGACAGGCGCATGGTCCACGAAACGACTCGTGCGTGACCTCGTCATCTCTAGAGCCTTCCAGTTAGGCTCCGACAACTCCACCGGATCCAATGATCCAGAGAATCGCCTCTTCGCCCGCGCTCACTCTCGCGCCCTGTCTGCGGAAAACTTACGCGACACTATCCTTCAGGTTTCGGGCGACCTCAATCTCACTATTGGCGGACTAACGATTAACAAATTCAGCGCCTATGACAACGGCTACCAGTTTGGAGAATTTCGCAGGCGCGCCGTCTATGCACCCGCTTTTCGCAATGCACGCCTTGAAATGCTCAATCTCTTTGATGCCGCCAATCCCAATATGCCCCAGGGTCGCCGAGCCAGAACCACCTTGGCCACTCAAGCTCTGTTCCTAATGAACAGCCCCTTCGTCATCGCTCAAGCGCAAGCGGTCGCCACAAAGTTAGCCCACGCATACGAGACTCCAAAAAAGCGCCTCACAACCGCCTACAAACACATTCTTAGCCGCCGCCCCACCTCCCAAGAGAGTGAAGTTGCCTTGACTTATCTAGCCGAGTCATCGGACGATGAAGCTTGGGCCGCTCTCATTCAGACCCTCTTCGCTTCCGTCGATTTCCGTAACCTTCACTAACATGTCTTTCGCTCAGTCAACTCGTCGCCAGATGCTCCAACAGGTTTCCTGTGGATTCGGCGGGCTCGCCCTCGCAGGCCTCTGTCAGGGCAAAGCAAATCCGCTATCTCCACACCTTGGGCCAGGCCAAGCCAAGGCCAAGCGGGTCATCTTCATCTTTATGCAAGGTGGCCCCAGCCAAGTCGACTCATTCGATTACAAGCCCGAACTCCAGAAGTCTCACGGCAAAGACTACGACTTTGTCGGCGTCCGCTTTGGGACATTCGGGGAAGCAAGCAAACGAAAGTTGATGAAACCGTTATGGGACTTCCATCAGCGAGGCCAAACAGGTCGCTGGATGTCCGACCTCTTCCCCGAAATTGGCAAACATGTGGATGATCTCTGTTTCCTCCACGGCATGCACACGGAAGGCGTGGCCCACGGCCCTTCCACCCTCTTCATGCACACCGGCGCGACCAATCTCGTGCGCCCTTCCATGGGTAGTTGGATCAGCTACGGGCTCGGCACGGAGAACCAGAATGTCCCTGGCTTCATCACCATCAACCCCGCCGATAGCAAAGGCGGCCCTCGCAACTACTCCAATGCTTTCCTCCCCGCCGTGCATCAAGGCACCGCCATTGGAAGCGCTGGTCAGTCAGCCAAGAACGCGCGTTTCAGGAATATCGTGAACCAACATTGGGAGCCTGATGTCCAACAAAGACAATTCGCTCTGCTCCAATCGTTGAATCGCGCCCAGCAGGCGCAGCATTCTCCTGCGGCGGCCAATGATCCCACCGAGGCCATGATCGAGTCCTACGAACTCGCCTGGCGCATGCAGATGAATGCCCCTGGCCTAACCAATCTCTCCTCCGAGACTCCCAGCACCCTTGCCATGTATGGCATCGGTGAGAAGACCACGGACGACTTCGGCCGCCAATGCCTCCTTGCCCGACGAATGGCAGAGAAAGGGGTGCGCTTCATCCAGGTCAACTACTCAGACGAATCCCCCACCCCGCGATGGGATCAGCATAGCAACATGCCCAAGCACCTTGAGCATGCACGTGCGACCGACAAACCAGTCGCCGGCTTGTTAGCCGACCTCAAAGCCCGAGGCCTCCTGGAAGACACCCTAGTATGGTGGGGTGGCGAGTTTGGCCGCACGCCATTCTCACAGAACAACGATGGCCGTGACCACAACCCACGCGGATTCACCGTATGGCTTGCCGGCGGCGGCGTGAAACCAGGACTCGCCTACGGCGCCACTGACGAACTCGGCGATACCGCAGTCGATGGCCGCATCCACATGCACGACCTCCACGCCACGATTCTACATCAGTTAGGCCTTGACCACAAACAGCTCACTTACCGCTATGCCGGGCGCGACTTCCGACTTACAGACGTCCACGGCAAAGTCGCGCATGAGATCCTCGCGTAACCCGAAAGCAAAGCTTCCCCTGGGGTGTCGGAGACTTGTCTCGGCTGAAAGGATCTGACCGCAAAACAATTCCCGTCAGCCTCTGCGCTCACGAATAAAAAACACCCGATCAGCAAGCGTCGACAACATCTATGCGGTGACAAGTCACCAGCAATCCAAAGGCTGACGCCATTCGCCTTACTTCTCTTCGTGGAAGTAGATCTTCACAAACTTCATGTGCTTATCGTCATCAAAGCCACGCTCTAAAAACAAATTAGATTGTTTCACAAAGCCACTAGAAAAGCGAATATCCGCCCCAGTATCCAGTTTGAGTCTCGCCTTCAGCCGCTTCTTCGCCTTCTCCGCAGCGTCCTTGACCACTTCAAACTTATCGTTCAGCTCCTGACCGTTCTCTTCCTCGTACTCAGCCTTAAAACTATCAAACTGCTCAATGAGCGCAGGCTCTTCTAACGCCGTCTTTTTGAATTCATCCAGGTCGAACTCTCGGTTCTCTTCCATGTAGTCAAACGCCTTATTAGCGATCTCAACACGTTGCTCACCCTTCACCTCATCGGGCAAGCCTTTCTCAGCGAAGGCCACGCACATCTCTGAGTAGCGACGCGTGTGATAGTCATCGCCATCAGACGGCACAACACCTAGAAAGTCACGAATCCAGAACTGAGTTCCCCCAGCCGTCTTATCAAAGACGTAAACGAGAAAGCCATCGTCCCCTTTGCTGTTCACAATTAGGCAGCCTTTATCAATCTTGTCAGGATAAATTCCCTCTTGGGTAATCAAGCAAAGATCGTCGTCCTTCACCGCGATTTGGAGAAAGGGAACCTTGCTCTCAGACTTAATAATACAAATGCCCTGAGTCGGTTCACCATCCACGATCATGTTTTCTAGCAATCCCACACATAAGTCGCCCGACTTGATATTCGGATGGCGAGACTCGGTATAAAGATGTTGAGCAATTTCACCACTCCGCGCTAGCAAAGCTTCATTATCTTCGAAGACAGCCTTCACATGGCCATAGACCGGATTAGCCTCCAACACCGCAAATTGATGAAGCTCCAACGCCCGAAACGACTTCAGGAAGCAGATCGTGAGCAGCTCAGCTTCCATTTCATCAAAGTGACAGAGCTGCTTCGACGTTTGTAGAGCTTCTTCCCGAAGCTGGTTGCCCACTTTGGCTAAGCCCATGCTGGTCAAATGGGCATCTTTCAAGTGAACGGAGGGAGGCATAAGAAGGTAGATCGGTTGGTTAAGGTCATTCGACCAAAGACGGTCGCCATCATGCATCAACTTGGCATTTGGTCCAACGCCCATCTGCATCCAGTAGCCCGTTTTTAGTTGAGTCCCCATAAGCTTCTCCTTAGCGTTCTCAGTAATGAATCGACGCCAGTTTCTCACCTCTGCCACGGCCACTGCAGCCACTCTAGGATCTAGCCGTATCGCACTTGCCGCTGATGGCCAGAAGGCTCCGCTGAAACTGGGATTCGACAATTTCTCGCTCCGAGCCCTTGGCTGGAAAGCCGACAAACTGATCGATTACGCAGCCTCCCAGAAGGTCGACACCATTCTCTTCTCAGACCTCGACGTCTATGAAAACCATGATGAAGCCTACCTCAAAGATCTCAAAGCCAAAGCAGATGCCCTCGGCCTAGAGATCCAAGCAGGCACCGGAGGAATCTGCCCGAGCGCGCATCGCTTCAGCGACAAGTGGGGCACGGCTGAAGAACATTTGAAACTAACCCTGCGAGTCGCGCACACGTTAGGCTCGAAAGCAGGGCGTTGTTATCAAGGCTTCGGCGCAGATCGCAAATCTGAGGGCGGCCTTACGGCGCGCATGAAGGACACGGTAAAAGTCTGTAAGGCAGTCGAAGGCTACGCCAAGGAAGTCGGCGTTAAGATCGCCATCGAGAATCACGCTGGTGACATGCAAGGCTGGCAGTTGAGAGACCTCATCGAAGAAGCTGGCCCTGACTATGTCGGAGCCACCATCGATTCCGGCAACGCAACGTGGACGTTAGAAGATCCGTTAATCAATTTGGAGACTCTAGCACCGTATGTGGTATCGTCAGGGATCCGCGACTCGATGGTGTGGGAGACCGAGCATGGTGCCGCCGTTCAATGGACCTCCATGGGCGATGGCAATGCGGACATGAAGACCTACGTCGAGCGCTTCGGACAGCTTTGTCCAGACGCGCCTCTCCAACTAGAGATCATTTCAGGTTTCTCAAAGAACTTTGACTACCTAAACGCTGATTTCTGGAACGGCTACGAAGACATTCGCGGCCCAGAGTTTGCGAGCTTCATCAAACTAGCAAAGAGCGGCAAGGCCATGGCCCCCTTCAAGCCCGCTGACGGCACGGACAAAGACAAGGCAAACCAAGACTATCAGAAAGCGCAACTTGAGCGCAGCATCCGCTACTGCAAAGAAACGCTCAAGATCGGCCGCAAAGCCTAGATGGCAGCAAGCGCTGCCTCGAACCGGCCTAGCAAGTCCTCTATCGGCTCCATGCCTACGGCGATACGAATCAGATTGCGCGACACGCCACAAGATTCGGCCCAATCAAGCTCCTCGTAGTGTGCCAGCAACGTGTAAGGACACGCGAGAGTGAAGTTCGTCCCTAAACTTGGCCCCTTGCTCACGCGCAGAGCATCATAGAACCGACGCGCCTCGCCTTCACCACCACGAAGCACAATGGATATGAGCCCTCCATAACCTCCGCTTGGTCGACGTAGCCGCTCATAATTGGCTACCGTTTCGCGATCGGGATAGTAAACACGATCAACCTCACGACGCTTTGCTAGGAGGTTCGCCAAGTGCTCTGCATTGACATTAATCCTCTGCATACGTTCTTGGAAATCTTCGCTGTTCGCCAAGAGCACGTCCACATCTAACGGATGCAATGGTGCTGACTCATCCTCTGACAAGAAACGCTGGAACTGAGTAGCGAAGGTACTGGCCTCATTTACCCAGACCAATCCTGCCATCACATCACTCATCCCAGAGATGCTCTTTGTCAGACTTGTCGTCACCAAATCGGCGTAAGGATAGACATCAACATTGTAAACAGTCCCCACGGTGTCATCGACGATCAGCGGCACGCCTGCCACCCGACATAGCTGAGAAACCCTCTCGAGATCGACCGTTCGAGTCAAAGGGTTGCAAGGGATCTCACAGAAGACCGCTCGAATCGTTTCTTCTCGCAAATGCCGTTCGAGATCCGTGACCAGGTCATTCCCCAACAAGAGATGCGCCCCCTCACCGAGGTGCTGCTGAATGCAGAAGACATCCACATAGGGAAATTCTAACTGAATAGTCTTACCAGGTTTCCCCCCAGCGATGGCCGCACGGAAAGCAGCAAAGATCGCCGCCATGCCGCTCGCATAGAGGTGCCCATTTGCAGAAGATTGATCAGACCAAGATGCGAGACGTGCAAGAAGCTGCTTTCCACCTTTGCTATCGCCCAAATCCGCCCCTCCACCAAGCATCGCCTCTGCCTGCCGACTGCTGACGATCTCTCCGGTGTATCGCCAATAACGCAACGCCTTCGCTCTGCAAGATTCGGGGAACACCAGCACACAAGCTGAACTCGCAGGCCATGCCTCAATCCTAGAATCGAGGCCGAGAAAGTCCCGACACCGCCCACAGGCCGCCCGACTACCGAAGACCACCGCGGCTTCACCCGCCCGGGCAAACCGCCGAGTGGCCTCGTTGAACAGTGCCTCGACCTTCCGATGGCAGAAGAAGCGCGGATAGCCGCACTGCAGGGCCTCCATGACCTTGGGAGCTCCCTCCTCATAGCCCACAACACTGTCCCAGGTCGGCATAGCCACCGACACCGCGTGCGCAGAATCTGGAATGGGAATTCCCAAATCCGAAGCCTGCCAAGGGGGTTGAGTGATAAAATCGCGCACGCTGCATGAAGACATAGAAGCGTTTTCACATCTGTCCATCGCCAAGAACACTCGTCTCTTGCAGTCTTGCTTCCAATCGCGATAGCCGCTACCGTGCTTACGTTAGTCGCCATGAGAAAAACAATGAAATCATCGAATAGGAAATCCGCGGGCCGCGTCCATCACTTGATGGCCATTTCAATGAAGTGCCTCGGTAAACGGTTTATCCATTTCTTTCAGAGACTCTTCTTAGAGATGACCGGTTCTAACATCGCTCGATCCATGACTGGATCGAACCATAGTAACCGCTCACCTTATCGACCTATCATAATCACCACATTGACATCAATGTCCGTCGGCATCGCCATGGCATTCAGCTCTTGCAGCTCAACATCGACTTTCTCACAAGTTCGCGCCCAAGAACGCTACAACTACAACTTCGCTCACGGCCAAACGGCCCTCATCCAGAATGGCATCGCCTGGGCACCAAGCCAAGCCCCTGGCCCCGTTCATCACGCCACCGAGGCTGGCAACGCTCTCCAAGGAAAGCCCTACCGCTGGGGTGGCGGTCATGCCAGCTTCGAAGACACAGGCTACGATTGCTCTGGAACCGTTTCTAACATCCTTCACAAAGCAGGTCTTACCAATCGCACGATGACCTCCTCAGAGTTCAAAAACTACGGCAAACCAGGTCACGGGAAGTGGATCACCATCTACGCACGGGACGGCCACGTCTTCATGACCATCGCCGGCCTTCGCATCGACACCGGCGGCACCAAAGAAGATACAGGTCCCGTCTGGAAACCCTTCGGCCGAAAAACTTCCTCATTCATCGTCCGCCATCCGCCAGGCCTTTAGGCAATCGGTCTCACACGAAGCCACAAAGAGTTTGGATTCTTAGATCAATCAACTCTAGTAGGCCTGCCCTTCGTGGCTTCGTACCTTTGTGTGGGACCTACTTCTTATCCTTGCTAGGATCAAAGAAGATCCGAATATCAGGCTCTTCTTCTCCTCCAATGACTTGCTGCGCACGGATAAGCGCATCACGGGTTGAGAGGTTCGGATTGAACGGGTTGTTGAGGAAGAGGTTCCGGTCTTTCTCCTCAGTCCGGTAGTCTTCGGGGTCATCATCTAGCACGTCCAAGAGACCGCTATTCTTCAGCACTTCATGTACTTCTGGGCTAGCTCCACTGATGATTAGATGCCTATCGCGCTCACGCATGAAGCAAATGAGTTCTTCTAGGGCCATCACACTCGTGGCATCCAAGTGACGCGCGTTCTTCAGTCGAAGAATGATGGCTTTGATATTAGGATCTACGCAAACGTGCTGAATCTGCGTACGGAAGAGTTCGGCCGCTCCAAAGAACAACTCTCCTTCGACATGTACGATCGAAATCGAGCTTCGCTGCTCCCGCTTCTCTGCCTCGGCGAGCTGACCTTCTTGATTGAATTCGTACTCAGTAAGGTGAGGCTTGCTCGCCTTCTTCAAATAGAGCGCAATGGAAACGGCGGTTCCCAAGAAGATGGCGGTGTCTAGCCGCGCCACCAAAGCAGCAATCAAGGTGATGGTGACGACTGCCGCGTCCGAACCGGTCGCGTTCATGCAAATGCGAATGCTTCTGGGACTGATTAAGGTCACGGCCACACAAATCACCAGCGCGGCAAGGCATGCCTTTGGAACATAGCCCACCACATCACCCAACAAGACAGCACCGAGCAAACAGAACAACCCACCATAAACACTACTCAACCGGGTCACCGCACCCGAAGCAAAGTTCAGCGCAGATCGCGTGAGGGAACCTGACGCAGGCATGCCACTGAGGAAAGAACCGAAGAGATTTGCCACGCCCACACTCAGCATGTCCTGATTCAAGTTGGACGGCTCGCCCGTCCGACTTGCAAGCGTCTTTGACATGACCGACGTTTCCAAGGAAGCAAGAAACGCCACGCCTAACGCCGTGCCAAACAGGATGCTAATGGTGTCTAAAAGCTCGGCGCCACTCAGCTGCGGCATCGTCGGCAACACCTGCGTGAGGCTAAACGTGTCTCCACTGAAGTCCTTGAAATCAAACCCCTTCACCTGGTCTTTCAACAGGACGGCAATCAAAGTCACTAGCACAAGAGTTGCCGGAAAAGCTAGCCGCTTGATCCATCGTCGCAGTGTAAAATAAAGTCCAGCCGTCAGACCACCAATAAACACAGGTGCCCAAGTGACATCAGCGACATGCTTGCCCAGCCCCACAATCACTTTGACAAAGGTCCGGCCTTCTTTGGGCTCCAGTTCAACCCCTAACACGTGTTTCAACTGATTAGCAATGATCAAAATGGCCGCCCCAGTGATGTAACCCACCACCACACTCCGACTCACATACTGAACAAGGTCCGCCACTCTAAAAAAGGCTCCCATGATCAGAATAATCCCTACCAGAAGCACCAACACGGGCATCAGTGAGACGTCGTATGCACCCATGGTCACAAAGACCAGGAATGCTGTAGCGTTCGTCGGCCCAAGAACGGTGTAAGACGATCCCGAAAGTATGGGCGCGCTGATCGAGGCGATGATCGAACAGGTGATTCCGTAGTAGACGGGCAGACCGGCCAAGGACGCATAGGCCATGCCCTGAGGGATGGCTAACAAGGCCACGTTCAGGGCGGCTCGGATATCAGCGTTGAATCGCTTCCCGCTATAACCGCGGATACTCTTTCCAAGGGGAAACGCCTCTAGGTCGTTGTCCACGACCAGCCGCTTCATTTGGCGAAAGAGGGTTCCTAACATCGAGTCTGCTTTAGGACGAAAGACGTCCTTGTATCCATTCCATCGCGAAGAACAAGGCTGTCGTCAATGCGCAGCAAGCCAGAAGGGCCAGATAAAAGTTCCATTTCTCCTCCAACAGCTTCGGCAGGACCAGAAACATGGGGAGCGTGGGCAGCACATACCAGAAAGTCGACGAGGAATGCGTGGCGATCTTCGAGGCGGATTGCCCCTCCACTTGCATCCAGATCATCACGAGGATGGAGGTGAATGGCAGGGCTACGATCAGGGCTCCGATCGACGGGCTCCGCTTTACGATCTCCGAAACCCCAACAATGATCGCCACGGTGACAGCCGTTTTGACAAGAAACATAGGATTCATAGCTTCACTATGAAACGCAGCTTTGAATCTGTCGACGACGCATTGCCATCAGATCGCTCTCAACAGCAGAATCTCATTGAGCGAATACCTTCGTCTCGCCAAGGTCAGAGCATGCGAGCGACCTTTCTATTTCTAGTGCTTCTCATCGGGGCTCACGCCAAAGAGACCCCTAACATCGTCTTACTCCTAGCCGACGATCTAGGATGGACTGGCCTCAGCTGCTACGGAAGCGACTTCTACGAGACACCTAACCTTGATCGGCTCGCCGCAGAGGGAGTGAAATTCACCGATGCCTATGCTGCCTGTACGGTGTGTTCCCCCACCCGCGCTTCCCTCATGACGGGGAAGTATCCCGCTCGCCTTTATCTTACGGACTTCATCGCGGGACAGAACCGCCCTTGGGCGAAGCTCACAGTACCCGATTGGCAAAAGGGACTTCTCCACGAACACACAACCCTAGCTGAAGCGCTAAAAGCACAAGGCTACCAGACCGCCATGGCTGGCAAATGGCACTTAGAGCGGCCCGAGCACAAAGCCGAAGACACCCCCACGAACCATGGATTCGATGTCGCCATGCGTCGCCCACCAGGAACGCGTGGCTACAAGATGAAAGACGGCAGCCACCTAACGGACTACCTTACTGACCAAGCCATCGCCTACATCGAGGGAGCAGCCAATAGAGAAGAGCCCTTCTTCCTCTACATGTCATACAACGTGCCTCACACGCCGATCCAAGGACGCCAGGAACTGATCGAAGCCTTTGAGAAGAAACGCAACCCAAAGGCGATTCACCACAATGCCACCTACGCAGCCATGGTTGCCAGCCTCGATCAAAGTGCGGGGCGTCTGATGCAAACGTTGGAAGCGTTACAGATCTCCGATAGCACATTAGTCATCTTTACTTCAGACAACGGAGGCCTCACGCAACGCTATGGCAAGCATGACGACTTCACCGAGAACCTTCCGCTACGTAGAGGGAAAGGCTCCGCCTACGAAGGAGGCGTTCGCGTGCCCGCCATCATCAAATGGCCCGGGCATTCCAAGCCTAGCACCGTCTGCGAGACGCCGATCATGACCATCGACTACTTCCCTACCCTCTTGAAAGCTGCTGGAGCGAAGGGCGAGCTCTCAGCTGATGGGCGCAACCTTCTTCCCATTCTGCAAGAACCTAGCAAATCACTCGAACGTGATCTCTTCTGGCATTACCCCCATTATCATGCAGGCGGCGACAGCCCCTACTCTGCCATCCGCTCAGGCCAGTATCGACTGATCGAGTTTCATGAGGACAAATCCATCGCCCTTTACCACCTATCAAACGACTTAGGAGAGCAACATGATTTAGCCGACGAGCTTCCCGACCAAGCACTCGCTTTACAACGTAAATTACATCAATGGCTTAAGAGTGTTAGCGCCCAAAGCATGCAGCCAAATCCGAATCATGATGCCAGCAAAGCCACCAGAGTTGTTAGAAAATCGTAGGCTAGCGATCCTTCTTCTCGTTCTTGCCGGAGTCGCAACCGCAGCAGCAGGAGGCCGAGATCCCTCTCCGGATCGCACACGTCCTTTACCTCAACCCCGAAAGACTCCGGTTATCACCGAACAAACGGAGCCTCACACCTGTGGCTGGCACACACTATCATAAAACTACACAGCTCATAGATTGTACCCAAATCGCTTGCAGTTGAGAGCACGATTGGGAGTCGACGCGCCTGCCCTTCCTGGGATCAGCGGCTTCACTGAAACCGTGCAACCAGGCAGGTGCGCGTTCTGTCTCAAGATGGATTCCTAACAACCTCTCTTGCCCCTAAGAGCGCCGCAACGAGAGAAGGCCTAGCGTCTCATTTCAGTCAGAATCTCTTTGCCGCAGCCTGTATCGCTCGACGCGAGAATGGACATTGGCATTGGGTAATCCTGGGAGGAATCATCGATGGACACCTCTTGGTCGGCGACTCCTTAAGACACAAGGAAGGCTTCTACCGAGAGCCCTATGACGATTTCATGAACAACCACGTTTTCAATATCCTAACCGTTGAAGCCAATCCCGACTGGCCACTATCAGGGGCTAGCACCGCCCACTCGCACATTTACGGATGGCACAGTCGATTGAGCACGGCCGCCGTGGCCTCGCCATGGGCTCTGGGCCTTCTACCGCTTTCGCTTCTGCTTGGTTGGCCAAGCCTTCTTACGAAGCTCACCATAAGCCTAACTTGGCCTCGAGCATTTGCTGCCACTTCAAGCACCACTGCCATCATCTTGCTAGGGGCATTTCTGCTTGCTTATGTAGATCCGCTCGGCCTGAGCGTTACGATCGTTGTCGCGCTGGCAGTCGGAAGCCTGATCATCCATCGAGCTACTACTACGCCGCGCGGGAAAGCACTTGCTCTCCTAGCGATGTCAGCATGCTGCCTTGCTCTGATCATCGGCGCACTGTGCCTCGTTACACCGATGGTCTAAAACATCCGCTAAACGTTGAGTTTTCAGCTTGTCGTAAAGAGATCAGATCGCCAGGATCTCCTCCTATGGAATGGATGTACAGTGCTTCATGGATAAGACGATGCGTGGCTGGGCTCATCCTGTTTGCGACGTCCAGCCAGCTAAGCCTTGGACAGGCCGAGCTCGCCTTTGAGTTTGGCCGCAATAGCCAAGGTGACAATACGGTAGAATTTCGTTGGCTAGCAGAGGCTAACATCGTTCTTCAGCGGTCCTCAACGCTTCGGGACAACGAATGGGAAACACTGCTAGCAACACGAGGCGAGACTGAATTCTCTGCGATTCGCCAGAGCGCCGGCCCGATGTTCTATCGATTAGTAAGTCTGCCAGACTCAACCTCGTTAGAAACCACTCCAGCGGCTCTGGAGTGGCGACTGACAGAAATGACAATCAATCAGATCGACCGCGCGGTGAATCCTCAATCCACGCTCGGTGAAAGACAGCCCGTGCCTCCTGATGATGGCGATGGGCAGCACTCGATAGACTTGTCTGGCGAACTAGAGCCATTCACTTGGGCCTCTCAACCAGGTCTCATTCGCGTCTACAATCCGGGGAAGGCTGGATTTCATCGAGCCTACAAACTCTACTCTAGTAAAGACAGCGTGGCGTCGTCTAGCGAGGATCTTCAAGCGGACATTGCAACCACCCGCACCTGGCAAAGCCATTCTGATAGATTCACAAACTTAAACGAGCCCATATCCGAAGCGAACGGCAACAAACGATTTCCGATCCTGGACCCACGCGCTTTAGGCTTGGGCGTAGAAGGTTTCGACTACTTCGACGACTCCACACTCGGCACCGCAGTCAACACAGCACTCCCCATGCCAGCTGAATGGTTCTACACTCTAAAAGATGGCTCGTTAGGCACGCTTGACGACGACGGCGCTTGGACAGGAGAAGGTGGCGCCTCCGAAACAAATCCCATCGTAGCTCGCCTCGCCTACTGGGGCGACGATGAAACAGCGAAACTCAATGTGAACGTCGCCTCCGAGGGCGTGCCTTGGGATGTACCACGGGCGGACACGCCCCAAGAGCGGGCTTACGCATTGACACAACCCGTGAATGGTGAAGTCCAACGTTACCCAGGTCATCCATCAATGACCTCCCTAAGCAGTATTCTCTTTCCCGGAAAGTCAGTGAATCATGAGGAAGTGAGCCTCAGACTATCAACGCCAGAACTAGAGCTCATATACCAACTCACACCTAGGGTCGTCTACAAAGAGATGCAGAGAGACACTCCACTGACATTAGACAGCGACACAAAGCATATCAATGTGGCTGACTGGCTCAACAAGGCCAAGTCTCGTCGAAGCGAAGATGCTGAGACCTTGCGAGGCTTTGTAACCACGAGTAATCCAGCGCCCGAAATCTCGATTCATGGCCTACCACGAGTCAGTATGTGGCCAGTCCACGAATCGGACAGCCTTCGACACCGGACAGCGTATGACGCTCATTCGGCTGCGTTGAGCCCGTCATACGGCTTCCTGCGTCGTGACTCCAACTCGAGACATACCGAATTCTATAGCCGATCAAATCGACACAACGTCGATCTTTTTCAATATCTCATGCACCAAACCTACATGAAAACGCCTGGCTATGGGAAATCGTTAGCAGCCAAGTATGGTGCACGCCTCAGCAGCTCCGATTACCAAGATGATACCGACTACGACAAAGATCATTTCATGATCGCGTTCTCCATGCTGGATCACATTCGCACCACCAACATCTTTGACCCGAACCAAGGAGCACCCTATGTAGATCCACTGATCACCTCCGGCAGCGGTCTAGGCACGATGCCTGGCCTCAGTCTCATCAGCCGCGATCTCAAGACAGGCAATGGCACTTCCGACCATGCTCAGCGCTGGTCTCAACGCACCTTGGAACCAAGCGCCGCTGGTCGAGACTACACGCTTTCGGAACTGGTCCTTACAGCCTACATCACGGGTGAAACGACAATCAAAAGCTGGTCTGATGGACAACCGAGCTTCACTTCCGAAGCCGGCCCGAGCTCGGACTCCAGGGTGCGGCATAGCATTATCGAGAACAAACACCCAGCCTACACCGAATGGACCGGACATCGCTTTGGCCCCAATGACGTTGGCAAGACATTCGTTAGTATCGAAGTAGGTTTAATCCCCGAGGCCTTCTCGCCATCCCAGGGAGCGCCCCGAAAGCTTCCCAACCAGACTCTTCGCCTGCTCACCGGTGGCTCAGGATATCGCGGCGGCCTCAGTTCAAGTCGGGGCCTGCGAGTCAATGGTGTACCGCTGCAGCTCTGGGGAGAATCCATTCAAACAAACACCTCACTCCAAGGCCCTATCCTATCCACGGCTGAACGCCCAGAACTCCTCACCCGCTTGCAAGATATTCCCAGAGATTGGCCAAGCCATGGCGGCCTGGGAGGGCCGCGCTTGTTTAGCTTTGGGAGGTTCACCATCGCTGAGAATCAGGAAGGCTGGTTCGGCAATGAATTTTTGGCAAACGGTACTGGTCCACTCTCTGCCTGGTACTCTCAGACACTGGTGATCATCGAGAAGGCAACGCCCCTATCATTCACTCAGGAAGAACCTATCCAGATCGCTCTTTACGCAGGTGGCCCAGAAAGCGCTTCTCCATGCAACATCACACGCCTCTTCAACTTCCGCTTCGCGCAGCCAGGCAAATCATTTGAAGTGCCGGCTCCTGAAGGTCGGTCTTTGCAGTACAGCGGCTGGACGCGACGACTACGAGGCGCACGACAATCCTCGGCAGACGCCCCATCACCTATCACAGAACCAAACAACGACGAAGCAACCAAAGGACTCTCTGTCACCCACGGCGACTATCGACACGTCGCACTCAAACGAGTCGTCCCAAGTGAACTCTTTGGTCACCACCTCTCTGCGAAGATCAGACGGAACTCCCACTCACTGGCCTGGGCAACCCGCAATGGCACTTCCGTAGAACCCTCGGCTAGGCAAGGCCCAGCCGAGATTGGTCGCAGCCTCGTCAATGGCGTCACCTATGCCGACGAGATTCTTCCAGATTTCGCGCACGATTCAAGAAATAGGGCAAAGTTCGCCCCTCTGCTTAGTAGCAACTATCGCTTTCCCATCGATCCGACCATTACACGGGACTTCGACAACGGTCTCGGCAATGCTCCGGACGGCCCTTACATCAACACCTCTGATGACGGCGAGGATAGGATACAGGGAACGAGCATCTTTAACCCGCTGGCACCTTACTTTGAAGGTTCCAGCTCTATCATTGACGTGTTTGGCCACGAACATCACTTCGCTCGACGCATGGCACCCTCACCAGTCGCTTTCGGCTCTCTCCCTTCTGCGGCGCAAGCCAATGCTCCATGGACATGCCTGCTCTTCAGACCAAACCTGTCCACCTCGCCTCACCTCGGCGAAGCTGGGAATGGCATGGTCTGGGAGCGAAACCGCACCACGCTTGACGCCTTTGAGATTCCTCAAATGGCATCAGTTACTGGAGATCCTACTTACCCTGCAGATCACCTTTGGTTAGACTATTTCTGGATGCCAATGGCACAACCGGTCGACGCAGCGAGTCCTTTCGCAACTCAAGGCAAAGTGAACATGAACTACCAGCTATTTCCCTACACTTACATCAAACGAGCGACCGCTATGCACGCCGTGCTCAAAGGTGAAGAAATCATGGCCATCCCAACTTCGGCAGGGCCAACCTACAAAAGCTCCCAAGACAATCCGAACTGGCGTCATCGGATCGATGCTAGAGAGACCCTCACACAGTTCGATCTCAAGTTTGGCAAAGGCGAGATCTTCATGACCGAGTCCGAGATCTGCGAACAGTTCCTTATTCCCGAGGGGCAAGCCTGGGATGGTACCGGTGCCAGCATGCGGGCCTTCTGGGATGCACACCGTCTGTCAGGAGACAACACCCTTGAGCGCCCCTATGCAGGACTCTATTCAAGGCTAACAACACGTTCGAATGCATTCAAATTGCACTTTCGCATTCAGGCGATCTCCAAAGGGACGGACTCCCCACCGAACCGCTTCGACAACGACAAAGATACTATCCTCGAAGACCGCCGTGGCTCCAAAGTCATCGAGCGCGTGCTCAAACACGAAGACCTTCCGAACTACCTCGACGACAGCCATGACCTAGCGACACTTCCACGGGCGGAGGCCTTCTATGAAGTCATCGTACGAGATGAAGAGTAACCAAACGTCCTGGCAAGCTAGTTCGTTACACAAATAGGCCAGCGTTGATCCCAACGGGGTGGCCCTTTGCGCTAAAATTTGAGTTTTAACTTGTCTTTAGACACCCAACCCGCTAAATTCACCTTTGTTATGAATTGGGTCTACATTGAGTCTTGGAAACGTCCGGGCCTAGCAGGGTTGATCCTGTGGATGGCTTCTTCCTTCATCAGCCATGGACAGGCTGACCTAACCTTCGAGCTTGGTCGAGAAACCGTGGAGTTTCAGTGGCCAGCAGATCCAAATGTAGTCCTGCAACGGTCAGCTACGCTTGGGGATGATGGTTGGGAAACGCTGCTAGGGTCTCGAGGCGAAGCCGCTTTCTCAACGATTCGACAAGGCAACGGAACAATGTTCTATCGATTGGTACGCCTGCCAGACTCTAGCTCGGTCGACACCACGCCCACAGCACTGGAGTGGCGTCTAACGGAAATGACGGTCAACCAGATCGACCGCGCCGTGAATCCACAGGTCACCGCAAAACAAGGTCTCACTCTCCCTCCTGACGACGGAGATGGTCAGCACTCGAAAGGTCTATTTGGCCAATCAGAGCCATTCACCTGGGCAACTCAACCTGGACTCATCCGTATTTACAATCCGGATAAGGCTGGGTTTGAGCGTGCCTTCAAACTCTACTCTAGCAAAGACAGTGTCGCCTCATCTCCTGAGGACCTACAGGCAGATTTGGCAAACACACGTTCCTGGCAAAGCAACCCTGACGGGTTCACCGATCTCAATGAAGCAATCGAAGATGGAGAGGGCGCTCAGCGTTTCCCGATCCTCGACCCGAGAGCGTTGGGAATGGGCATAGAGGGATTCGACTACTCAGAAGACGCCACGCTCGGCACCGTTGCCAATACGGCACTTCCCATGCCCGCCGAATGGCTCTACGTGCTGCAAGACGGCTCCATGGGAACGCTCGATGCCGAGGGTGCCTGGACCGGAAACGGGGAAGCTTCCGAAGCGAATCCCATTGTCGCACGCCTCGCCTACTGGGGTGACGACGAAACGAGCAAGCTGAATGTGAACATCGCCTCTGAAGGTATTCCCTGGGATGTGCCCCGCGCAGACACCCCGCAAGAACGCACCTATGCCTTGAACCAGCCGGTGAACGGTGAAGTCCAACGCTATCCAGGACATCCTTCGATGACATCGCTCAGCAGCATTCTCTTTCCTGGTAAATCAACGACTCATGAAGACGAAGGTGAGCAACTCACAGAGGAAGAGTTGAAACTCATCTACGGGCTCACACCAAGAGTCGTGTATCACGAGCGGCAACTCGAAGACGCCACACTAACACTAGACGACGACGCGGAACATGTTAGCGTCGACGACTGGATCCGTAGCGCAAAGTCACGGGGCGTCGAGAATGCAGAGGCCTTGCGCGGCTTTGTGACCACGAACAACCCTTCACCCGAGATTTCCGTTCATGGACTGCCGCGCATCAGCATGTGGCCCACCCACGAATCCGATAGCAGACGAAACCAAACCGCGTATGACGTACAGTCGCGGGAGTTGAGCGGTCAGTATGGCTTCTTTCGGCGTGACTCGAGCTCGAGACATGCCGAGTTCTACTCGCGCTCAAATCGACACAATGTCGATTTGTTTCAGTTCCTCATGCACCAAACTTACATGAAGACGCCTGGCTATGGGAAATCGTTAGCAGCCAAGTACGGCGCTCGTCGCAGCACGTCTGACTACCAGGACGACGAAGACTACGACAAAGATCATTTCATGATCGCGTTCTCCATGCTAGACCACATTCGCACGACCAATATCTTTGATCGGACGGTAACAGAGCCCTACGTCGACCCACTCGCTTCATTTGGCAGTGGTCTGGGCACGTTGCCTGGCCTCAGCCTCATCGACCGAAACCTCAAAGCCGGTATTGGCTCAGCCCAGCACTCCAGGCGTTGGGCGCAACCGACGCTAGAACCCCATGCTCCAGGACGAGATTACACCCTATCCGAAGTGGTCCTCGCTGCCTATGTCACCGGCGAAACCACGATCAGCGGTTGGTCTGAAGGAGAGCCCTCCTTCACCTCTACGACCGGAACCGACGCCGCGACTAGAAACCACATCCTTGAAAACAAACATCCCGCCTACGAGCAATGGCGCGGGCGTCCTTTCGGCCCAGATGACGTCGGAAAGACCTTTGTCAGCGTCGAGATAGGCATGGTTCCTGAAGCCTTCTCACCCTCACAAGGAGCCCCTCGCAAACTTCCCAACCAGACTCTCCGATTACTCACAGGCGGCCAGGCATACCGCGGGGGCTTCAGCGAAGACCGGGGACTTCGTGTCAATGGCATTCCCCTCCAACTCTGGGGCCAGTCAGCTCCTACAGACACTCCGCAGCAGGGCCCCATCCTTTCCACGGTAGATGTGGGTCGCCTATCACGAATAAATGACTCTCCACAGGACTGGCAAAGCCATGGAGGAGCTGGTGGCGCACGTTTGTTTAGCTTCGGCACGTTCACCATCAACGAGGATCAGGAAGGCTGGTACGGGCCCAACTTCTTGTCCAATGGTCCTGGCCCACTGGCCGGTTGGTACTGCCAGACGCCGATCGTTATCGAGAAGGGAACCTCGCTAGCATTCACTCAGGAAGAACCTATTCAGATTGCTCTCTACAGTGGTGGGCAGGAAAGCGCTAGCACTGGAAATCTCGAGCGCCTCTTCAACTTGCGATTCGCTCAGCCTGGCGAACGTTTTGAGGTGCCGCCACCAGAATCAGATATATCGGCGGCCTACAAAGGTTGGACACGGCGTATAAGAACCGCTTTGCGTTCGCCTGCCAGTAGCCCAAGTCAGATCACTGAACCAAGCGGTGGTGAAGTCACGAAAGGACTCTCGGTATCCCACGGCGACTACCGCCACGTCGCTTTCAAACGCGTCATCCCCAGCGAAATGTTTAGCCACCACCCATCTGCTACCAATCGAAGAAACTCGAATTCACTCTCATGGGCGACGCGCGGCGGCACCTCCATTGAAGCCTCTTCCCGGCAAGGCCCCGCAGAGATCGGTCGGAGCCTCATCGATGGCGTGGACTATGCCGAGGACGTTTTACCGGACTTTGTACAAGACCCAAAAAACCGGGCAACGTTCGCTCCACTACTCAGTAGCAACTACCGCTTCCCAATCGATCCTACCATTACGCGAGACTTCGACAATGGCCTCGGAAATGCTCCGGACGGCCCTTACATCAACACCTCAGATGACGGCGAAGACAGGATACAAGGCTCTAGTATCTTCAATCCTCTTGCCCCTTACTTCAATGGATCCAGTCCTATCGCGGACACCTTTGGCATCGAGCATCACTTCGCTCGACGCATGACTCCATCTCCGGTCGCCTTCGGGTCCTTGCCCTCTGCCTCGCAGGCCAACGCCCCTTGGACCTGCCTACTCTTTAGACCGAATCTAACCGACCCAGCAACCTCGCCTCACCTTGGCGAGGCGGGAAATGGCATGGTCTGGGAACGAAACCGCACCACGCTTGAGGGCTTTAAGATGCCGCAAATGGCATCGGTCACCGGCGATCCCACCTATCCTGCAGATCACCTATGGTTAGACTATTTCTGGATGCCCATGGCGCAGCCTGTCGATGCTGGGAGCCCCTTTGCCACTCAAGGCAAAGTGAATATGAACTACCAGCTCTTTCCCTACACTTACATCAAACGAGCAACCGCCATGCACGCCGTGCTCAAAGGAGAAGAGATCATGGCCATCCCGACCTCAGCAGGACCAACCTACAAGACTTTCATAACCAATCCTAACTGGCGTCACCAGATCGATGCTGAAGAGACCCTCACACAGTCTGAGGAAACCTTTGCAAAGGGCGAGATCTTTATGACGGAGTCCGAAATCTGTGAGCAGTTCCTCATCCCTGAAGGACAAGCCTGGGATGGCACTGGAGAGAGCATGCGCGCCTTCTGGGATGCGCACCGTTTGTCGGGCGACAACACCCTTGAACGCCCCTACGCCGGCTTGTATTCGCGACTAACCACTCGCTCAAATGCCTTCCGCCTGCACTACCGTATCCAGGCCATCACCAAAGGAGCGAGTTCCCCACCCAATCGCTTCGACAGAGACAACGACACCATCGCAGAAGACCGCCGCGGCTCGAAGTCTATCGAGCGTGTGCTCAACGACCAAGATCTTCCCAACTACCTCGACAATAGGAAGGACCTAGCATCGACACCGAGAGCAGAGTCCTTTTATCAAGTCGTGGTGCGAGATGAAGAGTAGCCAATCGTTCGCGGGTTCGTATGCTAAATTACTCACATTCCGGGGGTAAATCTCCACTAATTAGTGCATCGTTAGAAAATTCCGGCGGCCTCTGCTCGTTAGAGTCCTCGTACCTGTGATGAACTCATGTGCAGCGCATCGTTGAGAAATGACTCAACGGCTCCATCGATTCCGTCTGTAAGCTTTTCGATCAAGTCTTTCCCTATTTCCTCCTCAAGTTGCTCGAAGACCCCGGTGATGATCGCCCGAAACAGGCCCCACAACAAATTGGAGTAGGATATTACCAAGAGTTTTCCGCTCTGCAAATCGCGCTGCTCACCGAAACTGATGTTCCCGTTTCTCTGCATCGCTTCGAATATCAATAAGTAGCGCACTGCCGCCAAATGAATCAATGCGTAGGCAACTTGATACTTCCCACTCTGCTCGGCAAGGAAACCGAAGTTCTGTTTGACCTCCTTGAAATAGACTTCGATCGACCATCGCAATGCATATATCTCTAGGATTTGTTCTACCTGGTGAAAGCGTAGTTCTCACTCCGGGAATCAGGCGACAAAGCGCCTACCATCGGCTCGTGCGAAGTCTATTCTGTCGAGATTGAATTTTCGAAATGAAGCCGCGATGAGGCTACGATGCAAAAATTCAGACAGCGTATTCTTCAACG
>CALLLI010000299.1 GCA_938082635.1 uncultured Verrucomicrobiales bacterium
GCCGCAGAGAAGGGCAGTTCGATTGTTCCAACACCCGTGGTGGTCTGTGTCCCGACATCCAAACTTCCTGGATTGATGGTGTAGGAGGTGGTGTCGTCGCCACCCGTGACATCCCAATGGAGGATGACGGAATCGCCTTTGGAGACCTTTGGTCTTTCAGGGCCGAATTGGCGCAAAGTTAGAGGAATGGCCACATCTGCTTGTGGCACGCCTTCAGTGAAGACTTCCATGACTTCTTCCGGTGTGAGTTGACGCTCCCACATGGCAACCTCGTCGATGTCGCCCGTCCACTGGTGCGTGGCCGCCGCGCGACGGATGCCACCGATGGTGGTCGTATTCATGACGTAGGTTCTCTCTGGATTGACGAGTGGAGCCACGCCCTCCTCGGGCAACTCAATGGCATCTTTGACGCCGTCAATGTAGAGGGCCACAAGATTGTCAGACTCTGTCCACGTGATCATGTGCCAGTCCTCGTCGAAGGCGACTCCAACGGTGCGAACGTGATTGATCGTGCCGTTGTCGCCTCGCATGTAGACGTCTACCGAATCATCAGCACCGCCACTGTGCGTTCCAAGATTGAAGAGTGGGTTACTATTCTGGGTAGACCCTTCGGAGAAGACGCGGAGGTCACTCTGACCAGAGCCTTTGCCTTTGACCCAGAGGGAAACAGACCAGCTGGAGTGGAGTTGGTTGGCTGGTAATTTTTCGCCCTCCTGAGTGATGCGTTCGAGGAGCGTGTCACGGCTAGCATCGAAGCTTATGGCTTTGCCTGTCTGGCCGTCTACGAGGTCATCAGCGGTGAGGTTGACGAGTGTCATGTCGTAGCCGTTGACGAGGTCAGGGGTGCGCTCGCCATTGACCACGTCGAGTGGCCAGTAGGCGATCATTCCGTCGGCCAGTTCTGCAGTGGCTTGAGGAGCGGAGGCCCCGAGGAGGGCGGCAACTCCTAGCAGCATGCTTGTATGGTGTAATTTGGGAAGGTAGTTCATGGTTGGGGTACGCGTAATTGCTCGGTGACGATGGTGCTGTGAGCGTTGACTAGGCAAGTCTTTCCTAGAAATAGGGCGGAGAAGTTGCGAAGCCGTGCCTTCTGTCGAAGGCTATCGGATGCACTTCTGCTCAATGCTCACGATTGCGTTCATGCTGGTGGGTCTCTCGCCGTCGATGGCCGCTGACCCTCCGAACATCCTCTTCATCATGTCCGACGATCACACGGCTCAGGCCGTCGGAGCGTATGCGACGCTGTTGAAGGATCTCGATCCGACACCGACGATCGATTCCCTAGCTGCGGATGGCATTGTCTTTGAGAACGCCTTCTGCACTAACGCGATCTGCACGCCTTCGCGCGCATGCATCCTGACCGGAAAGTACAACCATGTGAATGGTGTCGTCGATCTCGTTGGACGAATCGAACCGAAGGACCAGACTCTCCCGCTTCTTATGCGAGAAGCCGGTTATCAAACGGCGATGATTGGGAAATGGCATCTCAAGGCCGAGCCCAACTTCGACTACTACAAGGTGCTGCCGGGGCAAGGGAAGTATTACAACACGGAGTTCCGTGTGCAGGGGGACAAGCCTTGGCCCAAGAATGTGGTTGCCCACAAAGGCGAACATTCCTCGGACGCGATTACAGATTCAACCCTGAACTGGTTCAAGACGAAGCGGGACAAGACAAAGCCCTTCTTTGTCTGTCATCAATACAAAGCGCCACATGATTACTTTGAGAATGCGCCGCGTTATCAGTCTTACTTGAAGAACACGAAGATCCCTGAGCCGGCCACGCTCTATGACACGCCAAACACTTGGGGATCCATTGCCACGCGTGGTCACCAAGATGAGCTGCTCGCGCACATCGGCACCTCGATTGGAAAGCGCAATCCTCGGCGGTCCTACGCGGTCGATCTCTACGACCGGTTCCCAGAGGAACTGCCATCAGGATACAATGTGAACGAGCTCTCTGAAGAGGAAACGACTCGTTACGCCTATCAAGCTTATTTGAAGAAGTACCTGCGTTGTGTGAAAGGTGTGGATGATAACTTGAGTCGACTCTTTCATTATCTCAAGGCGCACGATCTTTATGACAACACGCTCATCATCTACACCGGCGATCAGGGCTTCTGGCTCGGAGAGAAAGACTTCCAAGACAAGCGCTGGGCCTATGATGAATCGCAGCGTATGCCTTTCATCGTACGTTATCCGGAAGCGATTCCAGCCGGGCAGCGTAGTGATGCTCTGGTCGAGAATATCGATTATCCTGTGCTTATGTTAGACTACGCGGGCATCGAAATCCCAGAAGGCATACAGGGGCGGTCATTTCGCAGTGTCTGTGAGACCGGGAAAGAGCCAGCTGGTTGGAAGCAAGGCGTCTATTATCGTTACTGGATGCATATGGCGCATCATGACAATCCAGGCGAGATGGCCTATCGTACGAAGACCTACAAATTGATCTACTTCTACGGATGTGACTATGAAGGAGCGAATCAGACGCCTCCAGGCTGGGAACTCTACGATCTTGTGAGAGATCCTGACGAACTTGTCAACGTCTACGATGATCCTGTCTATGCGAAAGTACGTGATGATTTGAAAGAAGCCTTTGCTAAGAAACGCAAGGACATCGGCGATGATGGCTCCCATTTCCCAAAGTGCGAAGCTGTGGTGCAGGAGTTCTGGGACTACGATGAAGCGGATCGGGCCAAGGCGATCAATCTTTCGCGTAAATTTCGTCTGCAGCGTGAAGCGTTCCTCAATCGAAAGTAGCGGAGGTATCCGGCCCCGGAACTTGGGAAGGATGCTCAAGCAACACTGTCTATCTATCGTTGAGTGAGACATTCCCTAACGATTGTCCAGGTTCTTGTTAGCCTCGGTTGCTTGGCATGGCTTTGGGCGAAACCAGAGATTCACGAAGGGCTCGTTGAAGCGGTTCAGCAGGCTGAGCCGAAGTGGGTCTGGTTAGGTCTTACTCTGGCTGGTGGTGTCGTTGCCTTTGGGATTGTTCGATGGCAACTTTTCCTGCGTCTTCAAGGTATTTCGTTAAGTTGGAGCGAGGTCACGAAGCTCTCTCTTATTGGTGGTTTCTTTAATCTTATTCTGATAGGGACAGTGGGAGGAGACGCGGTGAAGATCCTCTATCTCATTCGTCGATTTCCTGACAAACGCAGTCAAGCTGTGGCTAGTATTCTCATGGACCATCTCTGTGGATTGCCTGCAGTGGTGTGTTTGTATGGAGTGTTCTGTGGGATGCGCTGGGATTGGCTGGCTGGCTCTGGGTTGTCGTCGCAATTGGCTCTCTTTGCGGGAGTCTATCTTGCTGGAGCAGTGGTGGGCATTGGGCTGCTTCTTGTGATTGCCCTATTTGATTTAACGTCTCGAACACCCGAGGGACTGCCTTTTCGGGCGCAAGCGGTCAAGTTTTCCAAAGCTCTCATGCTGTTTCTTAAGGATTGGCGAATCACCCTGGCAGGTGTTGGGCTTTCGTTTGTGATTCATGGCCTCTACTTTGGAACCTTTTATGCAGGTGCCTTGGCCATGAACGCGGGAGTTAGCCTGACGGAGATGTTCACTATCATGCCTGTGGTCGATGTCATCACCACGCTTCCTATCTCGATCTCGGGGTTGGGACTTCGTGAGACTCTGTTTGAGTCTTTTCTCGAGCGTCTTTGTCAGGTGCCGTCTGAGATTGGCGTCATGGTTTCTCTTCTGGGGTTTGGGTTTAGTGTCTTCTGGAGCCTCTTGGGTGGGCTGGTCTTTCCATTCTGCTGGCCGGGTTCGGCGAAGAGTCTCTGGCATGTCTTGATCCAGGCCCGCGAGGAGGCGGACTCTGCAGCATGAGTTGAGGTTGCTTTCATTCGTTGGTTGCGGAAATATCTGGCATGTTCTCCCGCTCATCTGTTCAAGCGCTTCTCCTGGCCGTGTTAGGCTTGGCCTTTCCGGCCACGGCACAGGAAGAGACTGCTGTGGCGGAACCTGAAGTGCCCATCGTCGCGGCTTCGCCCGTTCTAGTCGAGCGTCTGGAGCAACGTGGAAGCTGGCAGTGGCATGTGTTGCGTGATAACGGGCGCGAGTATGTTCGTTTCTCGGATATCCATGAGTTCTACAAGTTTGAGCTAATGGATGTGATTGGTGATGAAGTGGTTCTCGAGTCGCCCAATTCCAAGACCATCCTACGTTTCCTTGCTGGTCTACGTCAGGCTCAGATAAAGAGTTATAAAGCTTACCTGAGCTTCGCTCCTCTTCGGTTTGAGAACCGTATCTATCTGTCTCGGGTGGATCTCTCGTTACTGATTGATCCTATCATTCGTCCGTCCACCTACAGTTATCCGACTGGCATCATCCCGACGATCCTACTAAATGTTTCGGCCGATGATAGCTTAGCTGGGCAGGTAGCCAGTCATGTAAAGCAAGGTTTGGAGGCGTTCGGAATTCAAGCGATTACCGAGCTTCCCAAGGCGCCTGATGAAGCGGTTATTCCGGTGCCGAAGTTGCTGGCGAGACTTCATCTCTCACAGCACCTAGAGTCCGATGAGCTGTGGACGCAAACGATCGCTCCGCATGGAACACCCATCCATGAGGAGACTGCTCTGCCAAAGGATGACGGCAAGGCTCCAGGAAACTCCCAGGACCGTTTCAATATCGTTCTCGGCATGTCCATTCATGCGACTTTGATGGAGACTGTCGAGGGCGTGCTTGATGGTGGCCTGCGACGAGCTCGAACTAAGTTTCTTAAAGAGGCCGCAGAACCCGCTGTTTCTATTTCGATTCCTGCGGAGACCACCGCGGCAGCGGAAGTGATGGGAGCCGCTATCGTGCGCGGAGTTCGAAATTTCCGGGATAGAGTGGTGCCGAAGTCCTGAGGTTGCGCTGTCGGCTGGCTGTTTGTTTAGTTCGTCGTGACTGATGCTCAGCTTGCGGCAGAGAACTGAAATCTGTATCAGTCTAGAGCCAGTTCCGCGCTCAAATTTCGTTGCTTTCACCCCGGAGTGTTTCAAGTAGGGGCATGGCAGACTCTACTTATCGTATCGCTGTTCTCGCAGGAGATGGCATTGGACCTGAGGTGATGATTGAGGCGCGTCGCGTGCTCAATACGGTGGCGACTCAGCGGGGCTTGCGTTTTGAATATGATGAACAGCTCGTTGGCGGAGCGGCGATCGATGGGGTGGGGAAAGCCTTGCCTGAGGAGACTTTAAAGGCTTGCGAGGCGAGCGATGCGATCCTCTTTGGCTCGGTTGGTGGGCCTAATTGGGAATCCTTGCCTCCAGCAGAGCAGCCCGAGCGGGGTGCATTGTTGCCGTTGAGGAAGCACTTCGGCCTGTTTGCCAATCTGCGCCCTTGCGTGTGTTTTTCTTCATTGACGCATGCGTCACCCGTTAAGGAGGAATTGATTGAGGGTGGTTTTAACGTGCTTTGCGTGCGTGAATTGACGGGTGGAATGTATTTCGGATCTCCCAAAGGCACGCATGAAGAGAACGGAGAGAAGGTGGCGATCGACACCATGATCTACAAAGAGAGCGAGATCGAGCGGATCGCCCATGTGGCCTTCACCGCCGCCATGCAGCGAGACAAGCGTGTGACCTCAATCGATAAAGCGAACGTTCTGGAGAACGGCATCCTCTGGCGTGCCGTGGTCGAGCGGATTGCCAAGGAGTATCCGGAAGTGGCTCTGGATCATCTCTATGTGGACAATGCAGCAATGCAGCTGATTCGTCGTCCGCGTGAATTCGATGTGGTTCTGGCTGAGAACCTCTTTGGCGACATCTTGAGTGATGAAATGGCGATGATCGCGGGATCCCTAGGAATGCTTTCGAGTGCCAGTCTCGGAGAGTCCAAGGACGGGCTCTACTTTGGTCTCTATGAGCCGAGCGGTGGCTCTGCGCCGGACATTGCCGGGCAGGGTATTGCAAATCCTGTGGCGCAGATTCTGTCCGCAGCCATGCTCTTGCGCTATTCTCTGGGCCTATCAGACGCCGCAGATTCGATTGAAGCCGCTGTCCGTGGTGCCATCGATGCCGGTGCTCGTACCGGGGATATCTTTACCGGTGCGGCCGGCACGGAGAAAGTGAACACCTCGGCAATGGGAGACGCCATTCTCAGCCACTTGGCCGCTGCGCAAAGTTAGTCTAGACTGGACCATCATGCTTCTCTGTCGCCAGATCGCCTCGGTCTTAGCGCTCCTCGCCTGTCTGGTGGGGTGTGAGAAGATTCCTGCGCCTGAGGAGCCGAATGCGACTGTTCCAGAAACGGTGCAGTCGGTGCCGGAGCCGGAAATGAAGCCACCAGCGGATTTGCCGCCGCCTCCCGAGCCGAACACTCCAGATAAGGCGGTAGATACCACTTCGAAAGTATCGATCCTCGGCTATCACAAGTTCACGGCCAGTCCGAAGATTTCGAGGAAGCAGCTCCCAACGACGATCTACGTCGAGAAGTTTCGCGAGCAGTTGCAGACCTTGGCGGATAACGATATCCCGGTGATAGGAATGGGCGACTTTCTGGCGTGGCGTCGTGGGGAAAAGAACATTCCGCCATTCTCAGTCATCATCACCATCGATGATGGCTATGTGTCGACTTACGATTTGGCCTTCCCGATTCTGAAGGAGTTTGACTTCCCGTTTACGATTTATCCGTACACGAACTTCTTTGGCGGTGCCGGTAAGACCTTGTCTAAGGATGAGGTTCTTGAGATGATTGTTGCAGGTGGAGAGATCGGGAGCCACGGCATCTCTCATGGTTTCTTGAACCGCCAAGGCCGGCGCTCGGATGAGATTCATGCAGCGTTTCTGAAGAAAGAAGCGACGGATTCTCGAAGAATCCTAAAGGAGAAGACGGGGCAAGATCCGGTCACTTTCTCCTATCCCTATGGGGCCTACGATGAGCGGGTCATCTCTGCGTGTGTGGATGCGGGTTACGCGGCCATGGTAACAGTGAAAGGCCGGAAGGTGACTTGGGAAACGGATCTCAAAGAAATGGGGCGTTATATCGTGCATGGCGGGGATGATCGAGCCTTCGAATGGGCGCTTTCCTCGCGTGTGGCTGTTGGGTTGGTCGGTGCAAATAATTTGATCAAAGAAACCCGGAAAGATGAGGTCACAGGGGAAGAGAAGCCACTCGTCGATCTCTTTCCGGTGAACGGCAGCACGGTCAAAGAGCGTCAGCCTACGATTAGTGCAAACTTGTCCTTGATCGAGAATATTGATATGGAGACTTTATCAATGAGTGTTAGTGGTCTTGGTGAGGTGAGGGCGCAGTACGACGAGGAAACTAAATTCTTGTCCTACACGCCACAGCAGCGCTTTCGGCTTCCTGATTACTGGGTGCTCGTGCAGTTTGTTCGCGAAGGGGAGAAGAAACCAGATGTTCTGCGGTGGAAATTCAGCATCGATGCCATTGCCAATTACCTGGAGCTAGCTCCTAAACCTTCGCTACAAGATGATTCGGTGGCCATTTCTGAGTCTGCCAAGGACTAACCTATCTCTACAACTATTCTATCATGTTTAACCAACTTTCCGAGAGTTTAGAAGGCGCGTTTAAGAAACTGCGTGGTCAAGGTAAGATTACGGAGAAGAACGTTTCGGATGCGATGCGGGAAGTCCGTATGGCCTTGCTTGAAGCCGACGTGGAATTTAGCGTGGCCAAGAAGTTTATGGCCGCCGTCCGTGAGAGGGCGATGGGTCAGGACGTCTTGCTTAGTATCAAGCCTGGTGAGCAGATCGTAAAGATCTTTCAAGACGAATTAACTGTCTTGTTAGGTGGTGACTCGGAGGAGTTGAATCTGGATGCCCCTGGGCGGCTGCTCCTGGTCGGCCTAAACGGTGCGGGAAAGACGACGACCTCTGCTAAACTTGCATTGAGGCTGAAGAAGGAAGGTCGGCAGCCGCATCTCGTCGCTTGCGACTTGTATCGTCCTGCTGCTGTCGAGCAGCTCGCAACCCTGGCAGAGGAGATCGATGTGCCAATCTTTAAACCGGAGCCGGGAGAGACGGACGTGCTCAAGGTTGCCGAGCAGGCCCTGGCTTGGGGAGAGGAGCGGAAGGCTCCTATCATGATCTTTGATACAGCAGGTCGCCAAGAGGTGGACACCGATCTTGTTGATGAATTGAAGCGCTTGCACGAATTTCTTCAGCCGCAGGAAGTGCTGTTGGTCGCAGATGCGGCGACCGGACAGCAGGCAGTGAGCGTCGCGATGCATTTCGATGATGCGGTCAATCTGACTGGCATTGTGCTCACCAAGTTAGATGGTGACGCTCGAGGTGGTGCTGCGCTGTCGATGCGGCAGGTCACTGGCAAGCCGATCAAGTTAGCCGGTGTCGGCGAGAAGATGGATCAGTTGGATCTCTTTGTGCCGGATCGCATGGCCGGACGCATCTTGGGGATGGGCGACGTCGTCGGCCTTGTCGAGCGGGCTACGGAGGCGATCGATGAGAAAGATGCCATGAAGATGGCGGAGAAGATTCAGAAGGCGACGTTCGATTTCACCGACTTCCTGAATCAGATGAAGATGCTCAAGAAGCTTGGGCCTTTAGAAGGGCTGCTTGGTATGCTTCCGGGCATGGGAAAAATGAAGGACCTTCCGATCAATGATGGCCACATGAAGCGGGTGGAAGCGATCATTCTCTCCATGACTCCTAAGGAGCGGCATCGCCCTGAGATTCTGAATGGGAAACGCCGTCAAAGAATTGCCAAAGGGAGCGGCACCAAGGTGACGGAGGTGAACAGCCTTTTACGTCAGTTTTCCCAGATGCGTAAGATGATGAAGAATAAGGGGAAGCTTAAGAAGATGATGGCTCAGATGGGTGGTGGCGACATGCCCAAAGGCCTCGGTTTCTGAAGTGATGTGCAGCCCTTGTTGCTGCCTTCAAGATAGGGTGGTTTGAGGGTCAGGTCGGGGATGATCTGAAGAGGGGAAGGGGATTTGTCGATTCTGACGCGGATGGTGCGTTCAGTTGCTCCTAGAGAGCTTTTGAGCTTGATCGTGATATGCGTTCCGGTCTGATCGTGACACGCGCTCCCGGCTTCGTATCGGCTGTGCCGCTGTTTTCAATTCGTATATTCGTTCGGTTAGATCGAGTCATAATTGCTTTTGTAATGGCTTCGCGTGAAGCGAGCTGAAAGCCAATCTCGAGACTGAAAAATCTCATCTAAAGACATAAAAGCCACTTGCATCTCCTCTGCGGCCACCTAGAGTCGTCGTCCCGTCCGAAGCGACGGGGCTCCAACCGGAGAGCGAGTCAACTACGCCACTAGGCGGAAAAGCTTTCTACCAAAGGAGAGATGATCTTTGAGAGAGACTATTGGTTAGGAAATAACGAGAAGCGAAGGCTACGAGGTGTGCTGTGTGAACAACTTTTTTAAGTAAGAAAGTTGAGATGCAGCGGCGCCTCAAAGCTTAGTAAATCGGAAGCTTTGGGGAACCGAAACAATTTCAAAAAAGAGATCCTAAAGTGCTTATAGCTTAAGGATCAGACAAACCGATTTTTTAACGGAGAGTTTGATTCTGG
>CALLLI010000300.1 GCA_938082635.1 uncultured Verrucomicrobiales bacterium
GAGGGGTCGAATCTGAGCTGAAATTCTGATAAGCGGGAACTGTGATCCGGAGAATCAGGTGGAAAAGCTGACAGCTCAAGTCTGCAGGGCGTTTCAGAGCTCAAATTCATGACTTTAGAGCATAGTCATCCTTCCCGTCATTTCATCCCCGCAAATCCACGTCACCGTGAGAGGCTCGTCAGCGGCTACTGATCTCTTTGAACGAGATTACTGAGATGTCGGGACTCTCGTGCAGAAACTCCGCCACCTGATGAAGAATCGAGATAAACGCGTCGTCAGCTTTTCCATTGATGAAGTACTCCCACCAATGAGTCACTAGAACGGTCACCTCCTGACTGGCCACGGCTGACTTCACCGTCTCTAGCATCTTCTCGTAATCTCGATTGTAGGACAACAAACATCCTGGATGACTGAGAAGATCGACATGCCCCATGTTCCAATGCGGACGTCGCCGTATCTTCGTGGTCCACACGTAGGCTGGCCTCCAGGAACGCGGAAGTCGCCGCCATTCAAACCAGCCTGTCGATATCACACGAAACCTCTCGGCAAGCTCCCGATAGCTCTCAGCCGAGATCTTATCCTGTGGCGCAACAAAGGTTTCTGGGGACGAGAGTCCTGCATCTGCCAAAATCTCGGCGCCTTCATCTAACCGTCGCATGGCTTCGACACGAGAATCGAGATCGAACTCAAACCTTTGGTGCTCATACCCATGGTGCAATGCATGATAGCCCGGATTGTCAGCCAAGTAGTCTATCAACGACCTATTCTCAGTGATCGGCAAATTCCCAGCACCAGGCTTCGCCCGCTTCTCCATCGCCGCCGTGAGATAGCCCTCCAACTCCCCGGATTCCGCCTTCACGTCCGTGCGCACATTCGGAATCACTGACAAATTCACAGGAAGTCCCTTTTCCAAATACGGTCGATACAAACGCTCAAGACACTCGGGCGGCGTCCGGGCGCAGGTATCATCATCGCGTATCAGCACATATTTCATCGATCAGCGCTTCCCTGTGAGATCTTCATACAGATCCAGAAGACGCCGCCCCAAGATCTCATTGTCAAACTCGCTCTTCACCAATGTCCGCCCTTTGCGAACGGCAGCCTCTGCAATTTCCGGACGACTCATCACCGTATCGATGACGTTCACAAACCGGGCCGCATCACCGTGCTCATAGAGCCAACCGTTGACCTCATTCTCAATCATCGACTTGGCCCCTGAAGTCGTCGATCCGAGAACAGCCGTACCTGAAGACCAGGCTTCTAAGAACACCAATCCGAACGTCTCCGACAATGATGCATTGATGAGAAGCCTCGCCTGCTGCAGCAGCCCTAGGAGAACGGGATCATCGGACGAGAAGCCACCCGTGAGATGGATACGACCATCGTAGCCACGTGCCTTGATCGCTGATCTCAGAGATTCTTCGTACCGAACCGAGGTCGTCGGCCCAGCGAAGACCAAATGGAGATCAGGATAGCGGCGAAAGAGTTCACCCGCCTGCTCTACGACCCACACATGGTTCTTCACCTCGTCGATTCGTCCTAGCATGATGCAGTAATCCTGATCTCGCAGGGCGGGAAAGGCTCCCAACGCGTCTTCGCTAAAGTCACGCTGATAACTTTCGTAGTCGACACCATGAGGTTGCACTAAGATTCGTTGGTCAGGCTGCTGATCTCTCAGCAGCTTCGCTTCAACTTCATTGCAGGTAACCACCTGCATCGGCGTCCGCGAGAAGATTACGAGAACCTATCAAAGCACCAAAGATCTTGCCATACTCAAAGCCTCCTTCCATGGGAGCATTCAGCTCTTTCAGAACCGCTTCTGGCAAATCCAATTTCCCTCCATGAATCGAGACCACGAACGGAATCTTGCGGCGCTTTGCCACAAGCTTGACCACACCGCCTAATCGATTCAGCACGTGCGAATGCAGAAGACTGATAGACTTGTCCCGGTAGAGTTGTTTGAAAAGATCGACCGACATGAGGTTTCCACCAACACCAACCAGGCGCTCTCTCTGCTCTTTCGAAATGCCCAACACCGGCATGAACGCGTTGTATCGCCTGACCTCATGCCCAGCTTCTCGATACGGATCTCTGGCATTCTCAGAAGTCTTGTTGCCCAGCTTGGGCGCGAAGACAACCGAACTGGTATCGTGAGCGCTCAGCCCATCCATCAGCGTCGCCAGCGCCGTTTCCGTCCCACCCCATTCGGCAGCATTGTACTTTCTTAGAATGTGAGCAACGCGCATTGTGCCTGGGCTAGGCTCCACTCCACTCCTCAAGGCTCTTCAACAAGGCGTCCCCAACGGACTCTTCGCTGAATTCATGGTGCGCTTTCTCAAACAGGGTTTCTCCCATCCGCGCAGCCAGATCCGGCTCATCCAGTAATTTGACCACAGCCTTGGCGTAGTCGGAGGCATCATCTCTCACAAACAGCGCGTCTTCTCCCATGTCATAGCCTTCCGCGCCTTTGGAAGTGGTCACCGCCGTTCGTTTAGCCTTGGCGGCATCGAGTACCCGAACTCGTGTTCCAGTGCCGTTCCGCACGGGAAACACCGAGAAGCTGGCATCCATGATCGTCTTGGTCATGTCATCGACCTCTCCGAGAATCCTCACATGCTCGCTGGCACTATGTTTCTCCACCAGCTCGTGATAGATCGGCTGAACGCGGCGCCCTGCCACATCCAGCGTGGCACCATGCTTTGCGAGAGCCTCCGCCATGTGCGGATAAACGTCATCCATGAGAAAGACAAACGCATCGATGTTAGGTTTCGAATCTAGCGCTCCGAAGTAAAGGAAGCTCTTTCCCTTGGGCGGCGTCGGAGCCGCAGCATCAAACCGAACGGCATTGGGCAACATCGCCGTATTCCCCTTCCAACTTGAAGGCTTGACGTAATGCTCGCGAATGAATCGATCATCCTCAGAATTCGCAAAGAGGAAGAGGTAATCTTTCTGGTAGAGCTGCTTCTCAAACTTCTTCAGCCTCCAAGACTCCAGAAGCGACCACCGATTCTTAAAGGTTCGGGAATTCTCCCAGATCCCTTGAGTGTACTTAGACATCACGAGATCCGAATCAATCACCACCTTCGCATTCGGATCCACTTTCCTGATCTCGTCTGCAAGCAAGGCCGGAGCAGCTGCCCGGATGACGATCACCGCATACGACTTGCCCGCAATGAACTCACGCAGCTGACGACAGGAGTCCTCGGAAAAAATGAAAGACCGAATGGGGTTGCCAGCCAGTTCCTGGCTTGAGATCTAACGTTAGAAGATCGCAATAACCCTCATGGCCTTCCACCCGAGAGGTAGCCTCATCGCCATCAAGAGTCAGGACAAGGTCCACGCTGTAATGCTCGCTGAGTAAGCCCCAAATGAAGCGGCTCCTATTAAGGTCTCCGCCTAGTCCGGTCGCAAATGGGATGTCTATATAGAGCGCTTCTTTCATTCAATAGGCTTTCAAATCTGAGCGTCACCCTTAGGCAGAACACCTCTGCAGGATGCTCGCAGACGTCACCTAAATCCGCAACTAGAGTCCCGATTCCAGCCTCTCGAAATCTCATCTTCGCGAACAAGCCAATCGATTCATTCTCGTCTTTGCGAACCGCAAAGGAGATGGCTGCTAGGAATTTACTTTTGAGTTGGGGCGCTTGAGGGCGCCGTTGAAGGGATCGGAGAGGGGGTTATCCCATTCATGGGATGACTCACCAAGAAGCCGCTCAGCTTTTCACGGAAGATCCTGACACGGACGCCTTTATTCTCATCGGAGAAATCGGCGGCACGGAAGAGGAAGAAGCTGCTGCCTGGATCAAAGAGAATTGCGACA
>CALLLI010000301.1 GCA_938082635.1 uncultured Verrucomicrobiales bacterium
TTTCGATGGACTGGTTAACGAAACTGTTGAGTTCTGACGAGAGTTCCGCCTCAAAAAGCAGTTCTTGCCGAGCAGAGTGATCGGATTCTGTTGGTGGTAATATTCTAAAAGTCAACGGGTTACGTTAACCAAAGACTAACAGAGCGCTATCTGATTCTTCAAAAAATGGGTTTTCGGCTAAGGTCTAGCTAGACATGTTCCTCCAGCGTTCGCAAAGATCTAGCAGACTATTACGCAAGCAGGTAGCCGAATCGTTTCACCGCCTTGGCCCGTTTCTCCTCGTCCTCGATGTACCGCAACAAGGTATGAAAACCGTAGAGCGTCTTGATGCGGTGCGTCAGCCAAGCTCCCCATTGCTTCGATTCCGTTCGCTGCCAGTAGTCTGCCTTAAAGGGATCCTCGGAGGTGGATTCCAGTTTGCCAAGTTCGTCATCTAGAATGGGTAACGAGCGGTAGAGGCGAAGATGATGCTGGTGTGCAGGGAGCCCCTTGATTGCGAGATCGGAGTATCCGTGAATTTTCAGCTCGGTCAGCGCAGCCGCATGGTTGATCAAATGAAACAAACCTCCGAATCCCTGGCGATGCTCAGACGCTGAAGCGATCAACTCATCGATCACCAGCTCGGCCATCTCATCGAGCGACTCGTAATGTGGCGCCTCTACGAGGTCTTCAGAAGACACGTTGCTGCCGTTCAGCCAGCCACGTTGTTTACCGAAATACCCGCGTCCTGGATGTTGATCATTGAAACTAACAATCAGTTTCTCGATGCCACTGACCAGCTTGGGTGTGGCAAAGTTTCGATGTCCTGGCAAAGCACGAATCGCAATGGATGCAAAGATCACGTTGTGTCCCGATCAGCGTGTCTTGCCAATGTTAGCTGCCAATGCTTTGGCAACGGAGTCGATCAACGCTTCTCTTCCTTGCTCTTTCGGAAAGGGCTTGAACAACTCCTCTGCCGTGATGCCTGCTTTCTTAGGATCAAACCAGATAGACTCCTCGCCTCCCGTAATTCGATTCAGATCACGCTCGATCGCCGCAATGACCTCAGAATCAACGTCAGGATGATCCTCACCGAAGAAATATCCGGCAATCACGGCAGCACCCAAATGACCAGCCATGGAACTGGCCTGTGGTGCATTCGCCATGCCACACAGCCCACGATAGAGATACTCGAAATTGACCATGACTCGGCGAGTCTACGTGGACCAACAAATGATGCCATTCAAATCGCTGCACAGGACCGACCGGTTGAGCAATGAGCTTATCCAATGACTCGTTGCCCAATATTATCGCAAATTAATGTTAGGTGTCGCCGCTCGCGTTGAGGATGCGTGGATGGAACTAACGGCGTCTTCGCTTGTTCACTTGATTGAAGATGGCGGAGGAAACGGGCTTGGAAAAGAGCCGGTTTCAGCCTGCATTGCTTGCGAGTTCTTTGCCGCAACGGACTGCCCCTGGCGTGCTTTAATGCCTTATTCAAATTATGCAGCGATTCATCCTCCTCATGTTCTTAGCGACGACACCCATCATCGCGGCGCCGTTTGATCAGAAGCTTTACGACGCTAAAGCACGCGTGTTCTCGCCTGAAGAGAGCATGGCAATGATGGAGCTTCAGGAAGGTTATCGGGTAGAGCTGGTGGCTGCCGAGCCGCTGATCGAGGAGCCAGTAGCCATGGCTTGGGATGCGGATGGCAAATTGTATGTCGCGGAGCTGAACACCTACATGCAAGAGATTGATGGCAAGGATCAGCACGAACCTATCTGCAGGGTGATTCTATTAGAGGATACCGATGATGATGGCCGTATGGACAAGCGTTCCGTCTTTGTGGATAAGCTGGTGTTACCTCGCATGATTCAGCCGCTCGATGATCGTGTGCTGATTCGTGAGACCAACACCTTTGATTTGCATAGTTATCGTGATACTGATGGAGATGGTGTCGCGGATGAGAAACGGCTAGTATACGAAGGCGGTAAGCGCGGTGGCAATTTGGAACATCAGCCCAGCGGCTTGGAATGGAACATCGATAATTGGATGTACGTGACCTACACCAACAAGCGCTACCGTTGGATGGGCGACAACGTGGTGGCCGAGGCTTTGCCGCACGGGTCGGGCCAGTGGGGCGTCACTCACGATGACGAGGGCCGCAATTTCTTTTCCACCGCGGGTGGAGAGAATCCTGCGATGGATTTTCAACGTCCGATGATCTACGGCAGGATCTCTCTAGCAGGTGAACAAGATCGAAGTTTCCGTGAGGTGTTTCCACTAGTGCAGATCCCTGATGTGCAAGGTGGGCATGGCCGTTATCGCAAAGACAACCTCACATTGAACAGTTTCACAGGGTGCGCTGGTGCTCACATCTATCGGGGCGATGCCTTGCCAGAGGATTTCTATGGCGATTATATCATTCCAGAGCCGGTTGGGCGTCTTGTGCGGCGGGCGAACGTGGTCAATGAGGCCGGTAGACGCATCGTGAGTAATGCCACCCCAGGGACGGAATTCTTGCGTTCTAGCGATGCCAACTTCCGCCCCATTGACGCCAACACCGGACCCGACGGTTGCCTCTATCTTTGTGACATGTATCGCGGCATCATTCAGGAAGGCAGTTGGGTGCGGCCAGGGTCTTATCTGCGTGAGGTTGTGGAGAACTACGGTTTAGACAAGAACATTAAACGTGGTCGGATCTATCGGATTGTGCACGAGTCTACGAAGCGTGGGCCCAAGCCCCAACTGTTTCGTGCATCTGTTGGTAATCTTATCTCACATTTGTCCCATTCGAGTGGGTGGTGGCGAGACATGGCTCAGAAGCAATTGGTGATGCGTCAGGATCAAAGCGCGGTAGCAGGGCTGCAACGCTTGGTTCGGGAAGGGGACGTGCCATTGGGTCGACTGCATGCTCTTTGGGCTTTGGAGGGGCTTGATGGTCTGAATGATGAGGTTCTCGTTGGTGCGATCAAGGATGCCGACCCACGCGTGCGTTCGGCAGGTATTCGTTTGTGCGAAACGCAACTGTTGCAGGGGGATCGGTCATTGTTCATCTTGCTTGAATCAGCGAGTGACGATGCTGACATCGAGGTGGCGATTCAGTTAGCGCTGACTTTGGGCCGAACAGGATTGGATGGATTTGAAGCCATATTGGCGAATGTGAGAGCGAAACACGAAGGCAATGAAGCACTCGCAAAGATCATGGAGATCGGCCGCGCAAGGCTTGATGACGCGCGTCGCCGAGCTCAAGCCACGCGTTTCGTGGCGCAAGGTGAAACGAATTTCCAGACCATCTGTGTGGCCTGTCACGCAGAGAACGGCAAAGGTACGCTCGCTCCTGGGCTCGATGGTGTTGCTTTGGGAGCGCCTTTGGTGGGCTCACCGCGTTTGTTGGGGCGCAAGGATCTTCCTATCAAGATTCTATTGAAAGGCATGCACGGCGAGCTCGATGGTAAGGCCTATCCAGGACCTATGCTGCCATTAGAGTCGTATGACGATGCCTGGCTAGCTTCTGTTCTAACGTATGTGCGGCAGGCTTGGGGGAACAAAGCGTCAGAGGTAGTGCCGGAGGATGTGGCGAATGTTCGAGTAAGCCTTAAGGACCGCAAGGAGATGTTCACCGCAGCAGAGATTGTGGCCATGGTTCCAGTCTCAAGTGCTGAGATGAAGCGTTGGACGATTTCTGCTAGTCACAATGACGGGGGCTGTAGCCAGGCAGTCGATGGCAATGCTGAGAGTCGTTGGGATACAGGGAGAGTCCAGCGTTCTGGCATGTGGTTCGGCTTTGACATGGGAGAGCCGAGCGTGCTCAGTTCCGTTACGTTGCGGTGTGAGAAGTCGCCAGCCGATTTTCCTCGTCTGTACTCGGTTGAGGCATCATTAGATGGCAGGTCTTGGACGGAAGTGGTGGCCAAACGTGAAGGGCACGACGTTGTCACCGATATCATCCTAGGTGCTGAGCCCGTGCAGCATGTTAGAATACGCCAGCATGGGCGGGCAAATGGCAAGCACTGGTCTATCCATCAGCTGGAAGTTTATAAGGGGCTCTAAGAAATTAACCTCTATCTGACGGAATGATAAGTCCCGATCTGCTACCTGGGTTTCCCAGGAGGCCCATTTCTTAAAAATATCCGGGCTCGGCCAGCGGTCTTCAAAGCCTCCAACCAGCTCTTCTACCGGCGGCTTGACGTTGGGCCAGCTGTGTGGGCGGATACGAACGGTGCGGCCCGGGCGGAAGCCTTCCAGCACGAGCGGCACCTGGAATTGCAACTGAATCCCGCTGCTTCCGAAGGCCGGCTTTCCGTCGGATTTATTTACCTCTAGCATCTTGCTATTCATGCCGTCGTGGTCGGGCCACCAGGTGCGTAGTGTGTCTTCGGCCGCCGCCATCTTTGCGCCGGTATCTGGCTTGAAGTCGGCATAGAGCGATTCGTCCATGCCGCCGAATAAAGTGGCCGTGATCATGGCCTTGCCAAACTGATCGTGCTCGACCGCATCAACCCGTGCGGGCATCCAGCGCATGCGAATGTGGCGCATGTGCTGCCCACGTTGGCGATTGGCCGCGACGTTCATGGCGGCTTTGTCTAGCCAGAGATCGGCGACGTGGAACTGTTTGTAAAGATAGCGTGGGTGCCAGGTGAGCGTGCCATTGTAGTGGCATTGTTAGAAATTGGTTCGAAAGAAAGTGCTGCCGCCAGTGCTGCCTTGCGAGATCGTTTGTTCGGAGATGAACAGCATAGCTCCCCAAATCAAGTGTTTCTGCTCGCGCGTTGCTATGCCATGGCAGGTGAGATATCCAAGGCTGAACGCATGTGTTGTTAGTGTGGTGGTTAGACATTATTTAGCCGATATGACTATGGCGATGGTCGGCTAACGACCACAAGTCTAGTCAAAGACATCGAACAGCATTTGGAGGGTGATGTGCGTTTGCTCGCCATTGAGGCGGTGTTTGAACTTGGTCGGCCGACCAATGATGATCGTAGTGAGGGCATGATAAATGCCTTTGTGTTAAAGGCTTGGACGCGTTTGTTGCCGCCGCAGGAGGCCATCAGTCGGACTGCTGAAATTTGTGATCGAGTGTTGAATAATCCCAAAGAAGATCAAGTGGCTTTGTTCTTTGCCAGTGCAGGTCAGGTCAGTTGGACAAGGTCGGCAAAGCTTTGGAACTGGCGCTGAATCGCAAGGGCAACAATCGTAACACGAGTTATCAGGCAGTCTGCACCTCGTCAGGTTCGATGGTCTACGTGAGCACTAGCAATAGTAGTTCGCCGCAGGGACGGCGTTTCAGTGATCTCGATCGGCATGCGTTCTTTCCCGAGTCCGTAGGTGGTTGGGTGGATGGCAAGGGCGGGCCATAGATGGTTCTAAGCAGCCTTGGAACTGGGTGAGCAGGCCTTGGAATACAACATGCACCCAGATTTCCTCAGTGCCATGCGAGAGCTCGCTCAGGACGATTGCCGGCAGAAACACCAAACCGCCATGCTGCTGGCGGAGCCCAAGCTCACTCGCTTTGGCTATGTGCTGGCCTCCGCCGGGCAAGAAACCTTCTACCGTTATGAAGAATTGCTGTCCGAGCGTGTGATCAATGACCAGTCGCACGTGATCTATTTCGATGAGCCCACCCGCCAAGCCGTAGCGTAGGAGCGCGGCGCTCGCACCTTCCAATGGAAGTACGACAAAGTAGTGGATGCCGAAGGCAAGGTCTGGAATCTTCTCACGGACAAACGTTTGCCGCCCATTCCAGTGAATGTGACCTACACCAGCAACTGGCGCAGTGAGTATCCCACAGGTGAAGTCTACCTGGTGAGCCTGTTGGTAAATGCCAAGACCTTCATCCTCAAGAAAGCAGCTAGAGACTGGGCTTATCAGAACAACGGCCAAGAGCCCGATGCCATATGGAGCACGCAACGGTGTGGAAAACTCTGAGTAATAGCTCTTCCTTAATGATGCGTTAGTGCGCCGTGCGATGCACGTGCGAGCTACGATTTCCAGGGGGGCGAAATTCCCCTCAGTGATCCCCGCAACGCAATAAGATACAGGCAGGGT
>CALLLI010000302.1 GCA_938082635.1 uncultured Verrucomicrobiales bacterium
CCGGAGGTGCACAGTGTTTACGATCTTCAGGAATCTACGGATTTGATTGGTGACTGGACTCGCGTGGTCACCGAACCAGTGCTCGCAGAGGGTGTTTACACGGTGACGGTGGCATCATCGGAACAACGATTTTTCCGTCTGAAAAAGAAATAACTTTGATCGCGCCGGTTCGCGGACATGCCGTCTGACGACAATGGTCAGGATGACGTGGTTTTAACCTGACATCGGGTCTCGCCGATGGAGATCATGCGGCGAGCTGAGCCCCCAATGCGGACCAACCCCCTTTCTCCCCATCTCCGATCCCTTCAACAGCGCCCTCAAGCGCCCCACGCAAAAAGCAAATTCCTAGCAACCATCAGCGAGGATGGAAGGTGTATCCGTGTTTCCGCAACCAGCGTTCAATTTTCCGAAAGAGTTCAACAACTGTGGCTGCGGTGATCGTGTGTTCATCAGGTGGCATAGGAGCTGCAAATGGAGGTGGCCCATCAAATTTGAGCTTGGCAGTAACGGGATTCTTGCCCAAATCCTTGATTGTAATGGTGGCTTCGTAGCCAACGTATTCGTTGGCACTTGGGTGCATATACCTTGCCGCGAGATAGTCTCTTGATGTGTAAATCGTCTTAGCTTTTGGCATCACGTGATTGGTAGTTTATAAATCTGTAACCAACGGAGCTGTTTGGCACCCGCTGACTTTAGATGATGTTTATTGTGTTAGGTTAACGAACCAACCCCTAGTAGCAGGGAGAGAGACAGACAGAAACAATCTCTGTGAGACGGGGGCGGCAACAATCTCTGGGCAAACTGTTAGGGAGAGCGTCGACTAATCAAACTTTTACCGCGCACCTATCGTGCAAGCTACCCTAGTTTTTTTCTAAGCTACCCTCATCGACTCATCGAGTAGAGACCATAGGGGGGACATGGGGGGGCTGGGGGGACATACCCCTTGTGCTTAGTCCCCCCCTGTAGCCCGCCACCATGGCCGGATGCTGAGGATGGGGGGAGAAGGGGGAGATAATAGACGTGAAACTTTCCTAGCCTCTACTACGGCCTATTTAGCTCTCCAGGGGGTCGTCCTCTTCTCTCATATATATTTCTTTAGTAAGAAGTCCCCCATGTCCCCCCTTAGGCTGTAGCCCGCCACCATGGCCGGATGAAGGGGGGGACATGGGCAGATTTGTATGTCCCCCCATCTCCCCCATGTCCCCCCACTGAATGAGGGACTAAACAGCCAGCAATGGAGAGGGATGACGAACGTGAAGCTGGCAGTCGAACCCGACCTCACGTCGGAACGCGTCTTTCACTAGGTTCGGATCAAATGAGCGAGGGACGAGGCAACCGTCGTGAACTGAAATGAAGGGAATGGATTGCTCGGCACACGAAATAGCCACATCCATGAGCATGATGTGCGATTCCATATCTTGAAGGTAGCGCGCTTGGGAATGCCCTTGAGCCTTATAAGTGATCAGCTTAAGAGCTGTCAGAGGAAAGCGACTACGAAAGTTCCTGTGAAGCTCCTGCTTGTCATATAGGCAACCGGCCAAGAGCTGCATCATCTGGACCTTAGCTATGTCCCTAGTAATCGACGGTGCAAGGGCAGTGTAGATGTCTCCGAAGAGAAGCTTCCAATAATCATCGCGCTCACTCTCGACGACAAACTTCACCAACATGGTAGGAAAAGCCGCTTTGATATCAACCTCCGTAAGCGCCTCGCCATCCAAAAGGACATGTTTTCGAAGCTCCTTAGAACCGCTTGTGCATAGCACGTGATAGATCCGCCACACGCATCCCCCTCTCTTCACGTTGAAGCGTTTAGCTGTGAACCGCTGTGCAGCTTGCTGGAGGTTACAAGTGTCGGCTATGGACAAGCCATGGCCTTCAGGAGACCAGCCATGAGTAAGCGTTAGTAAAGCTAGTGACTTGTGAACGTGTCTCGCCGCCCTCTGAATTCTATAAGGATCACAGTTCAACTCAGAAGCATCCTCCTTCGATCTCCTAAGCGCGATTCGCCGAATAACTAAACTGTCGGGTCCATCCCAATCCAGGGAGATCTTATAGGGATTGTGTAGATTGACAGCGCCCTTCTCCGCGAGACGAGAGAGTGAGCGGTAATCACTAGGATCGATAGTAGCAACATCGTCAGGCTGTAACGTAGACTTCTTAGATGTGTAGAGCCTAACTAGTTTGGCTAGGCAATGAAGCTCAGCCGGATTCAGGCCAACCCACTTCAACGGAATCGCTAGCCACTGTTGAGACTTCCAAGATTCACTCATTGCCAACCCCCATTGAAAACTGGTTATCAGAGGGAGTGTCAGTGCATAAGAAACGTCTCTCCGTATAGCGACTGTAGAGATGGCTGATCCGAGTGTATGCCTCATCAACCTTTAGGATCCCATCCCAAGGTAATTCTGTATCTAGAAGCGCGTGAGAGCCTTCACGTATTACCCAGAGAGTAGGAAGCTTCTTGCTAGCTGGCTTTACGCATTGAACGAGGTGCGGAAGGACTCGCCGGAGAGATGACAGATAGCGAGCAGATTTAACGATCTCACTAACTTCCTTAGATAGCTCTGACCAACTCCCGACCCAGTAACAGCCAGGACCAACATTAAGCTCATCACAGATCTTACCGAAGGCATCTGCTTCGTGAGACTGTGCAATCGCATCGTCAGCAAGTTCCGGGTCGCAATAATGCAACACGCCGACTCGCTCGTCACTGACAAGGTCAAGGTGCGCCTGGAACTCGACATTGTACCACCCGTTCATAATCCAATGGCGGAAGGCAGGAGCTTGCTTTACAAGAGCTTGAGAGGAAAGTTTCCTGTCAGCAATCAAGTGAGACATTCGGTTAGCTCTCCAGGCGATGACTTTTTTCTTGAAGCCACTGCGATCATCTAGCGGAGGAATAAGCTTCGAGGATAGATTGTCTTCATTCATGCCTATCACTATAAGCCGCAAAGGATTGACCCTGACTTTGTCAGAATACAAGCCCTTCAGGAGGAGGTACTCGTCAGCGTGGCAGGATTTCAGGAAGCTGTGAAACTTGCGGACTCCATCTATCTTGGAAGGGGGAACAAGGTCATTGGCGTCCCATACTAGGCTACCCACTAACTCCTTATTCTCTGCGCCTCCATCACCTCCTAGGAGATAAGGTCCAGCCTTGCCAGCATCGTAAGCCCCACACGCTCTTGCGAGTAAAGAACAGAAGAGGCTCTTTCCTATCCCCTCCATCCCTTCCAATATTAGAATCGGAAACATCTCCCACGATCCCGATCCCAACGCAGTGAGTGCTCTGTGAACTGTTAGAAATATGCGATTGTAGAGCCTCGGATCTCCGCCACATAGCGACTTGATGTTCTCGCTGTAAAATGAGTGGTCCCCCTCTACGGCGGATAGTGCAGGACCGCGCGGGCTATAGAACTTGGGGAAGCTGTCAGCTCGCTCAGGGTTTCCGCCCTCGGCTTGCATTATGCCTTCCTGTTTTCCGGCGATCACAAGCTCGCCTAGGAAACGGCTACGGCTCTCCTTGGCGTTGATCAGGATCCCCTTAACGTCGTCGGTAAGCTCTCCATGATGGATGAGAGCTGCTTGTGCTTCGTTCCATGGAAACACTCCGTAGTGCCGCTCTCCGTTGGCCTTCTCGATCTCAAGCGTGAACTTGCCTGTAGGACCGCAATACACTCCTAGAACTTTCCCATTGTCCGCTGCGTTGGTGATGTGAGCGTCTGCTTTCGCATCCTCCACGCGAGTTACCTCTGCGTGAACTTCGTCCCGCCACGCTTTCTCGTAGCGGGCACCATCCGCCGACTTGGGGTTCCCGCTGAGGTATTTAACTACCTGCGATACCCGCTCTTGAGGGATTACGCTTGGGTGAAAATTCCAGGTTTCAGGGTTCGATTTAAGCGCCTCGGCTGTGCTTTTCACTGAACGAAAGATGGAGTCGGCCAGGGTTTTCTGACGTTGCAGCTCATCACCAGTAGGATGCTCAGCATCAGCCGAAACGTAAGAAGTATCACCCGTGTTGCCCGAGGTTGAATCCGTCTTGAGATGCTCCAGTTGACCATCAGCAGCGTGGGCAAGCGACCTCTCGGGGTTTAAGTTATGATTCGATCCTTCTTTCGACGAGGTCGATGTCTCTAGATCTGTGTTTTCTAGTGTCATGTGCAAATAGAAGCCAGCAACAAACTCCGCGTAGCGGGCTTCGTTTCGGTTAGGTGTTCGTTGTAGTAGTTTCGCGCTTCTCTTCGATCCAATGCTCGATGTCGGTCATTCGAAATCTGGTCAACTTTCCCAATTTGAAAGTCGGTAACGCTTCGTTTTCTCGCCAATTATCAATTGTTCTCGTTGTGACATTGCAGAACTTTGCGACATCTTTCTTGCTGAGTAGTTTGTATTCTAACATATTAGCATGCTAATATGAGAACTTTACCTGAAAAGTGAAGTCGGAAATGGAACTAACTGGCTGTTTGTTAGAATTCGTTAAGCTCCCCCCACCATCTCACCGGCTTGTCAGGATATTTCTCTACTTGTCAAGGCAGCAAGGGACTGCCCACTCTTGCTTTGGTAACGGGGACGAGTTAGTCCCAGGAGGCTTCTGAACGCTTCCTTATCGCTAGGATGCGATCTCGATCACCTTGGTGCCTTCGTTGGCTGGCGCAATCTGCCACCAGCGAGCAGCTTCTTTTGGCTTCACCACCTCACGGTAGTGGGCGAATATTAGGGCACTATTTATGTGCCCTAACTCTAGCGCGAGTCTCGCTGAATCCTTGTGCTCTGCTAAGTGATAGCTGGCATACGAATGCCGAAGCGCGTTACTAGGCCAATCGTGGATCTCTGCCCGCTCTCTAGCTTCCTCTGCTCTAACTTTTGAGGCTGGAGGATCGACCATCCCGGCGAGTTTGCGATGCGGGAGAAGCCACTCACGAAGGTTAGGCAAAATCTCGACAAGGCGACGGCGAGCACTCTTAGACTTCGCGGCAGTCACCTCGATTAAGTTGGAATCCAAATCAATCTCAGACCAGTCCAAGCGCTCTATCTCTGCACGACGTAAGCCTGCGAAGGCTCCGATAGCCAGGGACGGAATCACTCTCTCATCAGCGGCATTAAGCAGATCGGCCATCTGAGAAGGCGTGAGAATTCCCACCTTGCCAGGGATGACCTTGACCTTCTCCGATTCGATGGCGGCGTTGCTCTGCACTAATCTGCGCTTCTGAGCGAAGTTGAAGGCCCGCACGACAACGCGCCGATAGTTCACTTCTGTGGTTGGTGAGACGCGAAGGTCATGGAGCCACTCGCTGATCTCATCGGTGGCGATGTCTGACATGGTTCGGCCTTCGAAGTCTTGGGCAAAGCGGCCAAGCCGTGAGCGAAGGTCTTCAAGATAGCGCTTGGACTTCCCCTCACGTTCCTTGGCGGCGATGAAATCGTCTACAAGGGTTTCGACGTTAATGGACTTCGCAGCGCTTTCACGTTGCTCACAGAAGGCTTCTAGTGCCTCCCTGACGGTGCCATCGCAACTCGCCAAGCGCTCCCGGAGATCAAGCACCGCTGCCCTCTCTGGTGCAGTCAGCTCGGAAGTGCCGAAATCTATAGATTCCTTCTCTCTCGCTTCTGCAAATTCCTCAGCATCCTGCTTACGCATGAAATATCGCTTCTTAACATTAGCGTTGCTGCTGTAGGTTGCCAGCCACTTGTATCTTGGGTGATTGACGCGGCGCACATTTACTGAGGTTCCTAGTGACATGCCGCAAGTTTACCTCAATTACAGGCAAAAAACCAGCAAAAGAGGATACAAATCGGATACGCATTCGGCATAGCCTTGTATACAAAGATTAGGCTACGGCCTGAAAGGCCGTGCTACCTTAGTTCTACTTTGATAAATCAAAGAATTGGTGCAAAGCACGATTGTGATACTGGCATCCAGCCAGTCAAAAACCGGCAGGATGCCGGTATCACAATAGGGATTTAACAAAGTAGAATTAGGTAACC
>CALLLI010000303.1 GCA_938082635.1 uncultured Verrucomicrobiales bacterium
ATGCGCGGACGTCCTTGCTCCAAATGGAGAGAACAAACGTCTGTCTTTGGCAAATCCGCGAACGCATCGAAGCTGGGGCAAAGTTGCTCGAAGTAGCGGCTATCCGCATCGCGTATGGCCTTCTTCTTCAGGCCGTGGATATCAAGATCGCGATCAACTTCAGAAACAAGCTCCGGGAATTGATAGGTGATTTCGATGGCCTGGTTAACGAAACTGTTGAGTTCTGACGAGAGTTCCGCCTCAAAAAGCAGTTCTTGCCGAACAGAGTGATCGGATTCTGTTGGTGGTAATATTCTAAAAGTCAACGGGTTACGTTAGCAAAAGACTAACAGGACGCTATCTGATTCTTCAAAAAAATGGGTTTCGGCGAAGGTCCAGCTATACTACCTTCAATCGCACGGGCTGTTTCTGCGGGTCACTCAGCAGAATAACCTCCACCGCTCTCTGGGCGTCGAGATAGGTCATGAAGTAATGTTGAGTTGCTGGAGCCGTTTCTCGACGAGCTGGCGCTCACTATCATTGAATCGATGAAACGGCGCAGCCATGAAGTCGTCACATACGCCCAGCACAGAAAGGGCGCACTTGAGACCCTTAATAATGGCGGAGCTGTGTTGGCCGACGCTGTAGATTGCGCTGCTAAAGGCCATGACCTGTGCACTGAGTTCACGAGAACGAGCGAGATCACCTGACTTGGCAGCATTGTAGAGATCGACATAGAGTCGCGGGTGAATGTTGGCACCGCCGTTGATCCCGCCGTGCCCACCTAGCAACACCACCTCAGCGAGCAACTCCTCAGGTCCTACCAAGAGCGACCAATCTGGGCGCCGCTCAGCAGCAAGGTATTGCATCTTGCGGAAATAGACGAGGTCGCCAGAGCTGTCTTTCAAACCGACAATCGCTGGCTGATCGAGTGCCCAGGTGACCGTGTCAGCGCCAAACGAGACTTTCGTCATGGATGGCATGTTGTAGAGCATCAGAGGCAATGGCAGCTCGGGTAGCAGCTGCTCAATATACTCGCGTAGCTCCGGTTGACCGGCGGGAAAGTAGAATGGGGCCGAAGTGACCGCTGCGGCAGCGCCTTGCTCCGCAGCGTATTGAGCAAGCGCAGCGGATTCGATGAGCGACGTATCCGTGATACCAATCAAGACGGGCACGCGTCCAGCAACCGCGGCACAGGTCCGTTCGATGACCTCACGGCGCAGCCGAAGGCTCAGGCTAGGGGCTTCGCCACTCGTGCCGAGTGCGAAGATACCATGAATACCACCTACTATCATACGCTCAATGAGCCGTTCCAGCCCAGCGACGTCGAGTGTATCCCGCCCAATAAGCGGAGTGATCATAGGAGGGATAATGCCTTGGTAGCTTGGAGTCATGATTGTTTGGGAACGACCTTGCTGACTAGCAGACCCGCCAAGAAGATAGTAAGGGTGCCGACCACGATGGTGAGATTACCATGCAACGCAGGCTTGAGGTTCTCTGGAACCCACGACGCACTCAGCCAGAAGATGACAATCACTCCAAGAAGGACGCCGGTAACGGCGGCGACATTTCCTGCTTTACGGACGATGATCCCTAGCAGAAACAGGCCTAACATCCCCCCCGCGAACATGCCGGAAAGTTGCCACCAGATATCGAGGATATTCTTCGCATTGCCAGTCAACAGCAAGGCTGTGCCCGTTCCGAGAACTCCCCAAGCGATGGTCGCGCCGCGTAAGACCTTCATCGATTCGGCTTCACTGACTTCACGACCACGCCTGATCAAACGGGTCCACAGATCTTTGAGCGTGATGGTAGCCGAGCTGTTCAAGCTGGTATCGATAGTGCTCATCGCGGCTGCGGCAAGCGCGGCAAGGATCAGCCCGCCGAGCCCAGCAGGAAGATGGTTGGCCATGAAATGCGGCAGGATCGAATCCTCGAACTTTCGATCACCAGCCATTGCCTGAATAGCAGCGACCTCTTCGGGCATCGATTGGTAGAAACCAAATAACAACGACCCAATGAGGAAGAACAGTATTGACACGGGCACATACAAAATCGCTCCAATCCAGAGCGCGCGCTTTGCGGCAGCCTCGCTCTGTGCAGTGTGATAACGTTGGATGTAGTTTTGATCGATGCCGAAGTTAGTTAGGTTGATGAACAACCCGTAGATCAACACGACCCAGACCGTCGACGTGGTCAAATCAGCGACGTTCCAGCTACCGAACGACAACTTGTCGTTGTCGAACGCAATGGCGAAAGCACCCGAAGCACCCTCGGGGTGTTTTAGCAGAAGAGTGCCAATCACGAGTAAGGCACCGAGTGTTAAGACGACGGATTGGATCGCGTCCGTCCAGATCACGGCTTCAATGCCCCCAATCAGCGTGTAAGCCGTGACTAACACTCCAGCCACAAAAATAATCGTAGCCAGATTCCATCCAGTAACTTGTTGCAAACCGATCGCAACGCCAAGCATGATCGTTGCCGTGCGTGCCACCTGAGTGAGGAGATAGCAAATCACCGCATAGATTCTCGCCCAGACACCGAAGCGTTTCTCCAGGTGCTCGTAGGCTGAGATCTCGCCACTATCGCGATAGAATTTCACAAAGTAGCGCGTCGCAATGACAATCGCGATTGGGATAGAAAGCGAGAAGACGAAGGCGTTCCAGTTGCCCGCGTAGGCTTTTCCGGGCACACCGATGAAGGTGTTCGACGACAAGTAGGTGCCAAACAAGCTAAGCCCAATGACCCAGCCAGGCAGCCGACCGCCCGCCTTCATGAAGCCATCTGACGTGCTACTCCGCCTGGCAAACCAGAAGCCGGCACCGACAACAATGGCGATGTAGACTACGAGAACAATGATATCGGCGGTCTTCATTCAGGCCATGCCTCCTCATTAATGCCCACCATCTCCGCGATGCGATCCAAAATCTTTAGACTCTCGTGTTGAGGTGGGCGCAGGCTCATCCGTTGGCTGATCGATTTCACGTGTTCGTTCATAATTCGTTAGGCGGTTCACTGCCGATGCCGAGTCGGCGGGCTTCCGCATTGAGGAAGCGTTGCAGTTCTTCGGCTTCTGGCAGGGCCGTTTGGTAGCGAGATACAAAGAGATTCTCGTCGATCCCGCCGAGGGCATACTTGGCCAAGGAGTCATCGCGATCCGTACAGAGCACCAAGCCGATTGGATCCTGATCGCCTGGCGTGGTGACTGGAGAGGAATCTAATTCGCCAGACACTGTCTGGCGTTTCAGTGGCTCTATTGATTCGAAAAGATGCGACACTGTCGCGCTTTTTAAGTCCGTGAGGGAATCCTTCTCGTATAGGAGGCATCTCGGAGGCGGTAAGACATTGCCACACAATAGATTAGAGGATTGTGAAGACACTGTCTGCGCAATTCGCTGATAAGAGAGGAAGAACTTTCGGCAGGCATCGAAGAGCCAGTTGCGGGTGTTGAGACCCACGTTGGCGGCACGGCGGGTGAGCGTGGAGTCGATCTCTTGGACGCTGGTGATGTGGTGGCTGAAATCCATGGCTAGAGGTCCATATCAGATTGCTCCTGATCGCGGGCAGCTTGGGGGAGATTGGCTATCGGCGGGACAGCGCTTGGTCAGCTCGTGCGCGTAGTAATTGGCGTGGAAGGGAGTGCTCACTCCATGCTATCCTAGCAACTATGACAGAAGGGTAAACCCTCATTTCGCGTGCGCGAGAAAGTCATCAGCGGTCTTCATTCAGGCCATGTCTCCTCATTCAAACGTTCGCCGCCTTCTAGCCTAGTCGGGTCGATCACCACGTGACGCACTTGCTCACGGTTCCAGGTGTAGGTCATGTGCACGCGTCCGTCCTTCGACTGAATCATGGCCGGATAAGAGAACTCCCCTTCCTGCGCTTTCTCGATCAATGCGGCGGTTCGCCAAGCGTTGCCATCATCACTGATCGCGAGATGTATGGCATGCCGTTTCCCCCACCCTTCCTTGCGAGCCGGGCCGAGGTGGTTGTAGAGCAGCAAGTGACGACCATCATGCAATGTCAGACCTTCGACCCCCGAATTATTGTTCGGCAAACCAGCTTTCTCTAGCGGACTCCACGTCTCACCGCCGTCCGTTGATTCCGTCTCGACAATGACGCCGTGCTTCGAGCGGCAGAGCGCCTGGAGGCGCCCATTGCCATGTGTTAGCAAGGTCGGCTGGATGACTTGGAAGGGTTGTTCTTTCGTCTCGAAACGTGACCATTCACCCGTGGTGCTCAGTTTCTCGAAATGGAAACGCCAGTCATCGCCGCGCTCCGTGGAGGAAGGACAAAGCAAGGACCCGTCCGGCAGCCGCAAGGGTTTGGAACGCACGGGACCATCGATGCCTTCGGGCAAACGCCGTTGATCACGGAACGAACGCCCGCGATCATAGCTGACGACCATTTCGCCCCACCATTCCTGAGGGTTGGGCCCGACTTTGAAAAACAATTTCAGCGGCCCGTCTCCCGGCTCTTGAGAGAGCACCGGGTTCCAGCAGGGGTAGCGAAGGCCATGGTGCTGAATCCCATCGGCCCAACGACGCGGATTCGACCAACCGCTGCCGTCGTGGTAGCTCGACCAGATCTCAACATCCGGATTCTTCTCCTCGGTGCCGCCAAACCAAGCGGCGACGAGGCCGCGTGAGGTCTCTGCGAGAGTCGACGCGTGACATTCTTTATGCGGCACCTTGGTGAAGATGAAGCCCTCACTGACAAGACCAGGGAACCGCATCTCTGTGGACTTCGGCTCACGTGCCTGGAGTTGCTCGGCGGGGAAGGTCACGCAGTCTTCATGCTTGATGAAGTAGAGACGACCATTCTCCGAGCCGACGACGAGATCGGGCTTGCCATTGCCGTCGAAGTCACAAACAGCAGGACTGCTCGTATGGCCAGCCACGTTGCGCTTCGCGAGATTGCCAATCTCCTTCAGAATCACCTTACCGGCGCCAGCGTCCTGACAGTTGCGCCACCAGGTCGCATTCTCGGAGTTGGTGAGAAGGTCAAGTCGACCATCACCATCCCAATCAACCACAGCCAGCTTCACCCGACCCGAGCTGCCGGCGGTCCTAGTGTTCAAACGGATCGGCGAGAGATCCTCATCGAGGAAGATGCGAGTCTCCTCACGCGCGCGGCTCTGGCAGGTGAGGTAGCCATCTTGATCGAGGATGACGAGATCGAGTTGGCCGTCGGCATCAAAGTCGGTCGCCAGCGGCGTAGTGCGCCACTGGGTTTGCAGGTTCTCGGCGAGCGTTTGCCACCAATAGAAGGCAGGCGGAGCTTCTTCCTTCCAGAATGGTAGAGGCTGCTGAGTGAGGCCCTTCTCCGTGTTTCTCAGCAACTGAAGCTTGGGCCAGATCGAGTTGACCACGATGTCATCGCGACCATCGGCATCCCAATCCGCCACGGACAAAGTGGTGTAGCCCCACTTCGCTTCGGCAGGTCCTTGAATAGAGCCGTTAGGGCCGGCTAGGATGCGGAACGTCTCGCCATCGGCTTCTAACAACTCTGGGGCCGACCACTTCGTTCCCTTGCCGTCGAGGTTGGCGAACACGGCGATGTTGCCCGCAGTATTGCCACACACAATGTCCTCATCACCGTCCTTGTCCCAGTCGTGTGCGAAAGGCGTGGCAAGCGCGCCGAACTTCAACTCGTCGGCTTGTTCTTGGAAATAGACAGGCTGTTTGAATGTGGGGAGTTTGACATCTTCGTCAGACACGTTCTCAACGAGCGCCACACGACCATCCTCGTCGCCCACAATGAGATCCATGTCCCCATCGCTATCCCAATCGATCGCCGTCGGCGTGATCATTTGCAGATGCATCGTTAGTGGCTCGCCATCGGCACCGTCAAGCTTCACACCAGCCGCGTAGTTAGGCTCAGTGCGTGTGCCGATGTTCTTAAAGTAGGTGAAACCATCAAGGAATTCGCCACAGAGCAAGTCGAGATCGCCATCGCGATCGAAATCGGCGAAGTTCGGACTCGGCCAGCCATAGACGTCGACCGGCCTCCCAGCCGCTTCGACTCTAACAGGCTCAGCGTAGCCATCCCCGTCCTTCTCGATCAGGTAGACCCAACCATGCAGCGGGCCATTGTGCCAGCGGCCTTGAGCATCATAGGCGTGGTCCCACTCGTAATCGCTCCAGTCACCAATTCCAGCAATGAGGTCCTGGTCGCCATCGCCTTCCCAATCGACATAGCGCCACATGTTCGCCCGAGTGCGCCCCTTAGGCTGATGCACGTTAGCTGTCGGATAAACTTTCTTCCTCTCGCCAAAGCCGTCCTTCTTGAAGTTGATGAACTCGTAGTTCTCCTGAAGCACGCGCGGCTGGCCACTAACGTAGCTGACCTGCACATTGTGCCCAGACTTGCCGATGTAGACGCCGGGTTTGAACACCGGCCACTTGGCCGTTGGATCCTGGCTAGGATTCTCGAAGAAGTAGAAACCGTTGCTCGGTTTGTCAGGACAGGAGACGACAAGATCATAATCACCGTCGTCATCGTAATCCATAGGCAGAGGCCAAGCCCATAGACCCACGCCAAGGTCGACCACCAAGTCAGGGTCGTTATACTTCAGCGGTTGGAGTTTCCAATCGTCCGCGAAAACCACGATCGTGAAAAGAAATAGAGTAAGCAAGGTCCTCATGAATACGAGTAGACTAAGGCTGTCACAGATTACGACAAGAGATCATGAATCACGTTCCCATAAACGTCCGTTAGTCTAAAATCACGTCCGGCGTGCCGATAGGTAAGCTGTTCATGATCGAGGCCTAACGCATGGAGCAAGGTCGCATGAAGGTCGTGCATATGAACCGGATTCTCGACCGGGCGATAGCCGAAATCATCCGTCACACCGTAGGTGAGCCCTGGCTTCACCCCACCCCCCGCCATCCAGACGGTAAAGGCCTGGGGGTGATGATTGCGTCCGTCACCATTCTCAACCATGGGCGTTCTCCCAAATTCACCGCCCCAGAGCACCAAGGTATCATCGAGCAAACCACGCTGCTCGAGATCTTCTAACAATCCCGCGATGGGCCGATCCACCTTGGCGGATTCATCGATGCTCCCTTGCTTGACTTTATTATGATGATCCCAGGTGTAATCGGTCGATACTTGAATGTAGCGCACCCCACGCTCGGCGAACTTCCGAGCAAGCAAGCACTGTCGCCCAAAGTTATCTGTGGGTTCCGCATCGATGCCGTAGAGTTCACGTGTCGCTACGGATTCATCGTCGACGCTCATGATCTGCGGCACGGAGGATTGCATGCGGTAAGCCAGCTCATAGCTTGCGATCAATCCTTCGATGCCTTGATCCACCTTGGCGTCGCTGAGGTGTTTGCGATTCAGCGACTGAATGAGATCCAGTTGCCCACGCTGTAGGCTCGCGTCCAAGCGCGCATTGGATAGATTGGGAATGACAGCTTTGGCGATCGGGATCTCTGCCGAACCAATCGCCATTCCCTGATGCCGCGCTGGCAGAAAGGCATTGCCATAATTCTGCACGCCGCCATGTCCGCGCGGTGGCGAGATAGTGAGGAACGCTGGAAGATTGTCACTTTCTGATCCCAGTCCATAACTCACCCAGGCACCGACACTCGGCCTAACCAAATTAGCTTGCCCTGTATGCAAACGTAAGAGTGCCTCTCCGTGAGCGCTCCCATTGGTGTGCATGGAGCGCACGACACACACCTTGTCCGCGTGCTTGGCGAGACTAGGAAACAGTTCACTCATCACCACCCCGCTCTGGCCATGTGGAGCAAATTTGAAAGGCGAGCCAAGTATCGTCCCTAACGATTTATCGCCGCGCCCGATGTCCTTCCCTGACAAGGGCGTCCCGTCGTGATTATTGAGTTGCGGCTTGGGATCGAAGGTATCGACTTGACTTGGACCTCCCCACATGAAGAGAAAGATGATACGTTTGGCGCGTGGGGCCAAGTGCGGCTTTAAGTTCGGAGCTGCCTGAGCGCTTCCTCCAGCTAAGGCTGAAAGGATGACGTGCCCGAATCCACAGGCGCTCGCCCGCAGCATGTCACGGCGAGTGGTGGTCTTGTTAAAGTGATGGCAATTCATACGACACTAACTATTCAAGGTATTGAAACCGGCTCGTCGAGAGCACCGCGTGACAAGCCATCGCCCAGGCGCGTTTGTTAGGCTCTGGATCGCCATCCGTCTTAAGACGATTCGTGGTCATTCGAATATAGTCGAGCATTTCATCCCGCTCATCATCCGCTGGCGGGGCACTGAAAGTCCACTCAAAGAGGCGTTCGATCTTCTCGCTGTCATCAGAATGAGCACCCAGGCGTTGCTCCATCGCTTCGGCCGCGTCCATGACCATCTCATCATTGAGCAGGAAGAGCCCCTGGGTCGCCGCCGTCGTCTTGGGACGGGCTCCGGTCGCCGCGTGCGGGTCGGCAAAGTCGAAGACTTCAAAGAGTTCAGGAAGATCATTGCGGATCACCGGCAAGTAGACGCTCCGACAGGGAAAGTCCGTTCGCCTGCGGTTCTTGTTCTGACCGACAGCCGTTGCTTGGTCGCCAAGGTAAGAAACCGTGGAGTCTGTCCACTCGAGATTCAACTGATTCGCAGCTACTAACATCGCATCACGAATCGATTCCGGATCTAGTCGTCTGCGATGGGCACGCCAGATTAACTTATTATCAGGATCGATGGCATGGGATGCTTCATCGTGCTCACTACTCAAAGCGAACGTTCTGCTCAAGACGATCTTTCTGACCAGCGCCTTCATTGACCAACCGGATTCGACCAACTCCCCTGCCAAGCGATCCAGTAATTCCGGGTGACTCGGCATTTCGCCAGTCCTGCCAAAGTTGTCGACTGTTCGGACAAGCCCACGTCCTATCAAATGATGCCAAACGCGATTCGCCGTGACGCGTGCGGTGAGTCGACCCGCGCCAGTTTCCACATCCGTCAGCCAGCGACCAAGTTCCCGTCGGCCGCTTTGTCCTTCAGCAATCTTCGCGCCCTCGTCACTCATGACTTTAAGATAGCCACGGCTGACCTTCTCACCCTTCCGATCAAATTGCCCGGCGATCCGGATGGCCTCATCACCTGGGGAATCGACATCGCACGGGATCATCGCCCGCGGAGGGATCGCAGGTGGGCTATCAATGACCTTCTTCAGCGCATCCACCTTTGCCTGCTGTTCCGGAACGCTGAGGCCTTCACCATCCTTTTTCTTCAGTGAATCCAGAGCCAATTTCGCCTCCTTCAGAGCCCTCTTCTTGTTAGGCAGGTCTCGCCAGTATTGCTCATAGGTCGCGTCCGAGTCATCGCCTTTGGCCCCCAAGCCTACCAACCTCTCCATCACGCGCTGCTGGCCGAGCATGTGACGTTGCTCCATCACCGTGGTCGATGTTAGAATGCCAGCCAAGGCATAGTAATCAGCTGTGGGAATCGGCTCAAACTTGTGATCATGACAGCGAGCGCACCCAACTGTGAGCCCTAGAAAGGCTCTACCAATGGTGTCGATCTGTTCATCGGCTACCTCCATGCGTTGATTGTTAGTATTGTTACCTAACAAGACTTTCGGTCCGATGACAAGAAACCCGCCAGCGATCCGTTGGCGATCGCGTTCCTCAATGGTGTCGTAGGGCAGGAGATCGCCTGCGATCTGATTCAGGACAAATTGATCAAAAGGCAGATTCTTATTCACCGCATCAATGACCCAATTCCGATAGCGCCAGGCCTCGCGGAAGAGGAAGTTCTCATCCAACCCATTGGAATCCGCGTAACGTGCCAGATCGAGCCAATGCCGCCCCCAGCGCTCACCAAACCGTGGCGAATCGAGGAGTTGGTCAACGACACGCTCAAAGGCATCCGGCCGTGTGTCCTCCAGATAATCCCGAACTTGCTGGGGCGTGGGAGGCAGACCGATGAGTTGAAAGGTGACTCGGCGTAACAGGGCTCGCGGCTCCGCATCCGAAACTGGGCCCAGTTCGGCCTTCAACAAGCCCGCCATGATGAAATCGTCGATCGCCGTCCGTGACCAATCAGCGCGACTCTTCGAAACGGAAGCCTTCAGCGGCTGAAAGGCCCAGTGGTCCCTGCCCGCAATGGGATCCGAAGGATCGGGCACTTCACCTTGCGCCAGCGACAAGGCAGCTACCCATATCACTACAAAGATGGTTAAACGAAATCTCATCACTCGGTATTGAAACACCATGGGGCCGTCCGTGTCTTGAGGGCAATTCAAGTAGCTATTCATCGACCTAAGCCGCCAGAGTGCGATTTCACCCACCCATGAGCCGCCTCTTCTTTCTTCTTATTCTAGCCATCTTCGCCGTTCGAGCCCCCACCTTGGCGATCGAATAGTGGAGCGGCATCTAACCGCACTTGGCTTCCTTCAATGACGAGAACGAATGCGGTACGGGAGCCGTGGTGCCGTGGGCTGGTAAGCTTTGGTTCCTAACCTATGCGCCACATCAGCCTCGTGGATCCATGGACAAGCTTTATGAAGTCTCACCAGATCTCAAGCTCGTTGTTAGGCCCGAATCAATTGGCGGCACGCCGGCGAACCGGATGATCCATCGTGAGTCGAATCAGCTCTTCATTGGGCCCTACGCCACCGACGCCGAAGACAAGGTGCGCGTCCTTCTTTACACCGAGATGTTAGGGCGTCCGACGGGGAATGCTCGCCATCTGACAGATCCGGCAAACAAGATCTACTATGCCTCGATGGAAGAGGGCTTCTACGAAGCGTATGTGACGACGTTAGAAGTGACGGAGTTGTATGCAGACAACCAAGCCAAGCGTGAAACGCAAGCGGGCTTGCCTGGCTATCATGGCAAAGGCTTGTATTCCTGTCAGGGACGTCTGATTTACGCCAACAACGGGCAGAAGGATTGGGCCAAGATCAACACGATCTTTCAGCCGTCCGGTGCCCTAGCTGAGTGGGATGGCAAGGATTGGAATGTCGTGCTCCGCAACCAGTTCACCGAGGTTACGGGATCGGGAGGCATCTACGGAAGCACAAATCCTGACAAGGACCTCATTTAACCCGTCGGCTGGGATGCCAAATCCCTCGTGTTGATGCTCTTGCAGGATGGCGAATGGCACAAGTATCGCCTACCCAAGGCGAGCCACAGCTACGACGGGGCGCACGGCAGGAACACCGAGTGACCGCGCATTCGAGAGATCGGAGAGGACGATCTGCTGATGACCATGCATGGCATGTTCTGGCGTTTCCCAGAGGCTTTCTCCTTGGGGCAAACGACGGGCATCGCCCCACGCTCGTCCTACTTTAAAGTCGTGGGTTATTTTGCCAGTGGCAAGATCGCATCGTATTGGGCTATGACGACACCGCCCGTTCGGAGTTTCTCAACAAGCGACAGGCCAAATGCTTGGAGCCGGAACAACTCGATCAGTTAGGCCCCGTGATCGGCCGGGGAGCCGTATGGTTAGAGAACCAGGTGGCTGCAGGTGAAACTTCCGATCCCTATCTCGTTTCTGGATTCGCTACCCACTCGGTGCATTTAGCAAACAATCCGAAAACCACGTTCACCTTCGAAGTAGACACCCTCGGCAACGGCGAATAGACAAAGCTCACAGAGTTCGAAGTCGATGGGTGTCACTGGCATGCTTTCAACGCCACCTTGGATGCGACTTGGATGCGGGTGCGTTCCAGTGCTGCCGTCAGCAAAGCCACGGTGTGGTTTCATTTCGAAGCCGAAGACAACCGTCCATTGGGCGCCAAGACTGACAAGTCCGCCGGCGTGGCTCGTCCAGGCGACGCAAGTCATGTGGGAGGCGTCATTCGGGCCCCAAGACAAGAACGAACGCTGCATTTAGCCGCCAAAGATGGGAGCGGGAAGTTGGGGCATTACGTACTCGGGAAACCAGTCGGTGTCGATGGTCCATGGATGGATACGCTCGTGAAAGCGAACGAAGCTTCGGATCCCTATCTCATGACGGGCTATGATAGGAAGACGCTTCGATTAAGCGTCTCCGAAACTACGAGCATTACCGCAGAAGTGGATGTTAATGGTCTTGGGCTTTGGAAACGTTGGAAGACTTTTCCTATGATCGCAGGGGAATCGGTCTCCTATGAATTCCCCGAAGCGTTCGGGGCTTACTGGATTCGCTTTACCAGTTCAGCGGATACGAAAGCGAGCACAGCACTGGAATTGTGTTAACGGCGAATAAAGCATCCACATCGAAATGATGGATCATCATGAATGGTGTTGTGCTGAGGAGGTGCGGGAGATCCCCACAAGGAGCGGCGCTTTCCAAGCGCCGAACTTGCATGGGGCGCGTATCAACGCCAGTCCTTGGATCGCTCGGCAATGAGGCGCTTTCGCTATGGCTGAACGCCATCGGCTTATTAGTCCAACTCCTTGATCCGGAGATTCCGGAAGAGGACTTTACCTTCTTTGGCCTTGTGGACCTGAAGGCCAAAGAAGCCTTTGGCGTAGGTTCCGTCGTCGACCCAATGGGCCGCAGGGATACCATTGACCCAAGTCTTCACCACGTTTCCTTTGGTTTGAATGGTCACTCGATTCCATCCCTTGGGATCGATCGCCTTCCGGATAGCTTGATGTTCTTTCAACCATAGAGGGTAGAAATAGCCACCACAGGACTGTCCGTAAACGCCTCCAGACCAGCCTCGGTCTCTTTCGATCCCTTCCATCTCCACTTGAGGACCGTAGACTTCTTCGTGATCGCCTTTCATCCGCGAGGACGCGCGGAACATCACGCCGGTGTTGAGATTGATTTTCCACTTGATTTCACAGGTGAAGACGAAATCGGCGTAGTCTGCTTTGTCGGTGCAGAGATAAGTGCTAGGTGTGCCTGGAACCACCGTTCCAACAATCATCCCTTCTTTCGCTTCGAATTTGCCTTTGCCGCCTTTGGGTGTCCAGCCCGACAGGTCCTTGCCGTTGAAGAGATCGGCGAAGCCTTCGGTCAATGCGGGTTCCTTGTCTTCGTTCAGAAGCATGTCCTCAGGCTTGGGCGCGTTCTTCTGCTTCTGGTACTTCTCGAGCCAAGGGCCCTGGCTAGGATCGATGGTTCTCACATTCGTTCCTGCCACTTTATTAACCTGACGTTGCGTTACCGGATACCAATCATTCAAGAGTGCGGCGAGTTCTTCGACGCGCTGAGGATGCTTGGCCGCGAGATTGGTTTGTTCATCAGGATCTTCCTTAAGGTTGAAGAGCTGAGGTTCGCCGCCAGCGGGCGGGTACTTCATCTTACCGGGCGCACCGTCATAGGTGAGCAGAAGTTTGTCGTCGCCCTGAATGACCCAGCGGTATAGTAAAGAAGCCTGTGGGTTCTCGATGTCAGCGATGTCGTGAGCGAAAGACTCACCATAGAGAGTGTCTCGCTCGATGGCGTCGCCACTCTTCAGTTCGGGAAGCAGATTGAGACCAGGGAAATCGTGCGGCCCCTCCGCACCTGCCACAGCAAGAATAGTCGGCACGATATCGATGGAAGAACAAAGCTCAGAGCGATTTGCCGCTGGGATGATGCCAGGCCAGCGGAACATGATCGGCGTGCGAGTGCCCCCTTCGTTAGGGCTCCGCTTGGATCGAGGCGCATAACTTCCGCTGTTGGGTAGTTGAATCCAGCCGTTGTCCGTCACGTAGATCACTAGAGTGTTCTTAGAAATGCCACTATCATCGAGGTGCTTTGTCAGGGTGCCGCAAGTTTCGTCGAACCACTCACACATGGCATGGTATTTGGCGATGCTAGGCGTGTGTCCTTGAGCCGCATACTTTTCGAGAAGACGCGCAGGGGGATTGTGCGGTGTGTGCGGTAGGAACGGCGCATACCAGACAAAGAACGGCTTCTCGCTCGCTACGGAGCGGTCAATGAACTCGAGAACCGGCTCCATGCCATCGCGCCCGATCTTAAGGCCGTCGTCGCCGTGTCGCCCACCCTTCTGAGGAAACCCACGGGTCATGCCTTCGGTGAAACCGGCACGTTTGTAGTTTCCTTCCCAATACTTGCCACTCTGGTGACTCACATAACCTCGCTTGGCCAGCCACTGCGGGAGAGAGCCTATTTTATCAATGTTAGAAATGAGCAATTCTCGGATGTCTTTGCCTGCCTTGCTCGCGTGCGCCTTGTTGGCAGGTGTAGCCGCTGGGTCATTGCCAGTGATCCCGTTTTGATGGGAATAGAGCCCAGAGAGAAGCGTGGCTAGCGAGGGGCGACAGAGCGCCGTGGGCACGTAACCACGTCGGAAGAGCGCACTCTCGGAGGCCAGCTTGTCGAGGTGTGGCGTCGCGATGGAATCGTGCCCCATGAACCCGTAGTCCGTGTAAGTCTGATCATCAGACAGGATAAGGACAATGTTCGGAGGCTGGTCAGCCGCGTGGACGACGACGCATGTGACCAGGACAACCAGAGAAGCGAGGAACAAAGCAGGAAGATGTTTCATTATAGTGATACCGTAACCCAGTTGGACCTACTTCTTAAAGGCGTCGTGATTCTTATCACCAGCGCTGAGGACGTAGGCGACAAGGTCGAGGACCTCCTCTTTGGTAAGCATCATGAGAAGGTTTGGCGGCATCATAGAGACTTCGCTAGTCTCTATGCTCTCTACGGTCTTACGGTCGACATTGACACGCTGGTTCGGGTCGCTGAGGTCCGTATTGATCGTGACGTTGTCGCCACTGAGATTAACGACGACGCCGGTTAGCGTCTCGCCGTTATTGCGGGTGACAATGATGGGCGCGAATTGATCGCTGATCACTTTGCTAGGATTGATGATTTGATCGAGCAAGTCGTGCGGACTGTAGCGACCGCCGGCACCCGTGAGGTCTGGGCCGGTCATGCCTCCGGCATTGCCGAAGCGATGGCACGCATAGCAAGCGGTGGCGGCGAACATCTGTTTGCCAGTCGCGAAGTTGCGATCCTTCATCCCGCTCTGCGCGGCTTGGCTGAGGTCGTCGAGCTTCCACATGGTCGGCGTGCGGCCAGCGAACATCTCGCCGGAGAGTTCGATCGCACTCTTCGTTTCAGGCTTCTTGGCGACGAGTTCTGCGTGCTCAGCTTTCTCCGCATCCGTGAAGGTAGCGAGAGAGTCGTTACGGATGAACTCGATGAACTTGGCAAAGCTAGAGCCACCGTTGTAGTTGGCAGCTCTGAGAAACCACTCGAGTTGCTGCTTGCGTAGATCACTCGTCCAACCAGTTTTCAGGAAACGTAGGCTGCGAGCATACTGCATCTGTGGCTCTTGGCTCGGGGCCGCGGAGATAAGCGCCATGGCTTTGGCTGCCGTGTTTGGTGCTTGGAGATAAGCGAGAGTCTCGGTGAGCAACCAGTTTTCCTCAAAGCTGTCTGCTGGGTAAGCGGCGTCGAGCTTGGAAGTGATGGCTGCTAGTGTGGCGTCATCAGGGTTGCCGAATCGCTTGAGAACGATTTGCAGAATGCGCGCGTAACTGAGACGCTGTTCCTGCGTTAGTTTACCGTAGTCATGCTTGAGCATTACCGCGACGATCGCGTCTCGAGTAGCGGGGTCTTTCTTCTCAGTCTCGACTCGGGTAAGTGCGAACAGGGCTTCGAGTTGAGCACTAGCGTTGGTTTCTGCCAGGGCTTTGGCTTTCCACTCGGCGACCGGCTGGTGCTCGAGCGCGGTGCGAGCGGCGGCGCGGACGAGGCGGTCACTGTGACCGAGTTGCGCCCATGCCGTGGCGACTGCGTTAGGGGCTTGTTTGCCGTGGAAGACTTCGAGGCTCTTACGTAGATCGTGTAGTGGGAGCTTGGCGGGCTGGTGCTGGACCGGACCGGTGTTCTCGGTGCCGGTGTAGGTCACGCGGTAGAGGCCGGACTGGACACGACGACCGCCGATAGCGAAGTACATCGCACCGTCGGGGTGAATGATAGCATCTGTGACAGGAAGCGGTCCGCCCGTAACAAACTCTTCCTTGGTCGCGGTGTAGCTGGCGCCTTCGGGCGTTAGATGGACAGCATAGATCTTGCCCCAGCTCCAATCGAGCACGTAGAAGGCGTCTTGATATTTGGCAGGGAACTTGGCACCGTAGCCGAATGTCGTTCCGGTGGGTGAACCAGGGCCGATATTGAACGTGGACGGCATGTTATCGACGTAGAACTCGGGATATTTGCCAGCGCCATTGCGCCAACCGTATTCGCCACCACTGAGAACATGATTGACGCGCGTTGGGCGATACCAAGGCGTGTTGAAATCATACTCCATGTCGGCGTCATAGGTGAAGAGGTCACCGTTGTGATTGAGGCCCGCGTCGAAGATATTGCGAAATCCGTTAGCGTAGAGTTCGAAGTTCTTCCCGTCGGGATCAACGCGATAGATGATGCCACCGGGGGCCAGGCGATCGCGGTTATGACCACGACCGTCGGGCATGCGTGGTAGCAGATGATCGTCGCTCCAGAAGGGCTTCACCGGCGAGGTTGCTGCCGCTTCCGTCGGGTCAACGTTGTTGCCACAAATCAGGTAGAGGCCTTTCTTATCGGGAGTGAGCACGATGGCATGCACCCCGTGATCGCCCCGGGCTTCCATGCCACGGAGTTTCTCGATCTTGTCCAACTCGTCATCGTTGTCGCTATCAGTGATGCGGTAGAGGCCGCTCTCCATCTTACGCTCGTAGTCGTTGACGCCAACGTAGAGGGCATCAAAGGCAAAGAGCATGCCGTTGATGGCTCGGATATCCAGTGGAAGCTTTTTAACATCGCTAGCTTTCAGTTCCTCTCCTGAGGCTGGTGGCGTGAAACGATAGAGTGCTCCATATTGATCACTAGCGTAGATGCGACCTTTGTCATCGTGGCAAAGATTGACCCAAGAACCTTGTTCGACACCTGGCACAGAGTATATCAGCTCGACCTCGAAGCCCTCGGGCTTGGTAATGCGGGAAACCGGCGTGGCCTTATTCTCGCCGATGGCGGGACCGACCTGCGCCGTCTTCTTCTTCTTCTTCTTCTGTTTCGGAGCAGGTTTCTTCTTCTCAATCACCTGGGCATCGCTTGGAATGGCGAAGACTTTGAAATCGATGACACCGCCATCGGGCAGCGTCTTGAGCATGATGTCTTTGATCTGCACATGCATCGCTGGGCCTTGATGAATCTGAAAGGCGAGAAGACCTTCGAGCGAGCGCTTCTTCTCATCGAAGTCGTAGAACTCTGCCGTCAAGTTGCCATCGATCTTATGGACGATGTGGTTGCCTTTGGCTATAATGCTATACTCATGCCACTCGGCAGGATCGACTTTGACCGTATCACGCACATCGGTGAGCCAGCGCTTGCTCTCGGGATCAGCGACGACGCCTTGACCATTCAGCACCGTGATGCCACGTCCACGCTCTTCGTAGATCATTGCGTTGTACGGCGCATTTGGATGGATATCGCATTGATAGCCACCAACGGACCACTTGCCGTTCTTCGGAAGCTCCTCGCTGCGGTATTGGATGCCTGAATTGTTGCCCGTGACTTTCACTTTGGCGCTCAGTTCGAAATTCTTCACTTCACCTCCGCGCCAGATAAGGAACTGGTTGTACTTGAGCTGCTCGGGACCAGTAGTCTTGCCAGTGATCACGCCGTCCTCGACCGACCAGAGTTCCGGGTTGCCATCCCAGCCAGTGAGATCTTTGCCGTTAAAGAGCGGCTTGAAGCCGTCGTCTACGGCGTAGCTAGTGGTTAAGAGTGCCGCGATGGCGAGTGCGATGAGTTTCATGAAAGCGATAGTCTTCGGGGTTTAAACAAGACAGTCGCCCAGAAGGGCGACTGTCACTACATCACCAGCAAAGGTGATATGTTAAGGATCAAGCTTCGTTCTTAAGCGTCTCGAACAACTCAAGACCTTCTGCAGGCTTGAGGCCATCGTGAACCACGCCGCTGACGGCTTTGATCATAGCGACAGGAGCCTCTGATTGGAACACATTGCGTCCCATGTCGACTCCGGCAGCACCGCAATCGATTGCCTTGTAGGCCATTTCAAGAGCCTCAATTTCTGGGAGCTTCTTGCCACCAGCGATAACAACTGGCACGGGCGTCGCAGCCACGACGTTCTCGAAGCCTTCGGTGTAATATGTTTTAACGATGCTAGCACCATTCTCAGCACCCACTCGGGAAGCGAGGCCGAAGTAGCGAGAATCGCGCGCCATGTCCTTCCCGACAGCCGTGACGCACATGACAGGGATGTCGTACTTGTTTCCGATGTCGACCAGGCGGCTGAAGTTGGCAATGGTCTTAGACTCGGTAGCCGCGTCGCCGATGGAGATCATAGCAGCAAGCGCAGAGGCGTTCATGCTAATCATTTCTTCTTCGCCGAGCAGGACGTTGTGATTCATCTCTGTTAGGATAGTCGTCCCCGTGTCGGCGCGGAGACAGACAGGCTGCGTGTTCTCCGCAGGAATCATCGTGCGGATGGTGCCGCGACAGCCCATGAGACAATCAGCGTGTTCCGCGAGTGGCGCGATGTTCAGATCAATCCGCTCGAGACCAGAGGTGGGTCCCATGAGGAAGCCGTGGTCGAAGGCGAGCATGACGGTGCGGCCCGACTTGCGGTTAAAGATCCGCGACATGCGGTTCTTAAGGCCCCAGGGCATGCTGTTCATGCCTTTAAGGTAAAACTTGCTAGTGTCCGCAGGGGTATTGAGTCCGAAGTTATCGCCGTCTCTGATGTCGTCTAGGTCTGCCATGTCTTAGGGTTGGTTCGTATTTCGTGGTTTGTTAGTTCTTGGCCGCACAATCGGCCATGGTTCTTAAAATGATTGCCACTGAACAGGCACCTGCGTCTGGGTGGCCTATTGATTTCTCGCCCAGGGTCTTGGCTCGGCCCATGGTCGCGATCATCGCACAAGAATCGTCGCGGCCAGTTTCGGCAGCGATGGCGGCGTTCTCGAGCGCCTCCGAGACCGGCTTATCGCTTGAGAGGCGAGCCGCGTTCTGGGCGGGGGCGAGAGCATCGAGCATGGTTTTATCACCTGGCTTGGCACCGCCTCGTTTCATGATCGTCTCATTCGCCTGCTGCAGCAGCGTGACAAGGCCGTCACTGGTGAACGCCTCTGGCGAGTCCTTAAGGGCCTTAGCCCCCACACGGAACATCGATCCGAAGACGATGCCAGAAGCACCTCCCATAGAACTTATCATCGCCATTCCCATCGAACCGAATAGTTCTCCTACGGTTGCGGTTTCGTCTAGCTCCGAAAGCTCTTTGAGAACGGCTTCCATGCCACGCTTCATGCCTATGCCATGATCCCCATCTCCAAGTTGACGGTCGGCCTCGGAAAGGACCGCTTCAGCTTCGATGATTCGCTCAGCCACTTGCTGGAGCATGGCACGGGTCTGAGCCGGATTGAGTTCGGTTACGGGCATTGGCGTTTGTGGGTTGTTACAAGCTATCTCATTGAACACCCCTCCCTGGATGTTGGCCATGTCTTTGCCCGCTTGATTTGTATCGGATCTCGCAGAAGGCATTGTCCCGATCTTATGTGACATCAGGCTCTTTCAATTCATTTTCAAGCCATCTAGCCACGAAACATGCCCAGTCGCAACTTCATCAGCCTTGTACCTGATCAATCTCCACACAAAGTGGTTGGCGATCGCGTCGTCATCCTGCCTGGCACCACGATAGAGATACTCACAACACGGTGCATCGAGCTCCAACAATGGATCTTACAGGGCCTAAATGACCCTTACTGGAGGCTCTATCTTCCCACATCTGGCGAAGCACTCGTTTGGGTCGGTGAAGATTCCGATCGAATCGAAACCCGGCTGCTTCCTGGGAATGCCTACATCATTTCGCCACGGACAACGTTCAGTTCGCGAAATCCAGTGGCGTTCGGGAAATGGTATGTGCACTTCACTCTCGGCCACGGTGCCGGTCGTGCCACGCCAGGGATCTTTCACATTCCCATGACTGCTGCGATGAAATCTGCGTTCAAGGACTTAAAAGATAGCACTCGGTCAATGCCATGGACCTCCGTCGGACTCGTCGCTGAGGGGCTCAGGCAATTGCCCGCTGTCGTCTGGAAGAGTCACCAGACTGATCAACGCCTCGAACGCGCCATGGAGTTCATGCATGCCAACCTCAATCGAAAGCTCACTTTGGATGACGTGGCGCGCGCAGCAGGGCTCAGTGCACGCAATCTCAATCATCTCTTTCGTATTCAAATCGACACCACACCGATGAGGGCCTTGCTAGATTTCCGATTGGATAAAGCGTGTCAGTTGCTGCGCCATAACAATGATTCCATCGAACAGATAGCAAACGACACCAGCTTCCCCAATCGTTACTATTTCAGTCGCATGCTCAAGAAGTATCGAGGCACCTCGCCCGCCGCTTACAGACTCGGTCAGGTGTGAGGAAGATGCTGCGAACGTCGAACCGGCCATCGATTCACCGAGGCCGATCTCAAGAAGCGCAAACGCTGATTCCAAGCTACGCGAGCGCCGCATGGATGAGCTTTCCGTGCACATCTGTTAACCGGAACTGCCGACCCTGAAACTTGTGCGTCAGGCGTTCATGATCGAGGCCTAGCAAATGAAGAATCGTGGCGTTGAGATCATGCACGTGAACCGGATCTTCGGTGATGTTGTAGCAGTAGTCATCGGTCGCACCGATGCTGACGCCCGATTTGATACCGGCACCGGCAAGCCACATGGTGAAGGCGCGCGGATGGTGATCGCGACCGTAGTTGGTTTCCGTGAGGGTTCCTTGTGAATAAATCGTGCGGCCGAATTCGCCGCCCCATACAAGCAAGGTGTCTTCAAGTAGCCCACGCTGTTTCAGGTCGAGCAGGAGGCCTGCGGTTGGTTGGTCCGTGTCGGAGCACTGACCTTTGAGGGCCTTGGGCAAACCGCCGTGGTGGTCCCAACCTTGATGGAAGAGTTGGATGAAGCGGACATCGCGTTCCGCTAGACGGCGAGCCAGCAGGCAGTTGGAGGCATAGGTTCCGGGCATCTTGACCTCTGGGCCGTAGAGGTCGAGCACGCTTTGAGGTTCTCCTGAGGTGTCGGTGAGTTCGGGCACACTACTCTGCATGCGGAAGGCCATTTCATACTGCACGATGCGTGCTTGGATCTCGGGGTCACCGATGACGTCGTGCTTCTGCCCATTCAGCTCTGCTAAATCGTCGAGCATGTCGCGTCGAAGGGGCGCGTCGATGCCTTTGGGATTGGAGAGAAAGAGGACAGGATCGCCCGTATTGCGGAACTTGACGCCCTGGTGCTGGTTCGGCAGGAAGCCCGCACCCCAAAGTCGATCGTAGAGAGGTTGGTCATTGGGGCGGCCGGTGCCGCGCGATGTTAGGACGACATAGTTGGGCAGGTCTTTGTTGTTGCTGCCGAGACCATAGCTGACCCACGAGCCAATGGATGGGCGGCCTGCCAATTGAAATCCCGTTTGAAAGAAAGTGATCGCGGGGTCGTGATTGATCGCCTCGGTGTGCATCGACTTGATGATACAAATGTCATCTGCGATCTTAGCAGTGTGAGGGAGAAGTTCGCTCAGCCACTGGCCAGACTGACCATGCCGCGCGAACTCAAAGATCGACGGCGCAACCGGCAAGGTCTTCTGACCGGACGTCATCGTGGTGATGCGTTGCCCCTGACGGATCGAATCGGGAAGGTCCTCTCCGCGGTGCTTGAGAAGGCCAGGCTTCGGGTCGAAGAGGTCCATCTGCGAGGGCGCTCCCGATTGGAACATGTAGATGATCCGCTTAGCCTTTGGAGGGCGATGGTAATTGGCTGCCATCGCGGAGCCAGGGAGCATGGAGCCGAGAGCTGCCAGTCCGATGCCGTGGGCGGAGTGCTGCAGAAAGGTGCGGCGGTTGAGGGCGTCTTGTAGGTCTAACATGGCTCTACTCCTTGGTGATGGTTTCGTCCAAGTTGAGAAGGATGCTAGCGGTGGTGGTGGTCGCCGCTAACTGGGCAGGATCAATGGCAGGATCGGGCGTGCTTTCGCCCTGATGAATGAGGTCCTTGGCGGACTGAGCATTCGACAAATATTTCGTTAGGCGGCGTTGGTGCCCTTTGGTTAGGGTAGCCAGTTCTTTGGGGGAAGGATGACGGCTCGTGGCTTTGCGAAAGCCGTAGGTGATCTGTTCAACCAGGGTACGTCCGCCGGTTTGGATCATGTCCTCAGCCAGGGCCCGAGAGGCTTCGACATAGGTGACCTCGTTCATGAGTGCGAGAGCTTGCAGTGGGGTGTTCGTCAAGGTGCGTTTGACCGTGCACGTCTCGCGGCTAGGCATGTCAAACAGGGTCATGCCAGGAGGGGCGGCCGTGCGCTTCCAGATGGTGTAGAAGCTGCGACGGTAGAGTCCGTTACCCTTGTCATGTTGGTAGTCGCGCAGGTTGCCGTAGAAATTGAACTCGCTCCAAATGCCCTCGGGTTGGTAAGGGCGGACGCTGGGGCCTCCGAGTTCTTCATTGAGCAGGCCAGCAAGGTAGAGAGCTTGGTCGCGCACCATCTCCGCCTGGATGCGGAACCGCGGCCCGCGGGAGAGCAGTCGGTTGTTGGGGTCGACTTCGAGCTGCTCTCGAGTGGTCGCTGAACTTTGCTGGTAAGTCTCACTCATCACGATCGCCTTGAGCATGGCCTTCGTGTCCCAGCCGAGCCGAATGAATTCGGTGGCGAGCCAGTCGAGAAGTTCAGGATGGCTTGGCCACTCTGCCTGGGTGCCGAAGTTCTCACTGCTGGCCACAATGCCCGCGCCGAAGAGAAGTTCCCAGTAACGATTGACCTGAACGCGGGCGGTGAGCGGATTGTTAGGCGCGGTGATCCAGCGGGCAAGGCCGAGCCGGTTCATCGGCTGGCCGTCAGGCATGGGAGGGAATGCAGCGGGCAATCCGCTGGTGACTTTCTCGCTCGGTTTATCATACTCGCCGCGATCGAGGATGAACGTGTCGCGTGGCTCGGCCATTTCTTTCATGACCATGACCGTGGCACCACCGGAGGCGATCTTGGTCTTCTCGGCTTCGAGTTTCGCGAGCCGGTTGCGGGCGCGTTTGATGGCTGGGTGGACGAGCGCTTTTCCAGGAACAGTCGGCGTGACTGCCGTGGTGACGTGGATTTTCACACGCCCGGCGATGTGAGAATCCAAAGCTTTGAACTCAAGCTGAAACTCAATCGGGACACTGGCAGGCTCTGCTAGTGTGAAAACCGCTTGTTTGATCTCGATCTTGGAGTTGCCATTGACGGCCCAGCCAGTGCTCTGCTTTCCATCAAGCGTGTGTTTGATCGGCCAACCCTTCTGTTCGTAGCTTGCGGAAGCGGAGGCGAATTTGAGAGCCTTGCTCGTTATTTCACTGAGGACGAAATTGCCGTTCACGGAGCGAGCGAGACTCTTGTTCGTCAGGCTATCGTGCGGGATGGCTTCGATCATGATGCCAGTGATCCCCTTGCCCGCATCCTTGATAGAAACAGTGTAAGTATCGGTACCAGGCTTCTTTCCGGTGGAGAGAAAGGAACCGTCCTCGAGGCGTTTCATCGTCGCGCCGCCTTTGGAGGTGAGCGTCACTTCGTTGACGGGTGACCACGAAGAGACTGGCACCTTTACCTTCCTGTGCTTCTTCTTGCTCTTGATGAGCGCGCTCTTGGCCGCGGCAATGTCCTTATCGATCGCCGCAATCTTCTCATCGGCATTCAGATCGGAAATGTGAATGACAGGATCGAAATTACCCTGCTTACCGGGGCCCTTTCCTTGCTCGGGGACATTGTGAAAGAAGGAGAAGAATTGGTAGAACTCTTTCTGCGAAATGGGATCGTACTTGTGATCATGACAGCGAGCACAGCCAAAGGTTAAGCCGAGCCATACCGCACTTGTCGTCTCGACGCGATCGATCACATTCTCGACTAGCCATTCGGCATCGATCGAACCGCCTTCGGTGTTGATCCGGTGATTGCGATTGAATCCCGTCGCGACAATTTGGCTCGTACTTGCGTTAGGCAGCATGTCGCCGGCAAGCTGTTCGATAGTGAATTGGTCGAACGGCATGTTGTCGTTGAAGGCCGCAATGACCCAATCTCGCCACGGCCACTGGTAACGCTCCCAATCGGCTTGGTAGCCGTGGCTGTCAGCGTAACGCGCGCCGTCGAGCCACCACATGGCCATGCGTTCGCCATAGCGAGGGGAATCGAGGAGGCGGTCGACTAGATTCTCATAAGCGTCAGGTGACGGGTCATTGACGAAGGTAGAGACTTCGTTAAGCGTCGGCGGCAAGCCTGTGAAATCGAGACTGAGTCGGCGGATGAGAGTCGGCTTGGTGGCGGTCGGGTTTGCGCGCAGCCCAGTATCTCGAAGTCTGCTAGCGACCAAGGTATCCATCCCCTGCTCCGCTTCGGGGCGCTCCGGTTTCAGAAATGCCCAGTGCCCTTTGTATTCCCCTCCCTCGGCGATCCATTGACGGAGTGTCGCCTTATCTTCTGCGATCAATGGCATCGGGTGATCTGGGGGGGGCATCTGTTCGTCCGGGTCCGTGGAGAAAATCCGCGCAACCAGTTCGGAAGCTTCCGGTTTGCCGGGAACGATCGGGACAATGCCGCCCTTGCGTCTCGCTGTCGCCCCCTCTGCAGTGTCGAGCCGGAGCTTGGCCTTGCGCGAGTTCGCGTCGGAGCCGTGGCAATTGAAGCAGCTATCGGCCAAGATCGGTCGAATATCGCGGTTGTAATCAAGCTCCGCCATGGCTGGAGAGGCCAGAACGACGGCAAGAACAAAGAGAATCGTAAAGCAATGCATGATGGGTAGAACGAGGCCCTGAATCTACGAGCCTTCGGCTCCAGAACGAACAAAATTGGTGACTTTTCTCAGATCCCGCCACTGAGCGCCGACGTCCGCATGCTGCCACCCAATATCGATGGTGCCATTGTTTGTATGAATTCGCCCTTCACCATGAGTGTGGACGACGCGGCAAGTGCCCTTCGCGACTTCAAACCGAAGCTCATGCATCCCTATCACCACCGCCGCAGCGATATCCCGAAGCTCAAGGAACTGGTGGGCAAAGACGATGGTGTGGCTGTGAGAATTCGAGACTGGTATTAATGGAAGGCTTGCCTGATCCGCTACGTTTCAAACGGCTGTTTCAATTGACCCACGGACGCGCTTGTTTGATGACAAGCTGATCCTCTTTGGTAATTTTGAACTCGACCTCCATCGCAAAGTTCAAATCCATATCGTAGAGCTTGCGGAAATGCTTGACGATCTCATGGAGATACTTGGCAATCTCCTCTCCTTGTTCGTCCGTTAGGATTTCTTTCCCTAGCAGAACCTGATTCGAAGCTGAGAATCTGATGGGTCCACCTAAATCTCGTCTATTAGAAAGCGGCTGGATGCTCAGGAGTAATTGAAAATGGGTTTCCATCTGCATCAGGAGTTACCGAAAACGCTTCCCATTGTTCCTCCGTTAGAAGAAAGCTACCATCACGCACTCTAAGGCTCTTAATCGGATTGAAAGGGTTCCCGATCGGCTCACCCGGCGCGAAGAGATTCAGTTGTATTTCATTGTAGTCGGAAGACCCATCACCATCGGTATCAGCAGACTCGTGGTTCGGGACTTGCTGTATCCGGTAGTATGCCTGTGGTGGAGATGCGCGGAGTCGATCCTTCAGAATCATAGGACCGGCATCGCCTAGCACCATGTCCACGGGATCCCCGGTCTCCGCCAGATCTAGACTACGGTAGAGAATCTAGTAGTGAGCCGCGTCTCCTTGGAACCGGAACTCCATGGTCTCATGCGACGTAGCCAGCACCGAAGGGCTTGTCGGCTCGGCCGCATGTAGTCCAGATACACCCGCAATGGCAAAGATGAGTACCAAGCCGGGTAGAGCATTCATTCGGTAGTTTACCCAGTTTCTAAGCACCCCGTCAATCGTATTAGATCCAATTCGCTACGCGGGTGATGTTATAAAGACTTGTTGCTCGCATGCAGATTGGGGAGATTAATCCAAGATGAGAACCACCCTGACAGCAATCGCCCTTCTTCTCCAACTCGGCCTCGCCATGGCAGAGAAGCCAAACATCGTTGTTTTCTTGGTCGATGACATGGGCTGGGGAGATCTCGCCTGCTACGGCCACAAGACTATCAAGTCCCCACACCTCGACAAGTTCGCCTCCGAGGGCGTGCGTTTCACACAATGCTATTCTGCATGCGGCGTGTGTTCGCCCTCACGGTCTTCGATTCTCACTGGGCGCACGCCCTATCGCAATGGCGTCTGGCGTTGGATCCCTGACGGACATTCAACGCACTTGCGCGAGAGCGAGATCACCCTGCCGGAGCTATTAAAAGAGAATGGCTACGCCACCTGCCACGTCGGCAAGTGGCACCTCAATGGGCACTTCAATAGCGACAAACAACCGCAGCCAAATGACCACGGCTACGAACACTGGATGGCGACTCAGAACAATGCCGCGCCTAACCACAAGAACCCGACGAACTTCGTGCGCAACGGCGAAGCCATGGGCCCGCTCGAAGGTTTCTCGGCGCCGCTCGTAGCCACCGAAGGCATCCGCTGGCTGAAAGAAGACAGGGATCAGGACAAGCCATTTCTTCTCTCGGTGTGGACGCACGAACCGCACTTGCCCATCGAGTCAGCTGAGAAATTCATGAAGCCTTACGCGCACATCGACAACGAAGGCATCCGCCAGCACCATGGCAATATCACACAACTCGACCACGCCTTCGGCATCGTGATGAAAGGTTTGGATGAACTGGGTTTGCGCGACAATACAATCGTGTTCTTCACGTCGGACAATGGCCCAGAAGGAAGGAAAGAGGCAGGTCGCACGCAAGGATCAACCGGCGGCTTGCGCGGGCGCAAACGCGACAGCCACGAAGGCGGTATCCGCGTCGCGGGCATGGTTCGTTGGCCAGGGCAGATTGCACCGGGCACAGTAAGCAACGTGCCAGTGATCGGCTCGGATATCTTCACCACCACACTCGGAATCGCTGAGATCGACATTCCGAAAGACCGCACCATCGATGGCGCAGACATTCGCCCGGCGTTCAAAGGTCAGCCCGTTGATCGTCACGTGCCACTATTCTGGCGCACCCACATTGCTCCAGAGAAAAGCCGCGCCGCGATGCGCATCGGTGATTGGAAGATTGTCGCTGACCGTACCCTGACAGAGTTTCAGCTCTATGAGATCGAGAAAGATTGGCAGGAGACGAACGATCTCGCCAAAAAGAAGCCGGTGAAACTCGCCGAGATGAAGAAGACCTTCATGGAAGTCTGGAGCGGCATCGAAGCCGAGGGCCCGCGCGCTTGGTGGGAGAATGAGAAACAACCGCAGAAGAAGACCAAGAGAGCAGCAAAGCTCGGCAAGGGGACAGACGAGACCGGCGACTGGCCAATCGTCTGCGGCGGCACCGTGACGAAATCAACCTTGGGCTATCGGTTGTCCTCAGACGGTGAGGGCTTCGCTCTCCGGAAACTCGACAAACCCATCTCCGGCACTGCCCACGCCGTGTTCAAACTCGAGTATCAAACAGCCGTCGACGCGAGCACGCGCAACGCAATGTTCTGCTTTGGCGACAAGCCTAACAATGCCAACCTCGTCAAAGTGGGAACTGCTATCGGCAAGGGCACCCACGAAATCTTCAAGGGCGGCTGGACAAATGTCGGTGGAGGCGCTGCGCAGAAGGCAAATTTCGACGCGCAACAGAAGTTCACCGCTCAAGCGACTATCGATCTCTCCAAACGAATTGTTGTGTTAGAAATCGGCAAGACGCGACTGGAACAGAAGCTCCCTCAAGGATTGAAAGAGGTGAATTACATCGGCATTTACGCCAAAGGGACGCGCAGCAATTTCTCTCCGATTGAGATCGTGGAATAGGCATGCGCGAGATTTGGAGGAGGATTCTCGCCATTTGACGCTAGGCCATTAAACCCAAGGGCGGATTCACTCACTCGCGCTCGGCACCGATGCGGTAGTAACCGGCTCCTCTCCCGACACGTTCCGCTGCCGAATCGCTGAATGGTGGCTTAGCATCCGTGACGACATCTTGCCACGAGTCCGGGAGCAGGGTTTCCGAATGTTGGACAGTGTAGCGCAGTCCGGCTTCCTCTAACCAATCGATTTCCGCTCCATCAGCTGTACGACGAAGGCTAGCAACGGTCACGCCTACGGGGTCTTCGCCTACTAACGTAGCCCCAGGATTCTGGCTCAAAAAGGCTGCCTCTTCAGCATTGAGCACGCCGTTATATAACTGCGCATCGTCAAGGATTCCGCGAAACCCGAAGAGACTGTTTAAGGAGCCGAAACGTAGCGCTGAAGAACGCGAGTCGTCGAAAGGCTCAGCGATCACTGTGCCCAAGCTTTCCCCATCCAGGTAAAGAGTAAGATCAGCGGCAGTAACCACCGCGACCAGATGCTGAGGCGCACCCGTAACCGCCCCAGCGAACGGCTCTGACTGTTCCCCACTCGACACCCACAACAGACTATCCCCTGCCACCGCTAGCGAGAAGGGATCGCCCAGAGCGTCTCCCTTTGAGAACAATACACTGACGTTAGCCGCACTAGGATCTCCTTGGAACCACAGAGAGAGAGGCTAAACTCTACTAGCGGAGGAATGTCAGCCGTTGCAGGAATCTCCACATAAGCCGCCTCCTCCTCGCCGGGTGTCAACGTAACGGAGGTTCCGGAGGCGAGAGGTGCTTGAGACACCTCGATCATGGCACCGTCGCCTACTTGATAGACACCATGGGCTCCGCGTCCGGAATAGTCATAAACGGAGCCGGGACTCTCTGCTTCGTCGAACCGGTAGTGCGCGATCAAGTTGCCCGCATTGCCAATGAAGGTCGACAAATCCCAAAGCGACACCTTGTCTGCCGTGTCATTGCTATTCACTTCTAGAAGTGCAGCAAAGCCACCACGACGATCACCAGGATCAAACATTAATGTGACGGACTCCGTACCTTGAGCCGGAATGGTCGAAGAGCTTTCACTGATAGTGAACAAGGCTTGATCTGGACCCACCACACGGATCGACTCGATCTCAAGGATTTCCTCCTTACCTTCGTTTGTTAGAGGAATCGACAAACGATAGGGGCCGGCTCCAGGTTCAAGATCCCGAATTGGATTCTTGGGCACGGCGAGATCGGGATCCTGGCCAGCCAAGTTGAACTGCACTGCGACCTCCGTGACTTCCCAGTCAGCATCCTGGCGAGCCCGGAAGAAGAACGTATCGATGGCATGATTCTCGGGCGACCAGTTCTCGAATGGGATCACAGACGAATAACGCACATTTCCCCAGACGGTCTCGAAGAGGTAACCGTCTTCGGTCCGGCCAAGGATCACTTGGAGATCAACCGTGTTGTCTCCGGTGAACTGTTGCCTTTCTTCGGGAACCAAATCACCTCCCACAAGATCCGCGGCGGGAACCAAGTCCACCGTACTGGTCAAGTTTGTCGCCCCGACTCGAGAAAGATGCCTAACAAATTCTCCTCCCACGGGTCCGGTATCCAGTTCGCTGAGAATATAGCCACCTGCCTCACCGTTGCCAAAGCCAATGAATAGGCCATCATCGTCAAATCCCGGCTTCACGTCGCCATTCGCAATGCGCATCCGCGCACTGAGGAAGTCCCCCTCGGCCAAAGCGATCTGACCCACCGCGAATGGCTGTAGCGCAATGAACGTCCCACTAGCCGTCAGACTGCTCTCGTTCCCATCCCCGTCTCCGGCATTGAATGTCCACGTCTCCTCAACTGGCACTGGCCCCCGTGCGACGGTTTGCAGCACCGTCACAGATACTCTGCGCGTTTGGAGATCGTCTTCCAGCGAAGCGGTCAAGATGTAGTCCGTGTCCATAGTGGGCATGATAGTCAAGCTTCCAGCACCGTTGACCATGGCCCTCTCAAGATCACCTACATCGGGATCAATACTCAACTCCGCCCTTGGATCGGCGACCCAAGATAGGGTCGCGGTCGCACCATTGTTGAGCACCGCCGGTGCCGCACGGAACGTGGTGATCAGAGGCACGCGAGTCGCCAAGGGCAGGCTCACCGGACTGTCCTCAGTATTGGCATGCACAACGAGTGTCGTTTCGAAAGTCCCGCTCAAACCTGCCGGGTCAAAGGTCAGCATTATTTCACTCGAAGCCCCTGGGGCAAGCGTCGCGGGAAAGGAATCGACCGTGAATTGAGCCGCCGTATCGCCCTCCACAACCACGGAACCAATCACAAGACCCACACTAGCACCACCATTACTAATAGGCACAACGAACGCTAGTGCTTCCGGATTGATTCCCAGACGTCCTAGCAAAGACACTGATTCAATCAGCAAGTCTGGATCCAGCGCTTGCGAGGACTCCAACTCGACCACGACATTGGTGACTTCCCAATCTGCCGATTGCCGAGAGCGAAAGAAGAAGGTGTCCAAAGCATCCTCGCCCGGCGCCCAGACGTCCGCTGTCACTGTCGTCTGATAGACGGTATCGTTCCAGCGAGTCTCAAGATCGAATCCATCCGCAGTACGGGTCACCGCAAACCGAATCGTGACTGTGTTATCCCCATCGAAGTAGCTCGCCGTTGCCAGGTCAGGCATGGCGCTCTCAGTTGGCAAGGGCATCAAATCAACCGTGCCTCCAAGATTCGTGCTACCGACTCGCGCGCGATGACGGAAAGGCTCTGCTTGAGGAACGCCTGTGTCAAATTCGCCTAACACATAGCCGCCACCAGAACCATTGCCAAAACCAATAAACAGACCGTCATTGTCGAAGGCTGGTTTGTTCTCCCCCAAGTTGACTCGGAGTGAAACTACCAACGATTCGCTAGCGTTCAGCGTCACCGGCCCCTGCAAGAAGGAATTGAGCGCAATAAACGTCCCCGAGGCCACCAACGTGCTTCCCGACTCTTCCGTCCCATCCACGTCAGACCAATCCACGCTCAAGGCAACCGGACGTGCCCAAGTGCTGGGCAGCAAGGCCGAAAGCACTCCAAGGATTACGGCGAGTCGATAGATACTAGGAGAGGCTTCTTTCATCATCATAACGCTTTTCTAATGGAATGGAGGCGAATTTGAAACTCCAAACTTCGCTCGTATGACAAATACTCCCATTTCGACAGACAAAGATTGCTCCGCCGTTGCCGCGAAGTCGCAGGATCGGCTTTTAGAACACCCAAGGCCTCGTCTGTTTGATGACAAGCTTGTCGTCCTTATCGATCTTGAACTCGATCTCCATGGCGAATTTCAGGTCGTCGGGATCACGTTTGTAGTGTTTGGCGAATTTGCTATGGATGGTGCCTAGGTGATCGCGGAGTTGGTTTAGGTGCTTGTCGCTCAAGAGGGATTTGCCTTTGGCCGCTTCTTTGGAAGAGCGGACGATCTCTTGGCCGTCGCGTTCGTACCAGCCTAGCAAGAGTTCCTCTGGGCTAGAATCTTCGTCAGGGTTGGTGACGAGATCTTCGCCGACCTGGGTGTTGAGGTAGTAGAAACCTAGAGATTCGTAGAGCACGTCTTCGGTCACGGCGACGCCGTTGGCTTTCTCTCCTTTGAAGTTGGGATGCACGAGGACACCCATGGCGGTGGCTTTGTGGTCGATGCGGTAGAACTCGCGCTCTTCATACGCGCGGAAGTTCCAGAGGCTGGCGAAGACTTGTTGGATCGTGTTCGAGAGATGGCCTTCGTCGGGCTTGTGGGTGTAGGAGTCGTAGAGACCGGCGCCGCTGAAGCCTGGGAGGTCTTCATTGTTTGTGCTAGATCGACAGCGAATCGATTGCTTGGGTTGGAAGGATTCCTGAAGCGCTGTTAGGGCGGTATCGAGGTCGTCTGGCATGTCGCCGCCTTCGATGGTCTTGCGGAACTTCTTCAAAGCGCGTTCCAACTCACGTCGATTCTCTTTCAGCTCGGGGTCATTGATCAGCTTGTCTGCCCTGGCGTAGAAGTCGTTGTGCTTCATAAAAGCATCGTAGAAATGAAACGGGATGCCAAATCCGTCGGGGACCGTGCCTTCGGGAAACTTGAAAGTGCTCAGTGCAGCCAAATTAGCGGTCTTAACGCCGAAACTTCTGGACTGCTCAAATTTAATGTCTTTGAGAGGAATGATTTCATTGATGGAAAGATCACGCTTAAGTGTTTGCGCTTTGGTCGGACGGATCGCCTCAAAGTGCTTGTCGACTTCAGCTTTGGTGGCTTCGCGTAACTTGTAGCCCTGGGAGGTGACTTGATAGTTCACCAGTTTGCCCACGAGAGAGCTGATGGCTACTTGGGTGAGCGCGTCATTGACGTAAGCGTTGGGGACTTTGTCTTGGATCGCGCGAAGATTCACGTGAGAGAGTGGCGTCTGACGCACCTCAGAAATCACACCAGCCATGCGTGGCATCTGGTTAGGTAAGGTCTTGCAGATGACGATGTCACGAGGCGAAGGGCGGGTGTCGTTGTCCATGATACGGAGCAGCCCGAAGGACTCGCCCGGATTGAGCGGGAGATAAGCGATGTTCGTACGCTTGTCAGAGTCCAGATGAACGGGGAGTTTCGCTGCTTCGTACTTAGCTTTGTCAGTCTCGTATTGATCCAAGTTTCCATCCAACGGATGAAAGGCGAGTTTGCCTTTGAGCATCGGCGCCCTGGCAATCAAGGTGGCGTGATAGGATTGGATCTCCTCAAACGTGTAGGAGTCACGAGGTTGGAAATCGAAGGTGTAGAGACCAGGATCACCGTCAGGAGCCTTCAAGCGCGGCAGGTAGCAGATGGCTCCGCGCACACCACTTGGCCGTCCGCGCCCTCGGCTCAATCCCACCTCACTCATGAAGGGAGGATGCCCTCGATGATTCTTGGTGTTCATGAAATAGACCTTTCCTCCGGTCGTCTCCGGGGTCGCGAGGATGAACTTCACGAACTCGATCCCGGCAAGGTAGGAATCTCGTCCCGCATCGGGTCCTCGGTAAGACAATTTCTCGAACAGAGCTCGATCTGGAATAGCCGCGACACCCATTTCGAATTCCAAGTCTTCGGGCTCGATGCGCTCATTGTCCTCGCCTCCGAAATCGCGTTGGGCAAGGGCGGTGACTGTGACCAGGCTGAGGTAAAGTAGTAGGGTTGCTAGACTTTTCATAAGGAAGGAGGCTATTTGTGAACTAAGAGTTGGGCTTGTTCGATGAATCCCTTTTCTCCGGCGGCAAATTGCTATTGTTGGTAAAGGTCGGAGTTCAAGCGACATGCGAAGATTCACCGAGAATTCCGCAATCTTTGTTTCAAACTCCTACGGAAATCCCCTCTTTTCCGAACCTGTGACAACTCAGAAACTTGTCCAGTGTTAAGCATTCCCTCAGGTGGGCGAATCGCCTAGGATCCCAATCATTCCAGCTTCTCGTCTGGAGAAAGCCAAGCATACCTCACTCAAGCACTTCTCAGATCATCATGTCAGCACAAGAAACTTCCGCCACCGCCACAGATCATCCACCCATTCCTCAGGAGGCCTTTGATTGGTACGACGAATACGCGCACGGTGTGATCGATCGACGCACGTTCATGTCCCGATTGTCCACCGTGGCCACGGCAGGCCTGACCATGAGTGTGCTCCTAGGGGCCTTGATGCCGGACTATGCGCAAGCCGAGCAGGTCTCTTTAAACGACTCTGACATTAAGGCGACATACGCCACCTTTCCTTCGCCCAAGGGACATAAGGAAGGTCGAGGCTACTTAGTCACGCCTAAGGGATTGGACGAGAAGGCTCCTGTCGTCTTGGTCATCCACGAGAATCGCGGCTTGAACCCGTATGTGAAGGACGTTGCTAGACGCGTGGCGAAAGCCGGCTTCATCGCCTTTGCGCCGGATGCTTTGCATCCTCTGGGTGGGTATCCAGGCAATGACGACGAGGGGCGATCCATGCAAGGTTCCATGGATCGCGCTAAGATCGAAGCCGACTTTGTGGCCGCAGCAACGTTTCTCAAAGCACATGACCAAAGCTCCGGTAAACTAGGCGCTGTGGGATTCTGCTTCGGTGGCTATGTCGTGAATATGCTAGCCGCGGCCGCGCCGGAGACCTTGAATGCAGGCGTGCCATTCTACGGCACACCCGCCGCCAAAGAGATTCGCAAGGACATCAAGGCGCCTTTGCTCGTTCAACTCGCCGAACTCGACAAGCGAGTGAATGGAAGTTGGCCTGAATACGAGGAAGACCTCAAAGCGGCCAAGGTGGATTACACCATGCACATGTATGAAAAGGCGAACCACGGCTTTCACAACGATTCGACCGGGCGCTACGATGAGAAGATGGCCGAGCTTGCATGGGAGCGAACCTTGGCATTCTTCAAGAAGCACTTGTCTTAGGTGTGGCTTGCTAACGTGGTAAACGCTTTCCGTTTCGTTCTTCTAGCCACTGCGACGCTAGCAGTATGCTCGTGCGTGGGTGGTTCGCGTGGCACCGTAACCGCCCTAGTTGAAGCGAATCCCTCCTTTCGCGAAGTTGCCACGGCGTTAGGTGGGCAGCAATTAGGACGCCCCTGGTGGGAGTCTTTCAGCGATCGAGCGCTTACCAAGTTGGTGCGACAGGCCCTGGGAAATAACCTGGAACTACAGGCTGTCGCCGCCCGTATTTCGCAGGCGGACGCAATGTTGCGACAAGCGGGCGGCAGGCTTTTCCCCCAGGTTGACGGCAGCGGCTCCTACGCCGTTCGGTGGACGGACGGCGATAGCTCTCAAGACAAACGGGCGACGTCGACGAATTTGGGCGCGCTGTTAGATTGGGAAATGGATCTCTGGGGACGGTTACGGTCTGCTCGGGAGGCGGACCGGCTTGAGCGCGATGCCAGCATTTCGGATTGGTTAGGCGCTCGGCTCTTGCTTTCAGCATCGGTGGCAGAGACCTACTTTGAGATCCTAGAACAGAATCGCCAGTTACTTCTGTTAGAAAAACAAATCGAGAACAACCAGACACTTCTTGATCTGACCGAGTTGCGATTTGGTCAGGCACAATCGTCGATCGTTGATGTGCTGCAACAGCGAGAGCAACTCGCCGCCACCAAGACGCGCGTTCCCACGATCGAAGGCCGACTTCAACAACTCACCTATGCGTTGGATGTCTTGCTCGGCCTCCCGCCCGGCAACGGGCCTACGCTTTCAGGTAAAGAGCTCGAGTTGCCACCGGCCTCGTTGCGCACCGTGGGAGTGCCCGCGAATCTCCTTCAGAAGCGCCCCGATCTTGTCGCTTCGGCGCAGCGTGTGGCCGCCATTGATCACGAAGTCGCCGAAGCCATCGCTGACCGTTTGCCTAGACTAACTCTCGGTGGATCCGTGTCAGGAACTGGAGGTCCTGGACTAGACACCATCATCACGAACGCCGTCGCTTCAGTCGCCGCACCGATCTTCGATGCCGGCATTCGCAAGGCGGAAGTTCGTCGGCGTCAAGCTGCACTCAAGGAAGCCCTATCATCCTACTCTAACAATTACCTTAGCGCGGTTCGCGATGTCGAAACGGCGCTGGTGCTGGAGCGAAAGCAAGCGGAACGCATCGATCTTCTCAACCAACAGCTAGACACGGCAAAGAAGCTGCTGCGTGAAACACGCCACCGGTGGGGCCAGGGACTCACCGATTATTTGCCGGTCCTCAACGCGGTAGTCACGGTACAAGGACTGGAACGCGAAGTCATCACCAGCCACCGCGAACTCTTAAGCTCTCGTGTCGCGCTTCATCGTGCCATCGGTGGGCCAATAGATTCTGAACACCAACATTAAACGAATTTGACCACGCATAAGAGATCGTATTCTAGCATTCTCATTGCCCTCGTCGTCCTGGCCATCGGCGCAGGCCTCACGACCTACTTTATGATGACGGCGCCGACAACGGAGCCGGTGGAGAAGGTGAAGGCTGCGAAGATTGTGCAAACCATCGAAACCGCGGCTTCGAATGAGCCTGTGCATGTTAGGGCAGACGGCATTGTCATCCCCACACGTGAGGTGACGATCAAACCCGAAGTACGAGGGCGTATTGTGATGCATCACGAAGCGCTCGTCGCAGGTGGTCACGTGTCCGCCGGAGACGAACTCGTGAGTATCGATCGCGCGGATTATGAACTGGCTCTAAAGGAACACCAAGCTGCCCTCGAAGAGGCCGAGTTCGCCATCGCGGTGGAAGAAGGCAGGCAGGTCGTCGCGAAACGTGAGTTTAGTCTGTTAGAGAAAGACCTTGAAGCGAGCTCGGTGAATAAAGCGTTGGTTCTTCGCGAGCCTCATTTGGAAAGGGCGCAAGCCATGCTGGCCATGGCCGCGAATGAAATTGCTAGGGCTAAACTCACCCTGACACGAACATCGATTCAAGCACCCTTCAATGCGGTGGTCATCGAAGAGGCCGTTGAAGTCGGACAGCTCGTCGCCTCTGGAGACACCATTTGTAAACTCGCCGGGACGGATTCGTTCTGGGTGCGAGTCACCATTCCGTTCGAAGACTTGAGATGGATCAAGACGTCGACGGGCGGGACACCGGGCTCGAAGGCGACCGTCTTTCTAGATAAAGGAGATGAAGGGGATGCTTTTCGCGCGGAATGGGTTGGCGTCGTAGAGAGGCTTCTTGGCGATCTCGATCCAGAGACCAGGATGGCGCGAGTGCTGATTCGGGTGGATGACCCGTTGGGAACCCAGTCGACTAACTACGATTCGCCGCCCTTCCCGCTTCTCCTTGGAAACTATGTGAGTGTGAACATTGAGGCCGGTTCTCTAGACGACGTCATCACCATTCCTAGGGAAGCCTTGCACAGTGACAACCTCTGGCTAGTTGATGATGCCAATGAACTTCAGATTCGCCCGACAACGGTCCTGTGGAAAGGCAAGGAGACCTTCTTCGTGAAGAATGTGTTGAAGGACGGAGAGAAGGTCATTGTCAGTGATCTCCGCGCACCACTCCCGGGGATGAAGGTCTCCCCACAATCCTTGGCAACTCCGGACAAGAAACCATGACGGATTCCTCCACAGCGCATCGTGGCATTCTGGCCTGGTTCGCCCGCAATCACGTCGCGGCGAATTTACTCATGATTGCCGTCGTTGCCGTCGGCATTGTCGCGGCTACTAAGATCAAGCAGGAGGTCTACCCGACTTTCGCCGTCGATACGGTTTCGATCCGAATGCACTATCGCGGTGCCAGTCCGGAGGAAGTCGAGCGATCCATCGTCTTGCCGATCGAGGCGGAGCTTCGCGGGATGGAATTGGTTAAGCGAACAGTCGCCACGGCTCGAGATAGCAGCGCCAGTGTGATGGTGGAGGTGAATCAAGGCTTCGACCGCAATCGAGCACTACAGGAAATCACCGCAGCGGTGCAGCGCGTTAGCCTTTTCCCGGATGATGCGGAACCTCCAACGATTTCTCTCGGCTCAGGGCGTCGCCGCGGCGTGATGAGCATTGCCGTCTACGGTGATTTGGACGAACGCACACTGGTGGATTTCGCCCGTCAATTGCAAGACGGTCTGCTTGCTGATCCTGACATTGCCTTGGTGGAGGTGTCTGGCATGCGTGAACCCGAGATCCACATCGAGATTCCGCAAGAGAAGCTGCGCTCGTTGGGGCTGACATTGGATGACGTCGCCAAGACGATCGATAGCTCCGCTCTGGATGTTCCCGCAGGCACTCTCAAGACTTCGGGAGGAGACATCCTCCTTCGAACAACGGAACGTCGTGACTTTGCCAGGGAGTTTGAGGAGATTGAAGTGATCAGCACGGCGGATGGTTCCGCCGTGCGTCTGTCAGAGATTGCCGAAGTGCGCGATGACTTTGAGGAATCTGATCGCGAAGCCTATTTCAATGGACAGCGCGCGGTGTTCCTTTCCATCTTTAGTTCGGAGGAGCAGCCTCCATTGAAGGTGGCAAGAGCGGTTCGGCAATTCATTGAGAAACAACGGCCCAACTTGCCCCCGTCTGTCGGCGTCACCCTCACACGCGACCGATCTGACGACTATAAGGAGCGCATTCACCTGCTCTTTCAGAATGGCATCATTGGCCTCATTCTCGTTCTCATCGCGCTCGGCTTGCTTCTGGAACTCCGGGTCGCCTTCTGGACG
>CALLLI010000304.1 GCA_938082635.1 uncultured Verrucomicrobiales bacterium
GGAAGACCTTGCGCCGCTTACTTTGTACGCATTCGTTAGTGAGCACCCGGCTGCCGCTGGAGGACGGACGGATCGTGACGGTGCGCAAGCCGAGCCTGCCAGACGCGGAGCAGAGCCGGGTCTACCGAGATACTCGGGATCGATTGGAAAGGGGCCTGCCCAGCGGTGAAGTCGGAACTGAAAGGAGCGACGACTTTGTAGTGCCTTCGCGACGCAGGCACTGGTTTTATAGGGGTGCCACGCCGGTAATAAGAAACTTGGGTTAAAGGTCAGATCGAAAGCGTCCACCTCGAAACGACAAAGGCCCCGCCGATCAGATCGACGAGGCCTTCGTAAAGTCTAACCCAAGGACAGGCGCTTTCCAAGCGCCCCACGCATGCTCGGAGCTTAAAAAGCACCGCTCCTTGGGTTCACTAACGAATACTACATGAACTCGTTCACGAGATTCTCTAGCATCTCTTGGCGACCACTTGGCGTCACGCCAGGTTCGCCATTCGAGAGAACGTGCGCTTCCAGCTCCTTGAAGCCGACCTCGCCATTCTCGATCTTCTTGCCAAGACCGCTGTCGTAACTCGCATAACGCTCTGACACAAACTTGTCCAAACGGCCATCTTCGATGATCGCGTAGGCCACTTTCAAGCCGCGAGCAAAGGCATCCATGCCACCGATGTGCGCATAGAACAGATCGATCGGCTCGAAGCTCTCGCGTCGCACCTTCGCATCGAAGTTCAGGCCACCCGTGGTGAAGCCACCTGACTTCAAGAGAGAAAGCATGATCTGCGTCGTCATGTAGATGTTGGTCGGGAACTGATCGGTATCCCAGCCTAACATTTCATCGCCTGCGTTCGCATCGATGGAACCAAGAGCACCCGCAGCCGCAGCCACTTCAAGCTCATGTTCCACGGTGTGCCCTGCCAACGTCGCGTGATTCGTTTCAATGTTAAGCTTTAAGTGATCCATCAGGTCATACTGACGGAGGAAATTCAAACAAGCTGCCGCATCCGAATCATACTGGTGCTTCGTCGGCTCCTTCGGCTTCGGCTCGATGTAGAACTGACCGTCGAAACCGATCTCCTTGGCATAAGCCACCGCCATGTGAAGGAAACCTCCCAAGTGATCCAGCTCGCGGCCGATATTAGTGTTGAGTAAGGTTTGGTACCCCTCACGACCACCCCAGAAGGTGTAGCCTTCACCGCCGAGGCGTTTCGTCACTTCCAAGGCCTTCTTCACCTGAGCCGCGCCATAGGCAAACACATCGGCATAAGGACTCGTCGCCGCCCCTTGATTGTAGCGAGGATGCACGAAGAGACACGCCGTGCCCCAGAGCAACTTCACCCCCGTGCGTTGCTGCTCCTCCAAAAGCACATCGGCAACGGCATCCAGGTTCGAATTCGACTCCGCCAAGGTCGCCCCTTCAGGAGCCACATCACGGTCGTGGAAACAGTAATACTTGATGCCTGTCTTCTCCATGAACTCGAAAGCCACGCGCACGCGGTGCTTCGCATTCTCCACATCATCATTCGGCCCTTCCCAAGGCCGGATCGCCGTCGGCACACCGAAGGGATCAGAAAGGCCATTCCGCATCGTGTGCCAGTAAGCCATGGAGAACCGTAAATGCTCCTCCATCGTCTTGTCACCGACCTTCGCGGAAGCGTCATAATGCTTGAAAGCGAGGGGATTCTTGGAATCAGACCCCTCAAAGGGGATCACCGGCACGTCAGGAAAGAATTCAGAAGACATCCCCGCATCATTTCGATGCTATGGGGAAACTCAAGCAGAACTTGTCGCCCAAACTGCCGTCAAGACCACCCCAACTCCAATGAGGATGGCGATTCCTGGTCGCCCATCAATGGTGGCTTCGCTGCCTTCCGTAGCCCACTGCGACGACGACCACCCCGAGCAACAGACCAAGCACCGCCCCACCTAGAATGGCCATTACTGGCCATTACTGGCCGTCCATCTGCCTGGCTCCCCGTTGCTGGAGTAGCTGCTTGATGAAGAAGGATCGAGTGCTTTGGATAGGAGAGTGCCACCTGATTGATCGAATACTTGGCCTGCATATTGGCCAACTTGGTCTTCTCCCTCCCGTAGGCTTTACTAGCCTCCGTATACTTGGCGATGTCATGACTCTCATCGAAATCGAGTTTACTGTGAACGATTTCCGCGATCTTAAGCTTTGATTGCCAGATTGCTTGAAGATCCACCAACACCCGTTCGAGCAACAGAGAACACTGGTTAAGCTGATTCGTGCTCGCTCGAACTCTAGGATGATTCCGACCGAGCCCAGAGTCCATCAAAACGCTTAGCTCTAGTTGGTTTCGTTGATAGATAGGCAAAAGTGTATACATGGAGGAGGCATCGATCTCGAGCATAGCCGCCCTTTTGATAAGCTCAGATCCATTGAGATTTGCTAGAGCGTCAATTTGCTTCGTAAGCTCGGTAGTTGCAGCTTCGCGATAATCCGACAGCATGCTCGTAGTGAGAATGTTAGCAAAACCATTAGTCGGACCATCTGCAAACGAGGCGCGGAAATGCTGTGCTGCTTGATCAACAGTATGATAGCGCTTCGCAAAGTCTAACTTCCGCTGACGGGCTTTCTCAGCTTGAACCGTTTGATCTTGGAGTTCTTCCAGAGCGGTCTTCGACGCCGCCTCGTTCTCGGTCATCTGAAGCTCTCGATAACGACGCTGAGCGATGGTGGGCAACAAATTGGCGACGGCCAAGGCCCGCTCGAGATTCTTGTCCTCGGAATCGATAGAGATGAGATGGGCACCCTCAAACTCTCTCACGCTGATGCGTGCTCGAAGAGTAGCGGAGGACGTGTCTTTCAGATCAAGTTCATCCGAAATCACATCTAACCCGAGTTTCTTGTTAGTGTGTCAAAGTCGGCTATTTTGACGATTATTTTCAACTCGAAACATCATAACTCGTTGATAATCAACGATTCTATTTCTGGGTTTTATTTTGTAGTGCTTAATTTTAACTTATCGGGATTGGCTTTCTTCCGCGGTCCTATAGCTTGGCGGTCGTGTATTTCCGAACCAAGACTATCAAAGGCACTCCGTTGCTTCAACTCGTCGAATCCTACCGCAACGCCGAGGGTTCCCCGCGGCAGCGCGTGGTTGCTTCGTTAGGCGATGCTGTCATCCCGGAGGCTGAGATGGCTTCCATCGCGGGCGCGGTGACCCGCCGCCTACGCGGGGCTGATAGTGGGGAGGCCGAGGACTGGTTCGAGCCGAATCTCTCTGTCGATGCCGCCACTTGGGTCACGCGTATTGTGGCTTTGGCTGGGCGCTCGAGAGGTGGGCGACAGGGCGTTGCTAACGCCACAGTCGACGGAGTGCTGTTAGACAAGATCGAGACCACCGATGTCGTCGAACTCGGCCCGGAACTCGTCGCC
>CALLLI010000305.1 GCA_938082635.1 uncultured Verrucomicrobiales bacterium
CGTGCAGTGCAACAGCAGTGCAACAGCAGCGCAACGGGTCTGCCACCTCATTCTGTGCGCCTGACGAGCGTCTCGTCAGAACGTGCAGTGCAACAGGCAGTGCAATAGATAGCGCTAAAACGTGCATTTTACTGCATTTTAAGAGGTTTCGCGCTCCATCAATCTAGGCATAAAAAAACCCTGTAAGTCGTTGACCTACAGGGCTTTTGAAATGGTTGCGGGAGCCGGATTTGAACCGACGACCTCCAGGTTATGAGCCTGACGAGCTACCGGGCTGCTCTATCCCGCGCAGCAGGTATGGAGCAGGAGAGAAGTGTTTCAAGTGCTTTTCTCGAGAATCTTTCTCAGGATGACGTCGCAGGGCTCGAGGAGGTTTGATTGTGCCTTGCTGCTCGTCAGCTACAGGCTTAAATCTTGAGTATGGCGATGCCTCTGCGTACCTCTCTTGGTCTCTTTCTCCTCCTGCTCTGGACGAATCTTTGCTTGGCCCAAGAAGAAAAGACCCAACACTTGTCTTCAGAACTCCGAAACAAGCTCAAGGCGGCTACGGTCTTTGTGCACACGAACAACGACGGCGCCTTTGGCACGGGAACTGGCTTTGTCATCAAGGTCGACGGAGACACGGTCTACATGGCGACCAATCACCACGTGATCAATGCCGAACGAAATGGCGAGGTGGTGCACAAAGAACGGACGCGCATGCGTGTCACCTTCGACGGCGACGATCGCGAGACGGAGTCTGTCAAAGCGGAGTTGCTCGCTGCTGATGAGGAGCATGATATCGCGATTCTCAAAGCCACCCGGAAGAATCCACCGACTCCCTTTGAGCTGTTCTCGAATCAAACGATGGAGGAGACGCTCCCTATCACTGTCTTTGGCTACCCGCTTCCCAAGAAAGGAGACGGGATCACTGTGGTGAACGGTTCCGTCGCCTCTTTCAACCACGACAGCTTCGGAAGCATGCGGCGTATTAAAGTCTTTGGAAAAGTCGATCCAGGCAACTCTGGAGGTCCCATGGTTGACAACGAAGGGGCGATCATCGGCGTGACCGTCGAGAAAGATCGGCGCTCGGATAACATTGGTTATGCCATTCCGGCTTTCGAGCTGCACGAATTGCTTCGTGGGCGGCTAGGAAACCTCCACATAAGCCAAGAGGGCGGCCCAGATGAGTTTGACGTGAAAGTCTTGGCCGATGTGATGGACCCGCTAGGGACGCTTTCAGAGGTTAGTCTCTACTACATGCTCGATGATGATCTCAATCCGAAGAAGATTAAGGAATCTGTCTCTGATAATGGTGCGAATTGGCGGCTCTTAAGTCACCGTATGACTCGTGTGCCGGTGACGTTCAGTGGCGATAAAACGGAGATCAACTTTCGAGTGAAAGGTGAAGCTGGTAAGAAATGTGTTTTCCAACTGGTCCATAAGCGCAAAGGGGAGCCAAGTTGGACCACGCAACCTTTCCTCTCTATTCTTGGCGGCTACTTCAAGGATCCGTTTGATGCGAATTCGGGCACCACAGATAAATTCCCGTTACCGAGCACCCCTGAAGGTTTCATTACAGGAAAGCGGGTCCCTTTGCGAGGCTTTCGAGTCAATGAATGGGAACTCGGCGAAGCGACCCTTATTCCGAATCTAATGTGGGATAAAGATAGTCTCTTTCTCTTCGCGGTCAATGAAGAGGGCCTTGTGCGCAAGATCGATCCGTTTCGTAACAAAGTGGATCTGCAGCTGGATTTGCCAGGAACGATCGAGTGGTCCGTACTCAGCGGTGAGGGCCTCCTTGTGCTGACTAAGGACAATAAGCTTTGGATCGTCGATAGTCGCACCCTCATGGTTCGACGCGTGGTTGATAAGATTCCCGGAGTGCGTGGGATCGCTTCTGCTCGCGACAGTTTCTACGCCTTCTGCGTGACGGGCGGGGGTAGAACCCTGGAGGTCTATGATCTGGTCGATGCGGAGAAATCGCAGACCTATCAGGCGACAGAGTTTGCTTTGCCCTTAGGTTCGCCTGCGGGTGCCTCACCTTTGAAACGTTTTGATAGGGTCACGATGTCTTATGATGGACGTTACTTGTTCTGTGAGAGCGACGGCGCTCTTCATCGCTTTCGCGTAGAGGACGACGAACTCATCTACGACCAAGCAGGCCTGAGTATCAGCCGCTCTCCGGAGCGTATTCAGATCTCGGAGGACAGCCTTTATGTCTCGTTGATCGATGAGAAAGGCAATCGTGAGCATCCAGGACATCCCATTAAGCCTTTCGGGATTTACGTCTACAACGTCGATGATCTAGCCGTGCCTGAGATGTTTGCAGATGGGGGACAGCCAACCGGAGTCCTGCTGCGCGAAGACGCTAGCAAGTCTCTCTTTGGCACGGTGAAGAACGCCCCGCTCGTCCAGTTTGATTTGGAAGGCACGCTCGTGCGTGAGTTTCCCGAGCTGGAAGGGGAACTGGCCTCACAGATTCTCATCTACTCCCTCAAGCCCGGGTTTCTCGTCGTCCTTACGGATACAAAGACCTACGTGATGAAAGCGCTGTAGTGGCTAGGGTTCTGGCGAAACAATGATCCTCGCGCTACGTCGGCCTCGCAGATAGGCGAAACCCCACTGCAAGAGCACGGTGAGCTTGTTGCGAAAGCCCACCAACAAAAGCAGGTGCACAAAGAGCCAGGCGACCCACGCGAGGAAGCCTCGCATCTTGAACTTGTTCGCTTTCACCACTGCCGCCGATTTCCCTATGATCGCCATCATGCCTTTATCGAAGTAGGTGAACTGACGACGGAGGAGGGGAGCCTTGTCGCGCATGCGACCCGTTTTCACCTTGATCTCGCTCTTGATTAGGTTGGCCACGTGGGCACCCATCTGAGCTGCGGCAGCGGCGAGAGGAGGCACGACGACGCCATTCGTGTCCTCGCAATAGGCAATATCACCGATCGCGAAGACGTTAGGATAATCTGGTAAGCTGCAGTCCGTCCCAACGATGAGCCGAGCACTGTGGTCTTTATCCGTAGGTAACGCGGCTGTCACTGGATTCGCTTCAGTGCCGGCAGCCCAAATGATCGTGCCTGCTTCCAGACTTGTCCCATTGAAATCGACTTCGCCCTCACGGACGTCCTCGACAAAGGTGCCTGTGTGGATCTCGATCCCCAACTTCCGGAGTCGCTTAGCCGCATAGACCGATTGATCTTCGTCAAACATGCTTAGTAACTTGGGCGCAGCTTCGATGAGAACGACGCGTATGTCCTCGGCGACCACTCGGCGAAAGCCATCCTTGATCGTGCGGTGAATGAGTTCCGTGAAAGCCCCGGCAAGTTCGACACCAGTGGGACCTCCACCCACGATAGCGATCGTCAGGAGCCGTCGGCGTTCTTTCGGATCGTCACATAGCTCTGCTTTCTCAACAGCTTTGAGAACCTTGTGGCGCAAGCTTCGAGCGTCTTCGAGCGTCTTTAAACCTGGCGCAAAGGCCTCCCATTCAGGATGACCAAAGTAGCCCGTCCTAGCACCCAGCGCGATGACGAGGTAGTCATAGGCATGTGCTCGATCGCTTGTGTGAACGCACTGACTTTTGAGATCAATCGTCTCGACCGCCTCCATGAAGACCTGAGCGTTCTCTTGATCTGCGAGAATTTCCCGGACTGGTGCTGCGATATCTGGTGCCGCCAAACTAGCAGTGGCGACTTGATAGAGCAGGGGTTGGAAGAGATGGTGATTCTGTCTATCTAACAGAGTGACATCTATCTTTGGGCTGTTTAGCTTCTTGCAACAGTCGAGACCAGCAAAGCCAGCCCCAAGGACTAGCACCTTAACTTTGGGCGGAGAAACCGGAACCATCGGGCACCTCCTCATGTTGTTCGAGTTCCATAGTGATTTTAGTATCCGATCGGATACTAAAGACGGCAAGGGACTTTGTGAAATATTTCACAAGCTCGATAAAGAATTGATTGTGAGGGGGGGTATGAAATAGACAGGCTAACCAATCGATGATGCTTCGTGCTTGTGTTGGATCGCTGAGATTACTATCACTGAGGGATGAAATTGTGTCTTGTTCTCGGATGTTTACTCACATGTGTATGCGCGAAAATCCCGTTGCCGGGTGATGCGCCGAAGCCTATGAGCCCAGAAGAAACGGTGGCGTCTTATATTGTGCCTAAGGAGTTCCGGCTTGAGTTAGTGGCGAGTGAGCCTCTTATCCAGTCTCCTTCAGGAGTATGCTGGGATGCCTCAGGTCGCCTTTATGTCAGTGAGCTTCATGGCTACAATCTCGAAGGCCAATTGGATATCGAAGCGCTCAATGAGACGGGCAAGCTGGACGTCGAAGTCAGGCGTGTGCAAGCTAGCGACGAGTTCAAGAAAGCTGCATTGGCTGGAACTTACGGAGTCATCAAGCAATTGGAAGATACAGATGGCGATGGTCGCATGGATCGAGCGACGGTCTTTGCGTCAGGTTTGCCGCCCGCCTATGGCATGGTGGCTGCGCGTGGTGGGATTATCGTGGCTTGCGCGCCTGACATTGTCTTTCTAGCTGATCGGGATGGCGACGGCAAAGCGGAAGAACGAGAGGTGCTCTTCACTGGTTTCGGATTGGGCCCTCTAGAGCGCGGTATCAACGCGCCTCAGTGGACGCGAGACGGCTGGATAGCCTTTGGGCGAGGGGCTGACGGGGGGCGTATTATCGGGCCTCATTTGAAAGAAGCGGTGGACTTGCCTCGCACAGACTTCCGTATCCGGGCGGATGGCAGCGCGATTGAGCCCATCACTGGCGGCACCCATACCTTTGGATTCACCTACTCTTCAGCAGGTCACCGGTTTGTCGCGAGTACCACAGCGCCAGCCATTCAGGTGGCCCCAATCGACTATCGTTATCTTATTAGGAGTCCTTTGGCCGCGAGTTCTGGGCTGACCCACGATATCACTCCTGACCGGAGGGCCTATCCTCGCTCAGAAGCCCATCCCTGGCGAAAGAAGCGCGCTGAGCATGCGGATTACTTTGAGTATTATCGCAGCCGCTATGGTGCGTCTGATAGTGATCCGGCAGGATGGTTTACTTCAGGATGTTCTCCGTTTGTCTATCGGGACGAGGTAATCCCGGCCCTTAGCGGTCAATTTCTCGCGTGCGATCCAGCGCAGAATTTCATCTTTCGTGGTCGGCTGAGTCGCTCTGAAGATCCGAAAGAAGTGGCTTATCAATTGGAGCGCTTCCATGACGAACAGTCGAAAGAGTTCTGCGCCTCTTCAGATGCTTGGTCTCATCCCATGGCGTTGAGTCACGGGCCCGATGGTGCCGTGTGGATTGTCGATTACTACCGCGAGATTATCGAGGATTACTCGGCCATCCCGCGTCATTTGCAGCAGCAGTATGGATTGTATCGGGGGCATGATCGAGGTCGTATCTACCGACTCACCCACGAAGATGCGATGGCCTTGCCTAGTCCAGATTTGACAGGTCATTCTATGCGAGAGTTAGCCGATGAGCTGAACAGTCCTTCATCGTGGAGGCGTGAGACCGCGTTGCGCTTGATTCGTGAGTCGAAGTCTCTGGTGCGGAAGTATTCTGAGCATGCCGAATTGCGTCATGAACAAGGTGGGCTGAGCAGTAAGGCTGTCCTTCGCATGCTCGAAGATTCCGATCCTGTTGCGAGAATGCACGCGGTCCGCTACACAGAGCCCGCTCTGCGTAGCGACGATAGAGGTTTGATAGACATGGTTTTGGAGCTGGTGGGTTCGGAGAAGGACCCTTGGGTTCTCCTTCAACTAGCGCTTTCTTTAGGGGAGTCTAAAAGTGATCGGGCGTTTCAGGGGCTCGTTTCCTTAACGAGGGAACACGCTGACATCCGATGGATGACCACGGCGATCCGCTCGTCACTCTATCTTAAGGAGCACCTCATGATCGATGCTCTGAAGAAGGATATTGGTCAGGGGGCGGACTTATTAGCGGCCCTTGAAGAGAGCGGGGAGAAGCTTGCGCTGTCTGGAGCAAAGACTTTGGATGAGATGCCTGTGAAACCGTTGGAAGAATCCACCTTTCGGAAATTCGTTAGTGCGTTGGGGCAGCCTCGCGATCCTGCGCATGGTGCTCAGATCTTTCAGCAGCAGTGTGCGATCTGTCATCAACTTGGGGGTATTGGTGTGAACGTCGGGCCAGACATTCTTGGCGAGATTGGGGTGGGAGAGGAAGCGCTTCTTCGACAACTCCTTGTTCCTAACGAACGCATTCGACCCGGCTATGAAATGAGCGTCGTCACCCTTAAGGAGGGCGCTGGAGAGATGGCGGGTATTCTCAAAGAAGATGGCGCGACCAGCCTAACGCTAGCCTTGCCAGGTGGAGTGGATCAGGTCATCCTGCGACAACAAGTTGAGAAGATGCGCCACGTGCCGCGTTCACTGATGCCGGCAGACTATCGAAACCTCCTTTCACCGAAAGATGCTGCAGACCTGCTCGCTTGGGTTCAGATTGCTCACCGCGTGACGACACCATCGACAGAATCTTCACCGAAGATAGGCCAGCGTTTAAGTGATGCTCAAGTGGCTCAGTTTGCTGGTCTTGCTCTGAAGGGGATCTTTCAGGAGTATCCTAACAAGCCATCGAATGTGGTTCGAAATCCCGCTGGTGTGCGCAGTCCTCGTGAAATGCATCCAGTCTTCTATGGCTGTTTCGATTGGCACTCGTCCGTTCATGGGCACTGGATGCTGGTGCATTTGCTGAGAGAGTATCCAGATGCTCCAGTGGCCGATGAGATTGAGGACGCGCTAGAGAAGCAGTTTCAGAAGGAGCCCTTGTTGAAAGAAGTCGCTTACTTCGAGGAGAAGGGGAACGCATCCTTTGAGCGCATGTATGGCTGGGCATGGACGCTGCGCCTGGCGACGGAGCTTCGAGTCTGGGATGACCCACGCGGCAAACGCTGGGCAGAAGCGTTTCGCCCGCTTGAAGACAAGATCGTTTCTTTGACGGAAGCTTATCTCCCGCGACTTGGTTGGCCTATTCGGACAGGCGTGCATCCGGACACGGCCTTTGCGTTAGGGCACACCCTCGACTATGCGCGTGTGGCAAAGGATGCTGAGCTCGAGAAACTGATCGTCAGTCGAGCCAATGCTTTCTATGCGAAGGATGTTGACTATCCGGCCGCCTACGAGCCTTCCGGAGAGGACTTCTTCTCTGCGGGCCTCAATGAGGCCGACCTCATGCGGCGCGTGCTCCCACAAGGTGAGTTTGCGACTTGGTTAGATGAATTTCTGCCGGAGTTTGGCAATCTCTTTGAGCCTGTCGAAGTGACCGATGTCACAGACGGCAAGCTCGTTCATCTCGCAGGTCTGAATCTCTCGCGTGGTTGGACCTTAGACGGCATTGCTTCAGCGCTAGGAGACTCCGATTCTCGATCTGCAAAGATTAGGAATGCCGCGGCTGCTCATACCGAAGCCGGCCTCGGCTACGTCTTCAGCGGGCACTATGAGGGGGATCATTGGTTGGCGACCTTCGCGATTTATGCACTGAGTCGAGTTGGCATTCGTTAGTTGACGCGTGAATCTTTATTCGGGATGCTCCTCTCTTCCAACAGGTTTGTCAGTGGCAATTTCATCCCCCTGGTACCTCGCTCGACAACCACAATCATGCTCCTCGAAATCAAGTTCTTCTCGAGATTTAACAAACGCTTACTTTAGGTGTTTTTGAGTGGCCTTGTAAGTGTAGCAGGCTTACTTGGTTTTGTGAGGACAGCCACGGCAGCGTTCGCTGGAGGTTCTACTGGCATTGTCCTCGGAGGTGTGGCGGCAATTTTGGGGCTCAGCGGCTCAGGACTATCGAATGCGAGGACCAGCTGCCCTGCGGAAATTTGGTCTCCGTGCTTGATCGGAGTGGCTTCGCTGATCGGGGGCTCGTTGAGCAAGGTGGTCCTGAGCGAGCCGAGGGGCGCGATTTCCCAACCATTTTGACTCTGAGACAGGCGATACTGCTGAGGGCGATTTCCATCGAAGCCAGGCCGATGATGTCAGCAGGGGCCTCAGAGCCAATGAGGTGGGTGCTTTCAGTGAGTTTTTTGCGGCGGCCCTCACAGGTGGTCAGACTCGTCATAGTCGAATATTTCCATAAATGTCATATTCTTAACATTTTCCGGAGCTTTAGGGTTAGTGGAGCTGCTCAGGCAGACTGAAGGCATGCGATCCCTCTTGCGCTAGTTGGTTGGCATTTGTTGACATTCGCCATGCAGAATGCGGCCCCCTTGGTGAGTTTCCTGGTCTATCTCCTGGTCGTGGGCCTACTCGCCTGGTTATCGGCGCGAGGTCGGCAGGGGAATGGATTCGTCAGCGAGTACTTTCTTGGAAATCGTTCTCTTGGCGTTTGCGCCTTGGCTTTAACGTTTGCCGCGACGGCAGCCTCTGGTGGCACGTTCGTTGGCTTTCCCGCACTGGTCTATTCGCATGGCTGGGTTCTCGCCCTGTGGATAGCAGGATATATGGTCGTGCCGATCGTGGGCATGGGCTTGTTAGGCAAACGACTCAACCAGGTCTCGCAGATTTCCCAAGCCTTGACCCTGCCCGAAGTTCTGACGAAACGTTTGAACAGCCCAGCAGTCGGTGGTGTAGCCACGTTGTTGATTGTCTTCTTCATGTTCTGCTATCTCATCGCACAGTTCAAGGCTGGCAGTAAGATCCTCTCGACGTTACTCTGGGACGTACCCGCCTATCAAAGTGCAGTGACATGGCTGCTTGTGGTGAAGGCCCCCATTCCATGGGTTGCTGGAGCTGAAGCGGACTATCTATTGTGCCTCACACTCTTTGCGGTCGTTGTCATCGCCTACGTCGTCTACGGTGGCTTTCGTGCCGTCGTCTGGACGGATGTCATGCAGGGAATTATCATGATGTTAGGGGTGGCTATTATGCTTGTCCTCGTGCTGCAGCAGACTGGAGGACTAACGAAAGCAAATGAACGGCTTGCCACCATGACGCCACCAAATCATGGGACGGCGATTGTGAAACGTGACCGTGGGGAATCCGAAACCTTGCCAAAGGGAACCTGGGTTTCTACTGCTACGGGAGGTCTCATTCGGCTGGCGGACCCTTGCCTGTTTGAGGCAGGATCAAGCGATAGTCAGCCTGTGGACATCCTGGAAATCACGACATTATGGGAGATCGAACGCGAGCGGGCACGTGCCATTGCAGGTTATGTCGGCACTCTGACAGAGGTGCGGCCTTATGCGCATGGATCGAACGAGCCCGGAGTTTATCTCACGGCGCCGGGACCTGATGAGGAGTCTGAGCTTGGTTATCTAACGCTAACATTGGCTTTCAGCTTCTTTGTCTTCTGGGCCTTTGGCACTGCGGGGCAGCCGGGCAACATGGTAAGGCTCATGGCCTTTAGAGAAACCAAGACCTTACGTGTGGCTATCGTCACGGTGTCGGTTTATTTTTCCTTCATTTACTTCACCCTTGTCGTGATCTTCTGCTGTGGGCGAACATTGCTCTCAGGAATGGAGATTGATTTGGATCGCACGATGCCAGAACTCGCAACGGTGCTGACGGCAGGAGCGGGCATGCCATGGCTGGCAGGGTTACTGTTAGCTGCGCCGTTCGCTGCTGTCATGTCGAGCGTTGATAGCTTTCTGTTAGTTGCTTCTTCGTCTCTCGTTCGTGATGTTTATCAGCGATTCATACGACCTGACGCCTCAGAGTCCCGAGTAAAGCGTCTCAGTTACGCTTCTACCGCCTTGATCGGCGTGGCAGCCTTTCTCGCGTCAATGAGGCCGCCGGATACCTTGCAGGATGTCATTGTCTTTGCGAGTGGGGGCGTGGGTGCCGCGTTCTTGGTGCCGATGTCCGTGGCCCTCTTTTGGAAGCGAGCGAACGGCGCTGGCATCATCGCTGGAATGGTAGGAGGAACGATCACGCACTTGGTTCTCCATGCGAAGGATCTTTCGCCCTTTGGGCTCAATCCATTCGTGTGGGATCAGTTAGGGTCTATCGTGGCACTCCTGGTGGTTACTTTGCTCACCAGGGCACCAGAGAATGATCTCGTGGAGAAGTATTTCGGGAAACAAGCCGTTGCTGGATCCGACGAGAAGCTGTAGGCGCTAAGGAGTGATCGATCAGACCCTCATCGTCTACGCCTTACTAGGCGTGGTCATCCTGGCATTCTTTCGAGAATGGGCCCCGCCTGATGTCGTGGCGTTGAGTGCCATGATGGCGTTGTGGGCCACCGGCGTGCTCTCGATTAACGATCTCTTAGCGGTGTTTAGTAATCCAGCGCCGGTGACCGTTGCGGCGATGTTTATTCTGAGTGCGGGATTGGAACGTACGGGTTGCATTGACGTCATGGGAGAAATGTTTTCGAAAGTTGCGGGAACTTCCGAGGTCCGCGTGCTGGTTGTGATGATGATATTGGCAGCCGTGCTTTCAGCCTTTGTCAACAACACGCCCATCGTCGTGGTCTTCCTCCCGATCGTCGTGGCCTTGTCTCGACAGAGTGATCTCAAAGCGTCGCGCTTATTGATACCTCTGTCATTTGCTTCGATTCTTGGTGGCACGTGCACGCTTACGGGAACCTCGACAAATCTCATCATCGATGGGGCTGCCCAGGATGTCTTTGCGGCCAACGGCATAGCTTACGAGCCCTTCACCATGTTTGAGGTGTCCAAGCTTGGTCTCATTTATGCTGTGATCGGCTTCGTCTACATGCTGACTATTGGCAGGAAGCTCTTGCCGACGCGAGAGTCCATGCAAGGGGAGATGGCTCAGCAGAAGAAGCGGCATTTCCTGACTCAAGTCATGGTGGAAGAAGACTCACCTCTGGTGGGCAAGACACTCGTGAAGACCTTGATGAAGGAGTTTCCCGAAGTGCGGATCCTTGAAATTCGGCGACTGGGCACGGTGATGACCACGCGGCTTGATGAGCTTGTGGTGGAACCACGTGATCGCATTCGTTTAACGGTACATGGAGCGAGCTTCGAAGATTTCAAGAAGACGGGTGGTCTGCAGTTTCCAGCGCATCGTCATTTGAAGGTGTCCACACTGGATACTCAACAGCTCAGTCTGATGGAAGGCGTCATCGGGCCGCAGTCTTCGCTCGTTGGGAAGACACTGCGTGAAATGAGTTTTAGGCAGCGTTATGGTGTGCTCATCTTGGCCGTCCATCGCAAGGGCGCTGATCTAAGGAAAGGGCTAGAAGGCGTGCGATTGAGGGTGGGGGACACGTTGCTCTTGGAAGGCACGGTGGATGGGATGAATCAGCTCAACGAGGCCCACGACTTTCTCATCATGGATCGCCCACCGAAGCGTGAGGTTAAACCCCTCTCAAAACGCTGGATTGCGACTTGCATCGTTCTCGCCTTCATCGTGGGAGCGTCTGTTGGTGGGGTGCCCATTTCCGGTTTGGCGTTGTTTGCCGCCGTCGCCATGCTCGCGACCCGTTGTCTCGAGCCAAAGGAAGCCTATGGTTCAGTTCAGTGGACGATCATCTTCATGATCTTCGGCATGCTTGCTCTTGGCAAGGCGATGGAAACGTCTGGTGGGGCGAAACAGATTGCCGATCTCGTTGAAAGTAGATTTGGCAATGCTAGTCCCATTATCATCCTTGGTGTGATCTATCTCCTTAGCTCCACTATGACGGAGCTTATCAGCAACAATGCGGTGGCTGCTCTGATCACCCCCATTGTGATTGGTATCGCGGCTAATCTTGGCTTGGACGCTCGGCCGTTCATTGTCGCGGTGATGTTCGGCTGCAGCGCGAGTTTCGCCACACCGATTGGCTATCAGACGAACACTTATGTCTACGGTGCAGGCGGATATCGCTTTTCCGATTTCCCCAAGATAGGCGTCCCCCTGAATCTCATCCTATGGATTGCCGCGACCTTGATCATTCCCTTGCTTTGGGATGCGGGGCTGACCTACAGCGAGTGGTGGGGAAACTAGATGACACTAACATACACCCTTTCTCGCGAAGCGCTCAAACAGGGTGCTGCCTTGCACTATGTGCATCGCTTGGGTAAGTGGCGCTTTGTGCGCATGATTCTTGGTATGACCGCGCTGGGAGCAGGGACCTACCTACTCACAGCTGATTACTCGCGCTTTCCCTATCTCGGCGCGGCGATGATCGCCTACGGATTGATCTCTTGCCTCAGAAAATCGATCTTCTGCCGTCGAGTGATTCGAAGCTTCTTTAAGGCGATTGATGAGCCACCAAAAATCACGGTGATCATGAATGAAGACGGCATCGACATTCAGAGTAAGCACTCCAACGGTCGGATCGACTGGGCAGGGTTGGTCGACTACAGAAGGAATGACCATGGAGTCTTACTCTATCCCAAAGAAGGCACCTTCTACTGGATCCCTGCACACTGTGCGGTGGATAGAGGAAACTGGGATAGCGTCTTGGAATGTGTGCAGACGAATTTGAAGCGGAAGGTTTAAACGGTCGGTGCTGCGACGGCTTGGCGTCACTTTACAATGGGCGAAGCCCATTCAATATTACGATTCTGTCACCAATGGGTGGCTGAAATCCCCTGCAGCCCTGTCAAACCCTCTATGAAATGCGCTTCTGCGGCCTATGCGTCGCTGTGTCTTCTGATTGCCATCCTCATGCCTCCCTCGGTAAGAGCGGAGCAGGTGGTCTTCAGCGAAATCATGTATCATCCTTCCGGGGAGCTACCGGAGTTCATAGAGGCCCAGAATCTAACGGCGACTCCATTTGATATCGCGCTTTGGGAATTGGACGGCGGGGTAGACTATCGCTTTCCTTATTTCGGTGAGGCGCAAGCGACCGATAGTTGCCTTAAAGCTTTTGAGAGGATCGTGCTGACCGGAGTTGAGCCCTCTGTATTTCGAGAGGCCTACGGCTTACCGGAAGCTATTCGCGTATTCGGCCCTTGGGAGGGCAAGCTGAGCGACGACGGCGAACGTGTGACTCTGAAGGATAAGAACGGCGTGAAACGCTGCGCGGTGCGTTACAATGACAGAGACATTTGGCCTGTGGCTGCTGATGGAGCGGGGCATGCGTTAGTATTGAAGGATGATAGTTTGGCCATCGATGACTACCGAGCCTGGGGCGTGAGCCCAGGTCCAGGGGGCACGCCGGGAAATCCTGAACCAGCTCAGCCCGAAGAGCCCAATCCCAATCCGTCTGTAGATTTGACCGTGGGCATCCCTTTCATCGAGTACGGTGACAGGTGGGATTTCCATGACGGGGATAGCGATCTGGGAACTACCTGGAGAGAAACGAATTGGTAACGTCCGGGATGTGGGGGGCTAACTGAGTTTGAAGGCCGGAATGAGTTGAAGGCTTGAGGCTGTGTGGGGTAAAGATACCCCTGACATTAATCACAGCCCCAAGCCCTTGCAATATACCCTCGCTCTCAAAGTTTCCAACAGCATTTCCGATCAAGGTTGCTCTCTCGATGAACTCGTTTCCAAGGTCAGGGACCTCTTCGACTCGGAAGGTTTGCCCGGATTCATGGTGCTTCTCCTCAGACTCATTGACGAGTCCGTCAGTGTGGTCATCAATCGTCATGATAGCCGTTCTATGCTCCATTTGCGTTCCTGTTGTGAACGATCCCTGTCTGGAATCCAAAGGGCTGAGATCACGCGAGATTCGAACGAGCATTGGATTGTTGGACTTTGGGTGTCGGCATCTGCGCTGCGTGAATTGCCGGAAGACACAGGTGCCGTTGGGCAACTTCCTCAAGCTGGATCGCTATCAGAAGAAGACGGTGGAGCTTGAGCAGATTGTCAGTGAGATCATCACCGACCAGAGCTATACCAAGCGCCATCATAAATTTCTATTCGTTGAGATCCAGTGGCTGGGACTTTTAGTCACCGCGGAATGCTTGGGTTCGATACTGTGGCGACTAAAAGTCACCATCACCAACCAGTCAACGCGACTACGTTAGTATTGGGCTGGAAATTAGTGACGGCGCTTGGTATATCGACGCATGAGCCAGCACTTGAAGATCATCGGCAACATTGAGATTCCGAAGAGCACCGCTCACGATTGGATCAAAGCAACTCCGTGCGATGCTGTGGCGCAACAACAAGAGTTCGAGTTTGCTCAGATCCTACCGGATGGGACTGGGTACAAGAAGCGTCCCAAGACTCCGGGAGGGAGCAATCGTGGAGAACTGAAAGTGATGATAGGTGTTGATCATAAGGGAAAAACGTTTCCAATGGAAGTGTGGTCAGACAAGAGTTGGGCCGAGATAGGAACCGTAATCCTTGATCCTGAGGACGCAGCAAAGAGAGACCGTCCACTTGCAGATGACCTAGTGGTCGATGGAGAACCTGGAATGGTCGAAGGGCTATACTGCCGCGCGTCATGATTTGTGAATCGGGAAGAATTGGAAATTGAGACTCATTAAGCTGGTGACTTTCGTTTTGAGAGGACCGGACAGATCATCGAGGCATTTGTCGATCCCGTCGCAGAATGCTTTGAAGTCGGCATAGTATCGATTGGTCAAGCTCCGGCGTTTGGTCAGCTTCCACAACCGTTCGATCAAATTCAGGTTGGGGCTGTAGGATGGCAGAAAGACGAGCTCCAGTCCCAATTCCCGCGCGTGGTCCCTCACAAAGTAGCAGCGTTGATAACTCGCATTGTCCATCAAGAGACTCACTTCAGTGTCAGGGTAATTCTTGCGAATCTTATCCAGCAACTCGACGACTCTCAGAGAGTTGATATTCTCCGTTGTGCGGATGCTGATGAGTTCCTGAGAATGGCTATCGATGGCTCCTAGAATATTGTAGCGTTGCCGCCCCGGCGGGGTTTTCACTAGGACTCTGGCAAAGGACCATATCATGCCCAGGAAGGCTCCCATCACAAAATAAGCGGCATCGACAAAGAAGATCTTGCGCTCGCCACGGCCCGCTTCTTCAAGCTTGGGGAGCAGGGTGGTGCTGTCGAATTCAAACTGGAGTTGAGGGTTGGCCTTTCCGGGAATGGAGCAAGCCTTGCGAACTTTCATCCCCAAGCCCTTCATGAATCGGCGCGCCTGGCTTTCACTCAGGCGGATCCCTGTGAG
>CALLLI010000306.1 GCA_938082635.1 uncultured Verrucomicrobiales bacterium
TATGCAGACGCGGCTCCTTGCCCACGCCTTGGTGTTCCCAAGCAGCGACGTAAGCATAGTCACTGTCATTACGCTTTGCTTCGCCATCGTCGGTTTGATACTCCGAACGGAAATGGCCACCACAGGACTCTTCGCGGTCGCGGGCATCAAAACAAAGCAACTCGGCAAACTCGAGGAAGTCGGCCACTCGCCCTGCCTTCTCCAGTTCTTGGTTCACATTGTTCGCGTCTCCAGGGACACGCACATTGGTCCAGAATTCCTCACGTAGTTCAGGAATCCTCCTGAGAGCTTCTGTCAGACCTTCTTTCGTCCGCGCCATGCCGCACTTGTCCCAGACAAGCAGTCCGAGCTCGCGGTGGAAACTGTCCACACTGCGCTTGCCATTGATGCTTAGAAATTTATTCACTCGCTCGTTCACGTCAGCCTCGGCTTGCTTGAAGGCCTCGTGCTCCGTCGTGACTGAGCCAGGAGTCTCACCCGCCAAGTAGTTAGCAATGGTGCAAGGAATAACGAAGTAACCATCGGCCAAGCCCTGCATGAGCGCACTCGCACCTAAGCGATTGGCACCGTGATCAGAGAAGTTCGCTTCTCCTAACACATGCAAACCCGGCACATTGCTCTGGAGATTGTAGTCTACCCAGAGTCCACCCATCGTGTAGTGCACTGCTGGGAAGATGCGCATCGGCGTCTCATAGGCATTCTCGCCGGTGATCTGCTCATACATCTGGAAGAGATTGCCGTAGCGCTCCCGCACCGCGTCCTCGCTATCGCGCTGGATCGCAGCAGCGAAGTCGAGATAGACCCCCAACCCTGAATCCCCCACTCCACGACCTTCGTCGCAGACCTCTTTGGCACCACGCGAAGCGATGTCTCGAGGAGCCAAGTTTCCGAAACTAGGATACTTCCGCTCCAGATAATAGTCGCGCTCGTCTTCTGGGATCTCACTAGGACGACGCTTGTCGGCAGCCTTTTTCGGCACCCACACGCGTCCATCATTGCGCAGCGACTCTGACATCAAGGTCAACTTCGACTGGTAACTCCCACTCACAGGAATACACGTCGGATGAATCTGAGTATAACAAGGATTGGCAAAGTAAGCACCCTTCTTGTGGGCACGAAACGCTGCCATCACATTACAGCCCATGGCATTCGTCGAGAGATAGAACGCATTGCCATAACCACCGGTCGCTAGGATAACCGTATCCCCCGAGAAGGAGTGAATCTTGCCGGTGACCATGTCACGCACCACGATGCCCTTGGCATGACCATCGACGGTCACGAGTTCTAACATCTCCGTGCGCGAGTACATCTCCACGCCACCTGCGGCGATCTGTTTACTCAATGCAGAGTAAGCGCCAATGAGAAGCTGCTGGCCTGTCTGGCCACGCGCGTAAAAGGTTCGAGAAACCTGCGCCCCGCCAAAGGAGCGATTGGCGAGCAAACCGCCGTATTCACGAGCAAAAGGAACGCCTTGAGCAACACACTGATCGATGATCTGCGTGCTGACCTCTGCGAGGCGATGAACATTCGCTTCACGAGAACGGAAATCGCCGCCTTTTACCGTGTCGTAAAAGAGGCGGTGCACACTATCACCGTCATTCTGATAGTTCTTGGCACCATTGATACCGCCCTGTGCCGCAATGCTGTGCGCCCGACGTGGGCTGTCTTGGTAACAAAAGCACTTCACCTTATAGCCCAGCTCAGAGAGCGTGGCTGCTGCCGAGGCTCCTGCCAGACCACTTCCAACAACCAGCACGGTATACTTCCGCTTGTTGTTAGGATTGATCAGACGGGAGTCCATCTTGTGTTTCGTCCACTTATCGGCAATCGGGCCTGAAGGGATCTTGGCGTCTGGCATGTCTTTAGAAATATCGCTGACCATAGCTAGAAGAAGAACGTGTGGTTACTTGACGAACCCTAACAGGATCGCGATGGGAATTGAGATGTTACCGAAGAAGATAAAGCCCGCGTAGCCCCAACCTGCCCATTGGATCAGGTCCGTCGACTTCTTACTACGAAGCCCAAGCGTCTGAAAGACACTCGCAAAACCATGGCTGAGGTGAAAAGAAAGGAACGCTATGCTCACGATGTAAAACAGGCTGAGGAAAATATTCGAGAAACCCTGCACGACCATGCCGTAGACATCCGGCCGCAAATGATCGCTCGTGGTGCTATCGACGAGATCATTCGGCAGGATGGTAAAGTGCAACAAGTGGAAGATCACGAAGCTCAGGATGATGACGCCAGAAATGATCATCGTCCGTGAAGCCTTGGACGCCTTCGCAGTACTCTCGAACTGGTAGCGCTGTTCACGAGCCGCCTTGTTTTGCTGCACCAGATGGATCGTGGCCACGATGTGAACTACAAAGGCACCGAGCAAACCAAGCCGGGCGAACCAAACTCCCGCTCCATGCAGGGAATGATGGAGAAACTCGGCATAAGAATTCAGCACTTCCCGCCCCATATAAATGAGGAGATTGCCGACCAGGTGACCGAGAAGAAAGAGGAGAAGTGCCGCTCCAGACAAAGCCACCAGTAGCTTCTTGCCCACAGACGATCCGTAAAACCGCTTGATCGATACGAGTAAATTCATCGCTTCCTTCTTAAAGAGTCTACGTCTGCCGATTGCAAGTCGTGTTCCTTCTTCTAAGCAAAGAAACGTTTCTAATTTCTAGCATGGCGTTGACGAGGATCAGCCTCAGGCGCGAGACTGAAGCCATGCACGGCCTCATCATTCACGCTGATTTCCACCAGCCAAACCAACACTATCCTGACGCAACCCTTGAAATTCAGGACGGTCGCATCGTCGCTATACACGAAGTTGATGCGTCTCTTCCCTCACTCCCTGTGCTTCTCGATGCCCAGCATCAGCGCACTTTTCCGGGTTTCGTAGACATCCACACCCACGGCGCGAACGGCCGAGATGTCTGTGACGGCTCGCCTGGTGCCCTCGAAGCCATCGGTCGCGCCAAAATCCGCGAAGGTGTCACCACTTTCCTCCCCACCACGCTGACCATTCCTCGGGACGACTTGCAGCGGGTGGCAGAATTCGCAGCACCCTACATGGCGAATCCCACATTCGCCAAAGCCCCCGCCCTGCACATCGAAGGTCCCTTTATCAATCGTAGCTGCGCCGGGGCTCAGAATCCCGCCTACGTTCGGCCGCCCGATGCTCAAGAGGTCCGGGAACTTCACGCCATCGCGCCGATCGGGCTCGTCTCCATGGCACCAGAAACCGATGGAGGAATCTTGTTCATCGAAGAAATGACGGCCCTCGGCATCGTCACCTCGTTGGCGCATACTGCCGCAACCTACGCAGATTTCCAAGCAGCGCGGAAAGCTGGGGCCACTCATCTCACCCACTACTGCAATCAGATGACCGGCTTGCATCACCGCGAGGTCGGTCTCGTGGGTGCCGCCTTACTGGATGACGACGTTCTGATCGAAGCAATCTGCGACGAGATCCATCTCTGCCCAGAGATGATCGCGCTCACATTCAAACACCGTTCTATCGACCAAATGATGCTGGTCACAGACTCCATGACTGCCTCGTGGATGCCCGACGGCACCTATGAGCTCGCTGGCCTCGAAGTTCTGGTCAAAGACGGCGCCGCCCGCCTCACATCTGGAGCACTTGCCGGAAGTACATTACGCTATCACCACGCAGCGCGAAACGTTCACCGTATCACCGGCATCCCGTGGCTCGACCTCACCAAAGCCTGTGGCTACAACCAAGCCAAGTCACTCGGACTTGATGCCGGGACACTAGAGCCAGGAAGCCCTGCTGACATCGTCATCGTAGACGACGACGGCGAACCGGTTGCGGTCTTTGTCAACGGTATTGACAAATTGCCCGAAGCCTCTGCGGTCCAACGAATCTAATTGGACACCAATTCCACCCGCACAAACAAACGAGGATCCTGGCTGACAGTCAGAGAAACGACATTGCCATCGCCGACGATCTGCTCTCCATCTAGCATCCATTCGATTAGATCGGTGGATCGCATGAGTTGATAGGTCACACCCACTTCGGTTGGCAAATCGAACTTGTAGTCGAGTCCCTCCACCCTGCCATTCTCCAGTCGAAGATAGTCAGCTACATCTCCCGGATCAGTCTTCGCCGCCAATTCAACAGCATTGCTCTGTCCGTCCCCATCGGGATCTTCTAACGCAGACACACCAGCAATGCTCCCAAAGTGTTTACGCTCCCAGGCATCCGTCAGGTTATCGCCATCCGCATCCGGGGCCGCAAGCGTGTCGCTAATAGTCGTTAGCAATTGGTGGTCGTCCGTATCGCCACCGTTCCGCCAGAAAAACACGCCTCCATACCCAGAAGTGACGCTGTAGAGCGCTTTCTCATGCATGGCTTCAGGATCATCGTAAGATGTCCATTGCCCAGTCCCCTGATTGTAGAGGTAAGGCACCTTTGATAGGGCATCCCAGTGCCTCGGCGTGGTCTGAATCGTCCCCAGCAGATCACGATAGAGTGGATCAGTCCCTGAGCCAGCATGCGACTGGAACGCCCCATTTGCCGTGTCACCTACCCCGTTGAAGACCCGACCGTAGAAGGGCGCACCGATTAGGAGTTTGGATCGGGGAAATCCTCCGACAAGGTACTGGGCAAGGATGCTATCGATGTTCAATCGATCATCTCCAGGATCGCCAGAATTGTCGAACAAACCTGCGTTGTGCCCTGTAACACTGTCCCACGGGCCATGCAGATCGTATCCCTGCACATTGAGAAAGTCCATCAACGGCTCCAGCTGCGCGAGCTGCAGTTGGGCGATTCCGTTAGGCGACGCTGCCGTGAAAGCGGTGATCTCATAGTGCTTGTCCACCCCATCCGCCAACTCAAGAGCATCCAGTTCTGCTCGAAGGGCTGCGACCAGAAGCGTGTAGTTCGCCCCATCTTGTCCTGCTGGCGTGGTGCCGGGACCACCCGCCACACCTGGCCATTCCCAATCGAGATCGATCCCATCGAGGTCTTCACTCGTGATGATGGCCCGGCAAGCGCTGGCAAATGCTGCGCGCTTGTTAGCATCTCCAGCCACGGACGAAAAGTTAGCCGACCATGTCCAACCGCCAATAGAGAGTACGACCTTCAAGTCTGGATGGACCTCCTTTAAAGCCACTGCAGAGGCAGGCCCAGGACCACCCATCGTGAGGCTGCCATCGGCATTGAGATTAGCAAAGGCATACATCACATGCGTCACGCGATCCGCAGGTGGGAGGTCGAACGCTCCACTCGTGCCATCGACGTAGGCTACCACTCGTTGCCCGCCTAAGCCTGCCTTTGAATAATTATTGTCAATGATCTGCCCCACCGCCACACTGCTAGTCATAGAAAGGCCGCTGGGATTCTGAAAGTGCAGCGTGACAATCTCCAGGGCTTCATCGGTGGTATCACCAAGAATCGGCACGACAACGGTGCCAGTCGTTTCACCGACACTGAATACGTGAGTACCACTTGTTGATGCGAAATCGGACCCCATACTTGCGCCATGACCGTGAGCCCTGTAGTCAATACTAACAGCCTCTCCTTGCTTTGGTTCTCTGTTGATGCTCATACGAAAGGAGAGATTCAATGAATCGGAATCCCCTTCGATGATCGTTCCTCCCGTTGCGGCGAATCCAATGACACCATCATCGTCAGTAAGCGTAACCGTGGCCAGCTGGCCACCATTCGCAAAGCGTGGAGGTGATTGGCCAGACACCCCAGCAAGCAGGACTTGGAACGTCTCGTCACCTTCAGAAACGGCGTCACCATCATAGGTGATGGAAATCGTCTTCTCCGTCTCACCGACAGCAAAGGCGAACTGCCCCGAGCTTGCCTGGTAGTCTGTTCCTGCAATAGCGGATCCATCTCCTGTAGCGTAGGAAACGTAAACGGAACGGTCATGCTCACCGGAAAGAGAAACAGACAATTCCACTGAAAGATTGCCTTCATCGCCCTCCGGCCGACTGACACTCACAACCGATACGAATGGGGGAAGCGCTTCGAGCGGAGTTCCATTCACCCTCACATTCGTCGGCCCACGAGGATCGTCCACGCTTACAGGTTGGACCACCAGGTCAAAACGGATCTCATCACTAGGAGCGATGGAGCCCAGCCCACTAACCGTATGATGTCCCGCGCCATCATCCGTGCGAGCACCTCCGCCAAACCAAGTCATTGGCTGATCAAGATCAAAGGTAACTGTCGGATTCGTCCACATGCTAGGGCCAGGGTTGGTGATTGCCAACCATCCCTGATAGCCAGTCCCCCAATCCTGAGTCTTGTCGAACAGGGAGCCGCCTCCCACAGGCGTGTCATCGTCGGCGATCGTGACATTCGCTGAACTATTTCCGATCGAAAGATTGATAGAATTACTCAGCAAGACATTGAAAGCTTCGTCCGATTCCTCATCACTATCGTCGGCGATCGGAACGAAGATCGACTTCGATAGCTCTCCAGGAAGAAACGTGAGCATTCCTGATCTAGCCGTGTAGTCAGCGCCGGCAATCGCTGTGAGATCCGAAGTCGCATAGCTAACACTGGCGCTCTCGCCATCTGGCACGGACTTCGACAGGGACACAGTGACAGAAACATTGCCGACGGTCTCTGAAACTGAGGAACTCTCGATTGAAACGTTCGGAGGCTTACCAGGCTCTGGATTGGCCCCGCCGTCGCCAAAGAGAAGGTCAGAGGTAGCGAAGAAGACTTCACCCACCGGATCGACACGCTGCCATGCGACATAGAGGACATGCCTCCCTTCCCGCTCTGGCAAGGTCACTGTCATGCGATACTCATTGCCAACTTTGATCACTTCGGAGTCGAGGTCATATCTACCCAGAAAGCTCATCGTCCCCCAAGCGAGAGGAGAGGTGGGATCGTAATCCGGAGTGCTGACCCACACCTTAAAGAAGGATGGATCGTGCGGCGCGGTTGCCGTCCAGACGATGTCAAGCGGGCCAGCCGAAGCACTCGTTGCAGGCCAGTTCCAGTCTGCGCTAGCCAGATCGAGCCCTGAGAAATCGAGCCCTGAACCACTATCCCCTGACGCCAGTTTGCCATCCGGGATGGCCGACGAGTAGCTGCTGGCGAAAGCTGCCGCAGCGTAGTTAGACACATTCTTAGAAACTTGATTCCAAGTGTAGTAAGGACCAGGCCCAGACACCCCGATTGCCGCTTGAGCTGCGGGCGAATCAGGCGACTCCGGTCCTTCAAGGTAGATGGCGTAAACCCGACTGATAGGAGAAGTCACCGTACCATGGCCCCACAAGGTAGGAACCAAGAAACAAATGAAGATTCCAAGCGCTAGAACTGCGGATCGATGAAGCGAGCCGCTTTTAACAATGTAATGATAGTTTGGTTCGCAGATCATGAAGTTTCGGGTAGGTAGGCCGCCCATCGAGCAATGTAAGCGCCCACTTTGTTACCCAGCTCACCCCGAAGGCAAATACGGCAAACGCGAGAACACTCTTTAACCTATTTCCGACACCATCCTTCTCCGTTCATCAACACCCAGAGTAGAACCACCCCAGCCGGGCTCTTGGGCTTGAAGCCCAAGTTACAATAACAATTACCCACAAATAGACCGAAGCCGCTACGGAATAACGACGCGGTAGGTAAGGCGGAAGAAGATACGTTCGTCTGCAACTCCGGGAATGCGAGCCTCGCAGCTACGCTGGCCTTCGATGATTGGGCCATTTGTAATGTTGATCGGGCGTGCATCGCCTGCAGGGCCATCATTGTGCTCATACCAATCCGTGAGATTGGGAGACCAGTTTCCGTCTGCCTCTGTGCCATTGTTGTTGAGAGATCGACGCCAGCCGAAGACCCACTCGTTCGTGGCTTTATCGAATTCGACCGTATCTAACGGAATGTCATCGTTAGCGTTGGGATCGCGTCCGTGGTAAGACTCGCCGAGTGTCGAGTTCTGATCCCCATCCGTGTCCGCTTGCTCCCCCCATTGAACGACCTGCTGGCCAAAGTCCACGAGAATTGCAGGAGGAAACTTGCCATTGAGCCATTGCTGGTACGGTGTACCCTGAATGTCAATTACCTGAGACGTCATCCCGGTAAGCCCGCCATTGTCTGTCGCCCTAAGGCGAACATCTATTGTAGCCACGAGGTTCGGCTTGCAACGCACGACGAGTTCTTTCTTTCCATTGTCGACGGCGATCATCTCAAAAGCCTGAACATCTCCTAACACGGCGACAATCTCGTAGTCCAAGGTGGAAGAAGCTTGTTCGGCATCGGAGAAACCAGCCGTGATATCGATTTCACCTTCGGGTCCATTCACAGCTGGTGTTCTTATCGGCAGAGCCAGCCCTTGTGGCGGTGAATTCTGCTCCTCAACGATGAGCTCAACCTTACAAGTTCCCCTATTCTGCGACGAGTCGTAAGCTTCGATCAGAATCTCATAAACCTCTGGGCCAGTGACTACCGAACCCGCTGGCGGCGACTGGGTGATTGTCAGATTAGTAGCGTCATCAATGTTATCAAAGATACTCGACATCGCGATGATGTTCGGCACGTCCACCTCACAGGGGGTGCTATCGCAAGTGACGGTCACTTGTTGAGGACAGATGAGGGTAGGCGGCTGGGTGTCTTGGAAACAGAAGCCACCGGGATAACCGTAGGAATCAAATTCATCAAATCCGTAGATTGTCAGAGCAAAGGGACCGCGGCCGGTGACAAAGTTATAAAGATTACTAGCGGAACTTGGCAGTGGGATGCGGACAAAATTACCACCGCTATTCGGAATCGTCCCAGTCATGGCTCCCGGCAATCCAAGAATGTTGGCGCCATTGAGTGTGATCACGCTGAGGTCGCTCGTGTTGTCCGCAATAACGGTAGCATAGCTCTGCGGGAATTCTGTCGCCGGCGGAGTGCAGACTAAATAGCCCTTTAGCCAAGACTTGCGCGGTTGGATGAGCGTCATGAAGGGATCCGCATCCACGACACCATCGTAATCAGAACTCTGGGAGAACTGCGCCACAGAGATCTTCTCTTCCGCACCAATTGAAGCTGGTGTGGTCATGGTAAACTCATGGATCTCACCACGGTCCAGTATCACATTAGTTTTCTCTGGATTGAAAATACTAACAAACGTTCCATCTTTTAGAGCCGTGATTCTCACAAGATCGCCGCCGCGAGTCATGAGTGGCGCGATCCGATAATTCGTTCCCCAGGCAGGCTCAGGCAAGAGTTGCTCAACTAGCGTGTCACAGAACCATTGGGTAGGAGATTGGATATTTGCACAGCGGTGACTCCCAAACACGCCAACGGGCTTGTCAGAAACGATGCATGTACCAGCAACATCTCCCGGCGCGTCCGCTTCGTTTCTAAGCTGATAGGTTTCGCCCCTCTGAAGTAGGACGTCGAAGGGCACGCCAGCAGTGTAGGTGCCAATAGTGGTCTTCGGCGTGATCGTCACGGTGGTATTGTTGTAGGGTGCCACGACAGCAAACTGAGAGCCCTGAAGAATGGGCAACGAACTTTGGACGTTCTTGTAGGTCATGACGACGTAC
>CALLLI010000307.1 GCA_938082635.1 uncultured Verrucomicrobiales bacterium
TACGCTTTCTGAATTTCTGCATCATAGCGTCATCGCTATGCCATTGCGAAAATTCATCCTAGACAGAATAGACTTCGCACGAGCCGATGGTAGGCGCTTTGTCGCCTGATTCCCGGAGCGAGAACTACGCTCTCACCAGCATGATGTATAGGAAGTGTTTATTGGCGGTGCTCTGATCGCTTAAGATAGGAAGCTCTTGACGGGTGTTCGCTTGCCGCGACCCTTTGAGGGTGGCGGCGAGATCATTGTTTGTCCTAGCACTATGTGGAGTGCTTTTGAGTTCGTGCGCCACGGTGGCGCCTCCTCGCCCGGTGACGTCGGTGCAACGTTGGGCTGTTATAGTCCCAGGCCTGTTTGATTAGCCCTCGCGGTTCTCTCACTTGAAACCGATGTTGGAGGAACGTGGGTATCGGGTGCTGTCCATTTCCCTACGTCCTAATGATGGGAGTGTGAGTATTGGCCGATTGGTTGGGCAATTACAACAGACGATCGATCAGACGATTCCACCCCAGGATGAGATTGCGTTGATCGGCTTTAGCATGGGTGGACTTGTTGGCCGGAGCTATGTGCAGGAGCTGGAAGGTTGGCGGCGGGTGAACCAGTTGCTGACCATCGCTACTCCAAACTCAGGGACGACATCCGCACGGTTGCTAGGTGCGACAGCAGGGGCGGAGATGACGCCAGGAAGTCCGTTGCTGAGGTCGCTCAACGTTGAGCGCTTGCGTGAGTTTCGGCGCATTCAGCATGGAGCCATGTATTCCACATTGGACGGCGTCATCTGGCCGAGTGCCAGTGGGCGCTTGCCGAGTGGCTGGAATCAAACGGTGCCGGCGGTCATTCATGGTAACCTACTCAGGAATGCTGCGGTCCTGCAGCATACTCTGCGGTATCTTCAATTGGGCTGACACGCGGGGCCTAGATCGCTAACTTCTGCCATTTATGCGCGATTTCTTTGAGCGTGCTTGATGGCGGTGGGTCGGCTAGTGGGCCGAAGGACCGCGTTTGGATAGACTCCATGACAGAGCCAAGTTCCGTCTTCTTGTCATCGGGCAGTGAGGTGGCTGTTCGAATGTGGTCTAGGTAGGAGAGCAAGGTCACTGGCGTCAATGTCTTGGGAATCTCCGGGCCCTGTGCCTGGACAGCCTCAGGCTGCTTACGGGTCAGCAGGAATGCTAGGACGCCGATGGCAGCTAGGATCGGGAGGGCGAAGACCCACCAAGGTCGACTGTTTTCGGGGACGCCGCCGGTGAGGACGGTGGTTTCCTCGACGCTGATGAGATCCACATCTTCGTATTTCTGACGGGTGAGGCCGTCTTCTTCCGCGACGGTGGCGAGAACCTTGGGAAACTGAAACGAGGTGGGAAGGGTTTCGCCTTTAGGTGCGAGTGTGAGACGCCATTCGTGGGTGGAGAGAGGCGCGCCGTCATCAGTTTCCGTGGTGAGTTCCTCGACTTGGAGTTCTCGATCCTCGGTATCCGCTATGTCGAAACCGTTGAGGGGTAACTCGACTAACTTCTTTAGCGGAGGGACGAGTCCGTGAGCCGTGGCTCGAACTTCTAGGAAGGCTTGGTTCTTGGTCTCCGTCTCGCGGTCATCTAAGACTAGCGTGAGTTGGAGGTCGCGGTAAGGGCGTGGTTCAGCAGGCTTTAACGCATTGATAGGAATTGCGGCCGAAGTCACGGGAAGGACGACGTAGCCAGACGTGTCGAGGAAATCGAGATCGATCTTGAGCGGGGGGACGGTGTCCACTTCCGGTCCCTTGGCCTTCAGCAGGTAGTAGGCATAGGGAGTGTAACGCCATCCGGGTTCGGAGTCGGTGCGCGACTGGATTTTCGAGGCATGGAACGTGAGAGAAATGACTTCGAAATGTTCTTCTAAGACGGCGTTGGCAGCTTTCTCAAACTTTTCGCGGTAGTCCTCTGTGGGGCGACCGTAATTGTAGGAGTAAGGCTGGTTGTTCTGGTTGACTAGGTAACGCTGGAAACCGCCGGATTCACGTTCGATCTCCTTGGTGTGCCGAAGATTGACGAAGAGACCGAAGGGTTGTTTAGCGTCAATGTTATCAGAGCCATCCAGTTTCACCTCAAGCTGAATCTCGGTGATGAGGTCCTGGTAGTATTGGAAGACCTTGCTCGCCTCTTCAATGCGCTCGTGCTCACCGGTGATGGGCAAGGCGGCTTCGAGGAAGCGGTACTTGAGGTCGGGAGATACATTGGCAAGGCGGCTGTTGAGCGTCTTGGAAAAGTCGTCGAGATGCCGGTCCCGGCATTCGCTTGGGATCGACTCCAGTTTTGCTTTGATCTTGGCGTAATCGCTAGGAACAGGCTGGTGGTGTGTCTTAAGCGCCGTGAGGTCGGGAGAGCCGAGGGCGGCGTAGAACCACGTGGCGAACGGCTCGATGGACTCTTCTTTCTTATCTTCCAGTGGAAGCGTCTTGATATAGACTTGCGCGGCAGCGGCGAGATCATCGAGGGACGCCCGTTTGTTGGCTGAGTGTTCTGCGTGGGCACCGAGAGTGGCCTGGTAGTTCGACTCCTCGTAGAGTAAGGACCCTAGCTGAATCTTGAGCGCCCAATCTTCTGGATGCTGTGCGATGGCTTTCTCACATAGTGCGGAGGCCGAGGTGTAGCCCTGAAGGATCTGAGCTTGGAGTTCTTTGTCTTTCCGTTTCGTCTTGGCCTGTTCCTGAAGCTTCGGATTGGGCCAGAGGTTGGCCAAGTTGCCGCGCATCCGTCTCAGTAGTGCTGAAATGGTGTTAGGATCAAGTTGCGCAACCGGGCCGAATACCGATTCCAGCGATTCCACCCGCCACACTTCAGCCTGTGAGTGGGCTTGAATGAAGGCGTTGGCGAATTCCTCTTCGAAATTGTCATCGAGACCGAGGCTCCTAACGTTGGCAATCAATTCAGAGAGCTTCTTTAGATTGCGTTCTTGTTTGGAGCGGGTGAGAGGAATGGTTTCTGCTCTCTGGTTGAATCCGTAGTAGTAGTAGTAGCTCGACCGATAGCGGGATTGTTGATTGGGATTGTTGTTCTCTGCCCATACATTGATCATGTTCTTCACGAGTGCTTTCGCCTGCTTTGGGCGTTCGGCGATGAGGGACTTGAGGAGGGGGAAGGCTTTCTCTGCTTCCTTCACTTTTAGATAGAGTGAGGCCGCACGCTCGGTGGTCTCTAGGCTCACCGCGCGGTCAATCTGGGCGAGCCACGATTCCGTCGGTAATGCTCTGAGAAGATCACCCGCTGAGATCGGTTGAGCTTGCACGCTTGGAGTGCTGTTCGTATTACGCGAGTTGTTGCCGTAGTACATGTTGCCGAAGTTATCGAACTGCATATTGGGACGCATGCTCGTCGATTGATCGAGCGTCTGGGTTCGATCCGCTTCCGCATTCCAGTTGCGGGTGTAGATGGTGAGAATTTCCTGCCAGGGCTCGAGATCGATCTCATCGTTGCCTAACAGAGCGCCTGCGGCGGCGGACTGCAGCTTAAGTTGCTCCAATCGAAAGTCGGCTGAGTTGTGGTTGCGCGTCTGTGAGGCGAGCGTGCCCACGGCAGCGAGGATCTCAAAACCTTCGCCATCGGCATTGGCAAAGGTGTGGGTCAACCAATCCTTGCCAGCTTCGCCTTCTAGCTCTGGGACGAGTGCTAGAGCGCGGTAGAGGGCTTCGCCACGTTCTTTGAGGTCGGCGTCCTCCTGAGACACGATGCCGAGACTGAGTTCCCAAGCTTTTGGAAGATGCTCTTTGCCTTTGTCTGCCCGATGGGCTTCGGCATGGAATCGGCTGATGAGGTTGAGTGAAGGAAGGTTGTTCTCTTCTTGGGCAATTGCGGTGTCTGGCAGGAAATCAGACGCTTTGTCGATAAACATGGCATTGATCAATAACGCCGCGCTTCGGTGGCGTGCCTTCTCATCGGCCAAGCCAAAGTAGCGAGTGCCGCCCTTGAGAGCGTCGAAGAACGATTGGGGTGGGGGATTGTCCTTATTGATCAGTTTGGCGAGCTTCTCGAGCGTCTGTTTGTTCGGTTCCTTCTTGGAAGCATCCGATAGAGCGAGAATCTCATCGGCGCGGAGGTACTGCGACTGCGGGTGGCTGGGTGCCCCGAGCCCCTTGAGTTCACTGCGTGGATTGACGTTGATGGTCGAGCCCAGTTGATCGGTAATGCGATTGAACGCCACGTTCGCATCATTGTCAGGCAGGCTTGCAAGGTAATCTTTGACGTTGCCCCAGTGTCCTAGAATGACGTCGCGGCGTAAGGCCTTCACGTCCTTCTGATACTCTGCTAGTTTCTTCTGGTTCTCTTGCTGCTTCTTCCGAGCTTCCTCTTGCTGAATCTGCTGAGGCGTGAGTTCGGGGAGCGGGCCTACGAACTCGGGTGGTCCAGGCGGCTTGCTGGCTTCCGGTTTCTCTCCATCCTTTCCCGCTTCCTTAGCCTTGAGGCGCTTGGCTTCAAGTCGAGCCTGTAAGAGTCCTGAGTTTGAGCGATCAATGTTCAGTTGCTGGAGCAACTTCGTGCGCTGTTGTTCGGGGTTCTGTTGGCCGCCTCGCGGTGGTCTCGCCGACTGGGGGCGGCTATTGGGTGGGGCTCCTCCGATCGTGGGCACGGGGCCGTTTGCAGGGCTTTGGGAAATGATTACTTCACCAAGAGCGAGCCCGGCGCAGACGATTAGAAATAGAATGGTGCGGGACACGGGGCGATTTAGCTGATCGTGGTTTTGTTAAAAATCCAATTTAAAGAAGATCGGACTTCCAGCCCGATTCACGGCTTGGAAGACCGTGCTACCTTACGCTCGCTTGTACGAGTAGATGTGATCTGGCAGCGCTAGGAACCAGCGCCGTCTGCAGGTGGGCCTTGACCAGCACTACGAGAATCTTGCGCCTTCTGAGTGGATGGCTTACCTTTACTCGGGCGACCGCCCGAACGACATCCTCGTCATTGGTTAGGAATGGGCAAGCCATACAGTTCAGTCGGTTCCGCGCGGGCCAGCCGAATGGCGGCTTCTAGGTCCGTAAGGTGACGCTCTTTGTTAGAACCGCTCTGTGCGAGCAATTTGTATTCTTGGCGAGCGGCTTCAATCTCTGGTTCCCATTCGGAGGCAGGGAGTCCCTCGAGCTTCATGAGGTAGGTCATGTAATAGCGCGCATTGGCAAGTGAGGACAAGGCATCCTCTTTGAGATCGGCTGGGGCGTTGGGATCGCTGTTCAAGGCTTCGACGAGGCTAGCAAGGTCTTCACGGGCTTCGGGAAGCTTGGCGTCTTGCATCTTGGCTTTGGAGAGTTCCAATTGGAGACGACGAGACGTGTCTAACTCTTGCTTCGGCAGTTTCGCTAGGGCCTGCTGATAGAAATCGATGGCGTCACACCACTGTTCAGCTTTGGCAGCCTGCCGACCTTGGGAGAGGAGATCCTCTGTATGGTCTAGGGCGAGGTGTTGCTGTCCTGGGCCGAAGTGAAAGGCGGCAAATCCTAGCGGTAGGAGAAGCCATAGGGTTGCTAGCACAATCTTCATCTGAGCACGTTAGGTTGAATGTTTGGATAGTTTGCCACCATCGCTGATTCCCGGATTAAAAGAACTGCCATGATAGTATAGCAGAACTGGTAGGAGAGCGAGCCCGAAGGCAGAAATTGTGCAGGCCAGAAGAGCATATTCCCGCAGGGTGAGCTGAAACTTGGACTCATCGGTCTCCAAGGTGCCCAGTCGGTCGAGCATGGCGCTGGGCACGTGCTTGAGATTGCCGTCGTGGTACTCGCCACCCAGGCGGGATGCGATTTGCTGGAGGGCGCCCACATCCTGGCGGGATTGGCGGCCATCGATAAACGAGCCCTTGGAGGGATCGCCGACACCGAGGACGAGAATGCCACCGATGGACGAGGGCAGTTTCGGCATGCCGGAGGCGGGAACGGTGTCGCCATCACTGACCAAGAGCATGGTGGTGGAGTCGACGGGCCACGATTTGGCCATCTTGGCAGCTTCTTCGATCCCGTCGAAGAGACGCGTCTTGCCCACGGGAAAGACGCTTGAGAGCGGGAGTCCATCGAGGAAATTCAGAATGACTTCCAAGTCACGGCTCTCCTTAACGACGGGCTTGGCGCCATTGTAAACGGCGATCATCGAGATGTGCAGCTTGTTGTCCGTGGTGCGTTTGAGAAGCGACTGGATGAGCGCTGAGGCCCGCTGGGTCCGCGAGAGGTTCGAGGCATCGCCTGAATCCTGCAGCTTCATGGAAGGTGAGACGTCTAGCACGAGCAGGAGGTGGCGTCGCTCGCTCGGTTCAATATCCTTCACTTGGCTTCGGTGCGCTTTCGGATCTAAGAGAAAGAGCGTGGTTAGACTCCAGGCCAGGCCGACCAGACAGAGGACGCGCACCAGGGCCGCTAGGATAGGTCCGGGAGGTGGGTAGCGACGCGGGCCAAAGGCAAGCTCTTGCGAACGGCGGACGCGCTGCCAATGCAACAATTCTGCGCCTGCGACGAGAATGAGCGTGGTGATACTAGCAAAGAGCGAGGGCATTACCAAGGGCTGTAGCGAAGTCCGAAGAGAGAGAGTAAGAAAGTGCCTGCCAAAGAGAGCGCTGCGAGTGACCAGGGTTTGAAGTTGTCCACCGGATCGGGGGTGAGACGTTTCATGGGTGCTTGCTGCATTTCATCGATCTTACGAAAGACCGCTTCAAGTGCCATGGGATCGCCAGCGGCGAACGTTTGACCACCCGTCATGGAGGTCATGACAGACACTTCGGGAGGAGCGCCGCCGCCGCCGACGTGGATTCCGTAGAGCGTGATGTTGTCATCGGACAGCGCTTGGGCGATCTTGATGTCATTGTTATTGCTGAGATCCGAGCTGTAGCCGTCGGAAATGAGGATGATGAGGCGGTCGCCTTCCTCGGCTTGGTTAAGGAATTTCTGGGCTTGTTTCAGCGCTTTCCCGATCGACGTGCCTCCAGAGAACCAGTTTGGGAGCTTGCTGGGATGAAGGTAAGGCGGTGCGTAACGGAAGGCGGAGACATCGGTGGTCAAGGGGACCCAACGGAGGTTGTGATTGCCAAAGATCATGAGCGAGAAGGCGTCGCCTTTTCGGTACACTAGAAACTCGTTGAGGGCTTCCATGGCGACTTCGTAGCGGTCTTTCTCTCCGAAGCTTGCGGTCATGGAGCCTGACACATCGAGCACGAACATGATATTCGTCAGTTGGCGTTCCGACTTCGGACGCTCGAACTTTCGGGGGCCTGCTAGGAGAACGATGGCGATGGCGAGAATGAGCGGTGGGAGCGTATTGACCACGTTGAGTACGCGCCCTAACCACTTGGTATTCGGTGTGGATTGGTGATCAAAGGGAAGAGGTAGAGCCCGTGCATGGGTGCACCATTGAAAGACGATCATGATGATCGGGATGGCCAGGGCAATGAGCACCAATGGGGAGGCGAAAGTCATTCGGGCGGTTGCGTTAGCGAAACGGCTCTAACAATTGATTGATATCAGCTTGCGAAGCGGAAGAATTGGGGGCGTGAAGCCATTCTTCCAGTTTGAGAATGAGCGGAGAAGCCTCAGGGTGCGTGCGCAACTGGTGGATGGCTTGCGATGGTGAAAGGCTTGCGAGCTCAGGGGCGGACTGTTTCCAGTGACCGGTGATGAGTCGTTCTAATTCCGCTTGTTGATTCTTTGATAGGGAACCATCGGAAGCTGCATTCACCAGAGTATTCAGCTTCTCGTGCAGTGTTGGCGGAGGAGGCGGTGGCGCTTCGGTCGGTGGCGGACGTTTCTTGTAGAAGAGGATGCCTAGAAAGATGATCGTCCAAAGAATCCCTACAATGATCGAGAGTAGCCGATAGCCGCCGATCTTTTTAGGGGGAATGATCGTGAGTTCCTCGGGCTTCGGAAGCGAATCGAGGGCATGTTGCGTGGTGATCTGTGCGCTGTGATCGAGTCCGTTGATCGATGTTCCATCCTCGCGTTGTAAGTAATCTGATAGTATGTGTTCTCCAGGATCGAGACCGTACACTTCCAGGTCGTAGCGGAAGCCATCTGCTGCGGGCTTGATCTCAATCACTCGAATGACAAGCGAACCTTCGCGATCTTTGCGAGGGATCGGTTCCACCTTTGTGCCAGGAATGTAGAGGTCCGTGATAGTGGTCGGAAGTCCGAGCGGGGTTTCTACCTTCTGCTGCGCTTGAACAGACATGAGCAGAGCGAACATTACTGTTGTAAGGATGGTGCTAGGGCTCACTTTGATAGCAGGTTGCGTGATTGCAGAAAGAGTCTGAGGGGAGCAAGGAACGGTTTGTCCGTATGAATGACAAAGTGGTCTAATGACGCGTGTTTCAGAGCTGTGGTTGTCTCGGTGAGCGAGGTGAATTGCTTCTTCGCGCGCACGGTGAACTGGCGGCCAGACTCGACTTCACGTCCCCGAATGATACCGGCACCGGGGAGTCCGTCTTCTGCTGGATCGCGCAATAGCAGGACGGCGAGATCGTGACGATGTCCGAGCAGTTTCAGTGCGGGAATGGCCAAAGGATCGTGAAGGTCGGAGAGGATGAAGATCAGGCTACGCTCTCGTAAAGTTGGATTGAGCGCTAGTAGCTTCGATGAGAGTTCTGTCGTTTCGGTGAAATTGTAAGTGCGAAGCTGATGCAGCCATTGCAAGATGGTGTCGCGAGCTAGTGATGGCTTGATGGTGATCTCACGCGAACCGCCTCCCATGACTCCAACGGGAGACACCCGATCCAGGCAAGCGAGTGCGAGTCCGCCTGCTATCTGCACGGCGAGCTGATACTTAGAGGTCTTGGTCGATGCCAAGGTCATCGATGCCGATGTGTCGACGATAAACCAGACGGGCAGGCTCTTAGGCGTCTCGTGTACTTTCACATGGGCTTTACCCGTGCGTGCGGTGACGCGCCAATCAATGGTTTTGACAGGATCTCCAGGCACATAGAGACGAGATTGGACATACTCTAGTCCTTGTCCGAGAAATGGAGAGCGGTCCGTGCCGTAGGAAAGCGAATCGGCGAGCCGCTTGACCGCGAGCAGGAACTGGCGGGAATCAAGGGGCTGCGTTTGATCGAGAACCGGCATGGTGGCAGATCAGTTAGGAGATTGAGGCGTCGAGGATTTGTTTGAGAATTTGCTTCGGTGTCTTGCCTTCGGCCAATGCTTCGTAGGACAGACGAATTCGGTGGAGCATGACGTCTTCTGCTAGGGCAAAGAGGTCTTCTGGAATGGCGTAATCCCTTCCGTGAATCAAGGCACGCGCTCGGGATGCCTTGATGATTGAGATGCCGGCTCTCGGCGAACATCCTAGTTCAAGGTCGGGATGTTTGCGGGACCGTTCGACGATGTCCACGACGTGCTTGAGGAAGACTTCGCTCACGTGAATCTGATGCACGGCTTCCGTCGCGGCCACGAGATCTTCAGGCGTGCCAATCGCACTGTCAGAAACCAAATCAAATTCCGTGCGCGCCACCGCGCCGCCATCTTTCTTCTCCACGCCGAGCTTGAGATTGCGCCGAAGAATCTCTTCTTCCTCTTCCACGGTAGGATAGCCGAGCCGATGGCAGAGCATGAAACGGTCGAGTTGAGCTTCCGGAAGTTCGAACGTGCCGGACTGTTCGATCGGGTTCTGCGTTGCGATGACTAGGAAAGGTGTGGGTAAGGAGAAGGTGTTGCTGCCAAGAGTGACCTTCCGCTCCTGCATGGCTTCGAGCAAGGCACCTTGCACCTTTGGCGCGGCGCGGTTGATCTCGTCTGCGAGAAGAAGGTTGGTAAAGATCGGGCCTTTGTGAGTTCGAAACTTGCTGGTTTTCTGATCGAGCATCTCGGTGCCGAGAATATCGGAGGGCAGGAGATCAATCGTGAACTGCACACGCCGAAAGTCGAGGTGGATCGCTTTAGAGATCGTGTTGACTAGCAACGTTTTAGCGAGGCCCGGCATGCCTTCCAGCAGAAGGTGGCCTGAAGTGAGCAAGGCAATGAGCGTGCGCTCGACCACCACGTCTTGCCCGACGACAATCTCTCCCACTCGGTCGCGGATTGCCTTGATGTAGTTTGCCAGATGATCGGATTGAATAGAGGAACTCATGGTGGCCGAAGTGTCGTCAGGACAATGCACACTAGTTCAGGAGCGACTGCAAAGGATTGGTTTGTTTGTAAACCTTGATAGTCTCCTGAGTATGGAGGCAAAAGCTAGGGAGGCTCTAGGAACAGGGCAAGCCAATTTACGAATCATTGGGAAGACTGATAGACCGCGCCGCGGCTTGACTGAAACTACGCAGGAGCCATGTTGCGCGGCACATCGATGGCTACGGACCCCCTCTCTATTCTATTTCAAGACGAGTGGATTGTCGCTGTGGATAAACCTGCAGGGCAACTTGTGCATCCGGCGCAGGTGCCTCAAGAAGGAGATGAAGTGACAATGAAGATCTTGCGTGATCAGATCGGACAGCGGGTGCACCTCATTCACCGGTTGGATCGTCCGACTTCCGGCGTGCTTCTGTTTGCGACGGAGAAGAGCGCAGCTCAGCGACTGAACAAAGCTTTCGAGAAGCGTGAGGTGGCGAAGTTGTATTGGGCTGTGGTGAATGGAACTCCAGATCGCGACATGTGGGTGTGTGAAGAGCCCATTCAGAAAGAGGAAGGCGCCGTCATTCGTTCGGCGGAGACGTCGTTTCGAATCTTGGAACGTCTTGATGGAGATCTGGCCCTGATCGAGGCGCGACCCAAGACTGGGCGATTTCATCAGATACGGCGACATCTTCTCCATGCGGGGCATCCCATCGTCGGGGATTATCGTTACGCGGACGAAGATCATTGCGATGCGCTTGGAGCAGAGTTAGGCACGGGAACGAGAATGTTGCTCCAGGCGAAGAGTTTGCGATTTATCCATCCTGTGACTGATGCGGATCTCTTGATCGAGGCACCGGTGGATTCGGCCATCGAGAGATGCTTGCGTGTCAGGCAAGGTGGCGGGAAAGCTTGAAGTTTAGTCACGATTGGCGACACTTCGGAATGTCTTTGACCTGGCGGATTGTCCTGATCTCCACGCTCTTCGTTTCTGAAGCTGCTTGGGGTGAAGCCGTTCGGTTTAGCCGCGAGATCTTGCCCATACTCTCGGACCGCTGTTTCCACTGTCACGGTCCTGACGAGGGGCATCGCAAAGCGGAGTTGCGATTGGACGAACAGGGTTCCGTTCGAGAGTTGATTGGGTCCGGAGAATTGATGCATCGGCTCTCGACGCAAGATTCTGATGAGCAAATGCCGCCTCCGGATTCTCATCGCGATCCCCTGAGTGCAGAGGAGCTGTCCTTGGTGGAGCGCTGGATCTCGGAAGGGGCACCATGGGAGAAGCACTGGGCCTTCGAGAAACCAATCCGGCCGACGGTGCCAGATGGCGAGCATCCTATTGATGCCTTTGTGATGGAGCGCTTGCGGAAGGAGGGGCTGACGTTGTCTCCAGCAGCGGAAGCGCACACGCTACGTCGTCGGGTGTCGTTCGATCTGACTGGATTGCCTCCGGCAACGATGGACACGGAATCCACGTGGGGCGCCATGGTAGACGACTTGCTAGAGTCGCCGCATCATGGAGAGCGACTCGCGATGTGGTGGCTGGATGCCGCGCGCTATGCGGATACGGATGGCTACCAAGCGGACGCGGAGCGCTCGAATTGGCCTTGGCGGGATTGGGTTGTGGATGCGTTCAATGCGAACATGCCGTTTGATCGGTTTACCATTGAGCAGTTTGCCGGCGACTTACTTCCTGAAGCCACACAGGAACAGATTCTGGCCACCTGCTTTCATCGGAATCACATGACGAACGGGGAAGGTGGTCGTTTGCCGGAAGAGTCTCGGATCGACTACGTGATCGATCGGGTGAATACGACAGGAACCGTTTGGTTAGGACTGACCCTGGGATGCACACAGTGTCATAGTCACAAATTCGATCCCATTTCTCACGAGGACTACTACAGTTTGTTCGCCTTCTTCGATAGCATTGATGAAGACGGTAAGGCGGGAGGCGGTGCCAAGCCCTATCTGAAGTACCAGTCTCCGAAAGCGAAGCCTGCGGTGGAGGAGATGGAGGCTCTCGTCGCGTCCTGCAAAGAAGTGGAGTCGGAGTCGAAGGCTACTGCTCAGCGTGACTTTGAATCATGGTTGCCGAAGATCCGCGCGACGCTTTCTGAGGACTACGAGGCGTGGGCGCCGGTGAGCTCGAATGGGCTTGTCTCAGCCGAGGGGTCCGAGTTTGTGGCGGACGCGGAGGGTTCGGTCACGGTCGTCGGGCCGAATCCGATTCAGGACGACTATAGGATCACGGTGAGTTTACCGGAGGGGCTCAATCGCCTGACGGGATGGAAGTTGGAGGTGCTACCGCTAGACGGAGGCAACCTTTCGCGGGGCGCTAGCGGAGAGTTTGTCCTGACAAACGTCAAACTGCTCCTCCGCAAGCGGGGTCAATCCCAGGTACGCGATCTGGAGATGAACTCGGCGGTGGCTAGTTCGGAGAAAGGAGCTAAAGGCCGAAACTATGGCAATGTAAAGGATGTGCTGAACGATGATCCGAGGAATGGGTGGACGACGACAGGAGTCGGAGCTCTACAGACGGCGGTCTTTGCTTTAGCGGAGCCTCTTGAGGTTGAGCCTGACGAGGAATTGATTGTGGTGCTTTATCATCGCTCTACCGAAGGGGATGGGAACATTGGAAAGTTTCGCTTGTGGATGACGGATCAAGCGGGAGAAACGGTCCGTTCTTTAGATGAGGCTCCGTTCGAAGCCCTTGCGAGAATCCCTGGGGATCCTGACAAGAGTCTGCGAGAGCGTTTGTTCCAGCAGTATCTTGTGGATGATCTTGCCTATCAGAAGGCGAAGCGTCGGCATGCACAGGCCCGGAAACAGCGCGATCAAGCAAAGAAAGCGGCGGGCGATCTTAATGTGATGGTGTTGTCAGAACGCAAAGAGAGTCGAAAGACCCACATCTTGGAGCGTGGTGTCTGGGATGCCAAGGGTGCTGTGGTTCAACGAGAGTTCCTTCCTGCCGTGCTTCCCTGGCAACGGGAGGCTCCGTCACGTTTGGATTTGGCACAGTGGTTAGTTTCTCCTGAAAACCCGCTCACGGCGCGTGTGGTGGTCAATCACCTGTGGCAGATGATGTTTGGAGCCGGTTTGGTCCGCACTCCAGAAGACTTTGGCCTGCAAGGCGATCAACCAACCCATCCCGAGTTGCTCGATTGGTTGGCGGTGGAGTTCTTGGAGAGTGGATGGAATGTCAGACACATGTTGCGGCTGATGGTCACGAGCAAGACCTACCAGCAGTCGAGCGTGGTTTCTGAAGAGGTGTTAGAGCGCGATCCGAAGAATCTCTTGTTAGGTCGGACCAATCGTTATCGACTGCCTGCGTGGATGATTCGGGACGCGGCGTTGCAGGTGTCTGGCTTGCTTCATCCCATGCTGGGAGGGCCACCTGTGAAGCCCTATCAGCCAGAGGGCGTCTGGGCAGAGATGTTCATGGGACGTTTCTCCTATGAGCCGAGTATTGGCTCAGCGCAGTATCGGCGCACGTTGTATGCCTATTGGCGGAGAACGGCAGCCCCGACATTCCTCTTCGATAGTGCTCAGCGTCGCGTGTGTGAGGTGGGCATGCGGCGGACAAACACGCCGCTGCATGCGCTGACCCTGCTCAATGATGTCACGATGCTAGAATCGTCTCGTGCTCTCGCGGAATCCGTGACATCGATTCAGGGGCTCGCTCGGCAAGTGCTGGGTCGCTCATTGGCAGAGAAAGAGAGCGTGGTGTTCGCGCGGGAGTACTTACGCGCCTTCGCTGTCTACGAGCGGGATGCGGCTGCAGCCAGGCAACTGACGACCGTTGGCCAACAGCCGGGGCGGGCGGATGCGACGCTCGCAGCGCGCATGATGGTGGCTAGCATGCTCCTGAACCTTGATGAAGCGATGACTCATGAGTGAACTGACACGTAGACTCTTTCTCCAGCAAACGGGCGTGAATCTTGGCGCTGTTGCTTTGGCGGGCTTGCTAGGGCGCGAGCAGGCGACGGCAGCGTCGTTGGCGGGATCACACTGGGCGCCGAAAGCGAAGCGGGTCATCTTTCTCACCCAGTCTGGTGGGCCTTCGCAGATCGAGTTGTTCGACCACAAGCCAGGCTTGCAGCGGTGGGCAGGCAAAGAGTTACCTGACAGTGTGCGACAAGGCCAGCGGTTGACCACGATGACGGCGAATCAGGAGCAGCTCATCATGCCTGGGAAGACGCAGTTCCAACGTCATGGGCAAAGCGGTGCCACCATCAGTGAGTGGCTTCCGCATCTAGGGCGCGTGGCTGATGAGCTTTGCTTCATCAAGTCGATGACGACGGACCAGATCAATCACGCGCCAGCGATGACGAAGTTTCTCACGGGCCATCAGATTCCGGGTCGTCCGAGTATGGGAGCGTGGTCGAGTTATGGACTTGGTAGTCCGAACAAAGACTTGCCAGAGTACCTGGTGCTCATTTCTAAGATGAAGCGTGGGAGTGATCAGCCGCTGTATGATCACTACTGGGGAAGTGGATTCCTGCCATCGCAACACCAAGGGGTGAAACTGCGCAATGCTAAAGATCCTGTGCTCTATCTTCGCGATCCTGAAGGGCTGCCGCCGGAGCTCAGGCGTGGCATGATCTCGGGGCTTGGAGAGCTGAACGCCATGCGTTGGGAGGAGACAGGCGATCCTGAAATTCGAACACGCATTCGGCAGTATGAAATGGCCCATCGCATGCAAACCAGTGTGCCTGAATTGAATGATCTCAGCGATGAACCGGAGTCTGTGTTCGAAATGTATGGGCCGGATTCCCGTCGGCCGGGCAGTTATGCGGCGAACTGCATCTTGGCTCGACGATTGGCTGAGCGGGGGGTGCCGTTCGTACAACTCTTTCATCCAGACTGGGATCATCACAGTCGGCTGAGCAGTTGGTGCACGGCGCGCTGTAGAGACACGGATCAGCCGAGTGCGGCTCTAGTCATGGACCTGAAAGAACGCGGGTTGTTAGAGGACACGTTGGTGATCTGGGGTGGAGAATTTGGGCGCGGCGTTGCTGGGCAGGGAAAGTGGGATAGCCCGGAGGGCGGCCGCGATCATCATCCGCGGTGTTTCACTCTGTGGATGGCTGGTGGTGGTGTGCAGCCCGGTATGACGTATGGGGCAACGGATGACTTTAGTTACAATGTGGCGAAAGATCCGGTGCATGTGCGCGACCTGCATGCCACGGCTTTGCATCTGTTAGGAGTGGATCACGAACGCTTCACGCATCGATTCCAGGGATTGGACTACAAACTGACCGGCGTGGAACCCTCTCGTGTGGTGAACGATATTCTTTCTTGATTCATGTTAGATCGTAGAAACTTCCTCAAAGTCGGTGCTCTCGGTGGTGTTGCAGCCACGGTAGTAGCTCAAACGCCAGAGCCGCCCGGACCACTTGCTGTTGACGGCTATGGCTATCGTCTGCCCTCGTTTCCCAAGGGTAGTAGATTGCTCTTTCAGGGCGATTCCATCACCGACATGAACTGGGGGCGCAATGAGAAGGATCGCAATCACTACCTAGGTCATAGCTACGTCTATCTGATTGCTTCGCGGCTGGGCGTCGACATGCCGGAAGCGGCGTTAGATGTTTACAATCGAGGTAAGAGTGGGAATACGGTGGAAGACTTGAAGGCTCGCTGGCAGAAAGACGCCATTGATATGAAGCCAGATCTTCTCAGCGTGCTCATCGGGGTGAATAATGTTAGCCGTGGTGGCGGCATTGATTCTTATGAGGCCGATTACCGGGCGATTCTTACACAAAGCCGGAAAGCAAACGCGGATCTTCGGCTTGTCTTGCTCGATCCCTTTGTTCTCCGATCAGGTAGACTGAAGGATGAAGCTCAATGGACAAAGTGGCGTGCCGATGTGGACAAGATGGGGGCGATTGTGGCTCGGCTGGCCAAGGAGTTTGATGCTGTTCATGTCAAGATGCAGGAGGTCTTTGATCTGGCCGAAGCAAAGGTCAGTCCGGAGCATTGGCTTTGGGATGGGGTGCATCCGTTGCCGCAAGGTCACGAGTTGATTGCCCGCCACTGGATACAAGAGGTGAGCGCGCGTTGGAACTAGTGCAGGTGTTGACTGTCATTGTCGCCGATCTCTCCAAGATCGAGCAGCGATGCGCTCCCTTTCGAAAAAAGGGGCGACTCTAGGACCGAGTGGACGACGTCGTCTGAGATAGCACGATATTTGCCCTCTCCCAACGTACTCAACGAGATCGGGCCAACGGCTTCGCGATGGAGGCTGGTCACCTTGATGTCGAATCGGGCGAACATGCGCTTTACTTGGTGATGTTTGCCCTCGAAGATTGTTAGTATGCAAGAGCATGGCGACTGTTCCTCTGACCACTGAACCTGGGCGGGCTGAGTTCGAATGCCTTCTTTGGCAAATGGTATGCCTGCTTTAAATGCAGTGACGGCTTCCTGGGTGATGGGAATGTCCGTTTGTACATGATAGACTTTGGGGATCTTAGATTCCGGCTGTGTCAGGGCCTCAGAGAAACGGCTGTCATTGGTCAGAATCACGAGGCCGGTCGTAAAGCGGTCGAGTCGACCGGCAAGATGCAGTTCATCAGCCCAAGGTTCGTCGATAAGGGCGATCACCGTGGGATGCTCTGGATCCGTGGTGGTGCTCACATAGCCACGCGGTTTGTTCAGGGCGAGATAGCGTGGTGTGAGGGCCTGGATGTCATCCTGGCCCAACCGAACGTGGTCGAAACGCTGAATCAACGTGCTGCCATCAGATTCGATGCGCCCATTCACGGTGACCAAACTAGATCGCAGCTGGGCTCGTGCGGCTTTCTGTCCGCACTGAAGGTGCTGGCTGATGAGGCGATCTAGCTTCACTTCGCGAGATGCTTGTCGGCGAAGTCCAAGTACCTTTTCCAATCGAATAGAGTCACATCATGGGCTCCGGAGCGAACGTGGTAGCCGACGTGGTTAGCGATCGGTTCGTTGATCTTAGGCATTTCTTTCCCGGACAGGCCTTCTTTGCCAAGCCACTCATAGGCTGGTGAGGCGTGCTTCGCGGCAAGAAATTCGCCTTTGGGATCGGCCCAGCGATCCTCTTCTGCACTTGCCACATAGAGTGGGCGTGGAGCGACGAGCGCCATGAGCATGTGTTGATCCAGGGGAAGTTCGGCTTCGCGTTTGGCATAGGTGGCGTGATTTCGACAGAACCAATAGCCTACGGGTTTTAGCATGTGGTGTATCCGTTCGCCATAGCAACGCCGGTAAAGAGCGGCTCCGCCACAACCCGAGTTGTTGCTGATGACCATGGCGAAGTTCTCGTCCTGAGCGCCGGCCCACAGAGCGGTCTTTCCCAATCTCGAGTGGCCAATGACGGCAATGCGTTTCGCATCGATCTCGATGCCGGTTTGTTTGCCTAACCAATCTCGCATGGTCGATAGGCCCCAGGCCCAAGCTCCGATTGCGCCCCATTCGTCGTCGGCCGGTTGTGTCTGGCCTTCTTTATAGAAGAGGGGATGCACGCCATCGGTGAAGTCGTGTTGGTAGTTGTCTGGATCGATATCGCTACAATAGGCAGTGATCAGTCCGTAACCGCGTCTTATTAGTGTTTCGAGCTGCCAGC